>DATKQD010000114.1:0-9802 GCA_035532895.1 Chloroflexota bacterium
CGCGGCGTCAACATTCGGCAACGCCGCCACGGAGAGACCAAGGCGGCTAGCCGCACGCCCGCGGGACTCATCGAGGTACTTTGGAGCACGACCGCTTTCGCTCTGGCGACGATTCGCCAACAGCGGGCGTCGGCCCACGGCGTTCGGGTGGCGCCTGAAAGGGCCCGAAGACGTTCGCTTCGGCATCGAGGTCATCCCGCGAGCGCTGGCCGTGTTGGAGCCTGGTAGGGCGAAGGCGAATCAGCGACACCTGGCCTTCGATGCGTGCGCCACCTTGGGGTTGACTCTCACCGAGCGGCTCGGGCTGGGCCATCTCGCGAAGGCATACGCGGCGCAGTGCCGCCTCTCATTCGGCTTAACGGCGCGTTCGAAAATCCCGTTGCGCCTAGCCTAGAAGTTCGGCCGGAAAGCCATTGGCGGCCCTCAGCCGATCCCCTGTCGCTGCAGTTGGCGAGCTCAATCGGCGCTCTGGAGGAACCCCACCCCGGCCGCCGCGGCAGGTTTCCGGCCGAACTTCTAGCTGATGGGCGCTTCCCGCAGCTCATCGAGCTCTTCTTTGGGCTCCGGCAGGGTGGGTGGCAAGCGCAGCGTCGCGACGCCAATACTGCTGTCGGCGATGCCGTAGTAGACATCGACCCGGTGCGGGTCACCCAGGTCGGTCCGGCGATCGATACCCGTTGGGAACACAAATGGCCTGGGCCAGGCGGCCTCCGGTTCGTCTCGTGGGTCGAGAAGTGGATGGCGAGAGCGATACAGAATCCGCTCCGGCCGCTCGGCATCGAGCACCACTGCCCCGCCCGAGTAGCGGAAGTAGCGGTGCGGCCCTTCGTGGGCCGCCACACCATGGTAGATGACGAGCCAGCCCAGGTGGGTCAGCAGCGGTGGAGTTCCAGCGCCGATCTTCACACGCTCCCACGAAGCGCGTGGCGACATCAGCCGGTGGTGTGAATGCAGGTTCACCAGCTGGCCGAGCTGTTGCGGTTGATGGCAGTAAGAGACCCACATGCTCTGGTGGCGCACCCGCTGGGCCTCGTTTGCTCGGGCAACAACCGGCCTTGAAGGTGCTCCGCACTGCACGTGCTGTGATGCCAACCCTCGAAACAACGGGCGGTGAATCATGGCCACCGACGGCACGCCATCGCGCGGATCCTGAAGGATGGCGGGAAAGATCACAGCGTCCTTGTTGTCAGTCGCGTTGAAATCCATGGAGTCAGCCGGACTGAAACGTACCAGGCCGTGACGCTCCCAGGTGAACAGGTCGCGAGACGTAGCCACGGCGATCCGCGGGCCGTAAGCCGAGAACGCGGTGTACGTCATCACATAGCGGCCGAAGGGCTCCAAGAACGTGATACGCGGATCCTCACAACCACCGCCCGAGAACGGGTTTCTTTCGAAAGGCTCCGTGGGCTCGAGGGCGATGCCCAACCGTTCCACACCCGCTGGATTGCCTTCGGCATTAAACTGAACCCGAGCGATGCCGATACGCGAGTAGTTCCCCTTGGCGATGAGGCGGGGAAAGAGATACAGCTCGCCATCCGGGCCGCGAACGCAGGCCGGGTTGGTCACACCTTCGCTTTCGGATGGCTCATCCGTCTTCGGCCTCATGACGATCCCCAGGCGGTGGACCGAGAAGGGACGGATGTCCTCGGTCGGACCACCTGAGGCCCGGGCCGCCGAGGAAGCGATGGCCATCAGTAGGGGGCCACGCTCTCGCGCACGACCAGTGGTTGAGGCCGCTGCTCGGATGGCTCGCGCATAAGCGAGACGAGGTCCAGCTCTACGTAAAAGCCGCCGTCGATGTCGTACACACGCAGCGGGATGTCAACCGAGCGGAGCAGGTGCCAGGTGGCGACGTCGTCCTCAGCGACGAACCCAGCCAGGTTGCGTTTTCCTTGCCGCAGCGCATGACGAGCCAGCGCCTGCAGGAGGGCAGTGCCGACTCCGCGGCGCCGCTCACTGGGCAGCACCGCTACAGCTCCGATGGCATCTTCTGGCGGAAATGCGCGGAAATACTCAGCGACGCCCAGAAGCCGGCCGGTCCTTGGGTCGCTTGCCACCAGCCGCGCGGCCGGTGCGCCTTCTGGCACAGCGCGTGCTCCGGTATCCTGCCACAACGCCCCAGCGCCCGCCTCGTCCTCCGGGACGCCGAACCGAATGGCCACCGACGGCGGCTGTGTAACAGCGACTAAAGTCATCCAAACCTCCATTTGGAGCGTACGTTCCTGGCTGTTGCCAGCGCGTAACAGCGCGATAAACAAGACGACAACGGCGAGGGCTGCGCTGGGTCACGGGCCACCGGCCCTGTTTGCGGGCTCGTCAAGGTGAGGGTCTTGGCGACGGTGATGGTAAGCGTCAGCGCGAAGACTCGCGACAGGGTAGTTACCCAACCAGCAAGGTCGTCGCCCGGTCGAAAGCCACCACCGTTGCCACCAGCCATTGGATGGTGGCCGTCCTCGGGCAGCTGGCCGGCACCTTGGAGTTCTCGATCGGTCCAAGCTGGCGAACAGGGTCGAGACAGGCGATCCCGCCCACGCTCAGCAAAGTGCGCCCTGTGCTCCATGGACAGAAAGTGGGGCAGTGAAAACGCGGAAGCCGCACCCGCCCGCTGGGTAACCGCCATGACGGCGTCGATTCCGTGCCGCGCGCCTATCCGGGTCCGGAATCCATCATGGCCGTTCTCCTTGTGGGCGACGTGCAACTTCAAGGTCGGTCGGCAGCACCGGTCGGCAGCACCGGTCGCCAACGCCGGACAACGGCACCCACCACGTGCACCAGCTCCGCCCACAGGCCGGTCGCGAGAGCGAGGACGGCGGCCAGCAGCCACTCACGGGGACTCAACGGCTGCAGATGGAGGAACGCGGGGGCTCCGGGAATGGCTGGTAGGAACGTCGACAGGACCGTGAGACCCAGAAGGACCGGCACGCGGCGGTTGCCGTTGCCAGCGGCCATGCGAAAGCGCCCCTCCGAACGCTCGGCCAGGACCAGTCCCACCTGACCCAGCACCAGGGCGGTGAACGCCAGGTTGCGCGCTAGCGCCTCCGGCCAGCCGTGCGCCGAGAACCAGGTGTAGCCAAGCCAAACGACAACGAAGGAGCCCAACCCGCACACGACGGAAAGCAACAGCCGGTTGTTCTCGATCAACGGGGCGTCTCGCTGCCGTGGCGGCTGCCGCATGATCTCAGGCGAAGGTTCGTCGCCTTCGAAGGCCAGCGAGGAAACCGGATGGACAACCAGCTCGAGCCAGACCAGCTGAATGGGTTCGAGCAACAGTGGCAGCCCGGCCAGCGGCGCCGCGATGGCCGCCAACAGGATAGGAATATGGAAGGCGACCAGGTAGCCGAACGCTCGCCGGACGTTGAGCAAGATGCGGCGGCCCTCGCGAACCGCGGCAACGATGGTGCTGAAGTTGTCGTCCAGGAGGACCATCGTGGCCGCTTCGCGGGCCACCTCGGTGCCGCGCAGACCCATGGCCACGCCAATATCGGCCGCCCGGAGCGCCGGTCCATCGTTGATGCCGTCGCCGGTCATAGCTACGGTGTGGCCGAGAGCTTTGAGGTGTTGTACCAGCGCCAGCTTCTCCGCTGGACGGATACGGGCGAACGCGTCTGCCCCGGTCACCGCGGCAGTGACCCGTGCCTTGTCAGGCACCGGCACAGACTCGCCGGTGAGCGCCGACTCATCGGCAATGACGTCAGAGCCTTGCAGCAACCGGCAGTCGGCTGGCAGGATGTCGCCCTCCTGCACGCGAATGACGTCGCCTGGCACCAGAAGTTCGACGGCCAGCGACGCCCACGAACCGTCGCGCAAGGCTGTGACCTTGGGCTCGGTGAGCTGGCGCAGCTTGTCCAACGTGCGCTCGCCCCGGCCCTCGAGGAGGACGTCGACCGCAAGAATCGGCACCAGGGCAATCGACATGGCATCCTTGACCGCCCCGAGGGCGGCATAGATGAGCGCTGCCAGGACCAGCAGGATGACCATCGCGTAGGCCATCATCTGCAGCCAGCGTCTCAGGCCGTGGGAGCGCTGCTTCGGCACCACCACATTCGGGCCGAACGAGACTAGGCGCCGAGCGGCTTCTTTACTGCTGAGTCCGGAGGTTGGGACCCCGGTCCTCGTGCCCTCCGACGCAGCCATGGACTCAGGCGGCAGCGACGACTCGATGCTCATTGTTAGACGGTAACGGCGAACACGTGTCGAGGACATAAACGGCCTGTGAACACGTGCAGAATCCAGCACGGGGCAGGCGTTCGCTGACCTCTGCCCATGTTCGGCTTCAACCTTGTTACTTGCTGTACTGTCGGCAGCTTCCTGGAGCAGTGGCTGGCCGATGTGACCATGACCCCCAAGAGGCTAGCACCGTCGAGGGCTACAAATTGGACGGTCGGTACTGAACGCGATCATTGGCGAGTGAAGCTGCGCGCATGACTACCGGCGGACATCGAGAAGGCTAGGCATCTGCGGCACACCGGAGCGACGCTGCTGCTGGCCGCGGTTCATGTGAAGGTCGTGTCCGACATGCTCGGGCACAGCACCATCAACATGACCCTGGACACACATAGCCAAGCGACGCCGGGTTTGAAGAGGCTGCCGCGGGTCAGCTCGACAATGCCGTGGAGCGGACCTGACAACGCACCTGACAACCTTGACGATACGCGTCAGGTCGTGCTCAAAATGGTGGTAGCGCATACCGGATTCGAACCGGTGATCTCAGCCTTGAGAGGGCTGCGTCCTAGGCCGCTAGACGAATGCGCCGTACTGGGAGACTATAGGGGGCGCTGGGCTGTTGGTCAAACCAGGCGATGGCTTGGCCCGGCTGATTGCTGATTGTGGCCACCGCCAGCGTCAACCTTTGATTGCGCCGCTCAGCACGCCTTGCGTGAAGTACTTCTGCAAGAAGGGATACACCACCAGGATGGGCAGGATGGCCACGACTACTACCGCCATCTGGATGGCTTGCGTTGGCGGTGGGGGTGGTCCGCCGCCCACGGAGTACGCGACCGATCCCAAAATCGGTGAGCCCTGCAGCACATAGGCGCGCGCCACCAGTTGCAGGGGCCACTTGGCGTTGTCATTGATGTACAGCAGCGCTTGAAAGAATGAGTTCCAGTATGTCGTCACGGCATAGAACAAGGCGATCACGGCCAGCACGGCCTTGGACAGCGGCAGCACTATGCGCAGCAGGATGGTCACGTCGCCGGCACCATCCATGCGGGCGCTGTCTGTGAGCTCCTGGGGGATGTTGATGAAGAACTGGCGCAGCACCACCAGGTTGAACGCGTTCAGCACCACTGGCACGATCAGCGCGGCGTAGGTGTTCAGCAGGCCAAGCTGCTTCACCATGAGGTAGCTGGGGATGATGCCCGGCGGGAACAGCAGCGTGAGCAGCGCCATCACCAGAATGACCCGCCCCCCTACGATTGGCCGGCTGATGGAGTAGGCCAGCATGGCGGTGACTGTGACGCTGGCCAGCGTGCCCACCACGGTGATGCCGACGCTCACCCACAGCGAGTTGGCCACAGCGCCGCCACTGAAAATGGTCTTGTACGCGGCCAGCGATGGATGCTGCGGCCACAGCACCATGCCGCCACCGTTGGTCACATCCTCCTGGTTCGCCAGGCTGGTGGCGATGACACTCAAGAAGGGGTAGATGACGATGATGCAAACGACGGCCAGCAGCACCGCTTTGCCCGCGTTGCTCAGCCGCGAGGGCCGCTCCATCCAGGGTGGGCGCACTGCCTGCATCACGACAGCACCCCATCGCTGCCGAACACGTGGGCGACCTTGTTGGCACCCAGCACGATGACCAGCCCAACAATGCCCTTGATCAGCCCGGCCGTGGCCGCCAGGGACCACTGCCCTCCGGCTACGCCGTAGTAGTAGACAAACGTGTCCAGCACTTCACCTGCCTGCTCGCCCACGCCGTCCCGCTGGAGCAGAATCTGCTCGAAACCGACGCTCAGGATGGTCCCCAGTCGCAGAATCAGCAGCAGGATGGTGATGCCGACGAGTCCAGGCAGCGTGACGTGCAGGAAGCGCCGCCAGCGCCCGGCGCCATCCACCGCGGCCGCCTCATAGAGTGTGGCGTCGATGCTCAACAGTGCAGCGAGATAGATGATGGTTCCCCAGCCCGTGTCCTTCCAGATCACCTGCACGGTCATCATCCATTTGAACAGGGCTGGTACCCCCAGGAAATTTGTCGCGGGCAGTCCCACGGCACGCATAAGGTTTGCGACCAGGCCTGTGCCACCGAGCATCTGTTGGAACAGCGCCACGATGATGACCCACGAAATGAAGTGCGGCAGGTACACCACGCTCTGCACGAAGCGGCGCAGGCCGGTGCTGATGAGGCCGTTCAGCACCAGCGCCAGGCCAATGGGCGCCGGGAAGTAGAGAATGAGCTGCAGCAGCGAAATCTGGATGGTGTTGTTGACGGCGTTCCAGAACTGCGGCGTGGCGAAGAGCTGCCGAAAATTGTCAAACCCCACGAACGGGCTGTCGAAGCCCTGGAACGCGATGTAGTTCTGGAACGCGATGATGTTCCCCAACTGGGGGATGTAGACGAAGATCAGCAGGTACAGCACCCCCGGCAAGGCCAGCAGCAGCATCGTCTTGTCCCGCTTGACGCGGCTGAGGAACGACTGCTGCTGCCGGCGCACCGGTGTGGCGGTCGCGGTAGTCGTGCGCGGCCACTCGTCCGACTCCGCGGCGATGGCGCTGTTCAGCACGCCCACGCTTCTTTCTCGCGCCATCTGCTATCCTTACCGGCCGGTTTGTTCGCTGCTACGAAGCGGCAATGCCGGCTTCGTATTCCGAGCGGATCTGGTTGCCGCCGTTGGTTTGCCAGGCCTTGAGCGCGCCATCGAAAGCGGACATGGGTGACCGGCTGGCCACGATGTCCACCATGATTGAGCGAAAGGCCGAGTTCAGCGAAATGCCCTTGGTGCCATCGGTATTCGAATAGGCGCCCAACGAAGCATCATTGATGCCATAGGGCACCATGTTCTGCTCGTTCTTCAGCATGGTCGGGCCGTAGTCGGGCGTCCCTGGGTTGTACAGCTGGTCGTAGCTGTGCGGGCCGAAGCGGATGGGCACATCCGTACTGTCTTGTGGCCCCCGTCGTGTAATGGCCAGGTCGCCATTCGGCTTGAGGGTGTAGTCGGGGCCCTTCACTCCGTACTCCCACAGCAGCCGCTCCTGGCTGCCGAAGGGCGAGGCAATCCAGTTGAAGATGCGCAGCATCTCCTTGACCCTGTCTGAGCTGGCCTTTTTGAAGGCAAAGATGCCAGGGCCGAGGTAGTTGCGCGGCCAGATCCAATCGCTCAGCCAGAAGTTTGGTTTAGCGCCGGCCTTCGCGGGCACCAACGGCAAGAGATCGAATTTCACCTGGGGGGTGAGCGCTGCGCCCCGGTTCCACATATCCACGTGGTTGCCATAGAACGCGTTGCTGGTGATGCCCACGAACTGGCCGGCTGCATTGTCGGCCTTGGCGGCGATGGAGTCGTACGTGGCGGACTTGGGATGATAGACACCGGCGGCCACCAGGTCACGCGTGTAAGCGATGGCCTCCTTGTAGGCAGGCGTCTCGCGGTAGTTGGTGAGCTTGCCGTTCACGATGCCCCAGATGTTCACAGAGCCGAACATCATGGCGAAGTAGCCGGTATCGATGCCGTAGGGGTCGGTGATGCTGGAGGCCATGGCCCACTTGTTCTCCTTGGGCTTGGTCAGCTCCTGGAAGATCTTCTTCAGGTCCGCGGGGTCCTTGGGGACGACGTTGGCGCCAATCTCCGCATCCCACCGGCTTTTGTTGATTCCCATGATGGTGCCCATGGCGCCGAGTGGGCTGGGCAGGCCCATGATGGCGCCGTTGAAGATGGCGCCTTTCCACGTGTTGTTGTTGAGCGCCGCCAGGTTGGGGTAGTTCTTCACGGCGTCGCCAGCCAGGAATTCTGTGAGATCGGCGCACTTCGTCTTCAAGAAGTCCGGCAGGTTCAGCGTGGGGCCCACCCAGAATACGTCCGGTAGGTCGTTGCCGGTGATCATGGTGTTGTACTTCACGGCGTAGTCGGCGCCGTTGGAGATGGCCAGGTTGAGCTTAATGTTCAGCTCTTTCTGCAGCTCAATCAACATGGGGTTCTGCGCCGCCGGTGTGTAGGGCGGCCAGAAGGTGCCGCTGAAGAAGTTGACCGTGCTGCCGGTGCCCGGCGTTTCCGTGACGGACTTAAATGGCTTGGCCGGAAAAACCGAATAGGCATCGTCGATGCCAGGGCCGGTGCCGGGGAACTGCGGCTTGAAGGGCAGTGTCGTCTTAATGTACGTTGGCAGCACCGACTTGATGGATTTGGCGCTGCCGGCACCCGCGCTCGCGCTGGCTGGGGCGCCGCCACCGGTTGAAGCGGCTGGGGCGGCCGTCCCCCCGCAGGCATCCAGCAGCAACGAGAGGCCCGCGCCCCCCGCGAGCACGGCACCAGATGTGCCGCGTAGAAACGATCGGCGGCTTACGCCGCGATTGGCGCCTTCCTGACCACCAGAAAGTGCGCCGGAATTGCTATCCACAGCTCGCTTGCTCCTCGCCAGCAAGGCAACTTGTGCTTGCCGGCTTTTGTTATCGCGTCAGTCAACCATCCACCGGAAGGCTTGTCAAGTTTGTATTGGCTTGCGACAAGGCCGCGGCCAGACATGGTCAGGCCCGATGGGTGCGCTCCGCGCGAAACCACAGAAATGACACCACCACCAGCCACGCGCCGTATACCAGGGTGGATTGGACGTCGCCTCGAAGCAGCCACCCGACCGTGAGCAGCACCATGCCGACTACCTCCGCCAACAGCACCAGCCGCCACTCCACCCGGGTTGCGCCGATGCGCGCGCTCGGCGCCTTCAATGCGCGGGTGAGGACCAGCAGCGGCGGTACGCCTAACAGGTAACCCACAATCACCAGCACGTCGCCATTGTGCCTTTGCCGCACCCAAGGGAACAGCGAGCAGGACTAAAATCGGCCCGAACAACCGAGGCAGGAGCATGGACGTGATCGGTCAGCCAGTGGTGGAAACAACCGCGGGAAAGCTCCGCGGAGAAACCGTGCAGGGGATTCATACTTTCAAGGGCGTGCCATACGCCGCTTCCACCGCCGGCGAGGGCCGCTTTCGGCCGCCTCAGGCGCGTCAGCCGTGGGCTGGCGTACACGATGCGCTGGAGTTTGGGCCCATCAGTCCGCAGCACAAGGTGATGATCACGACACCCGAGGTGTGGCAGCCCTTCGCCATCAGCGAGGACCAAACTCCGACCGAGGATTGCCTGGTGCTGAACGTCTGGACGCCAGGGTTGAGCGATGGCTTACGCCGGCCGGTGCTGGTGTGGTTCCACGGTGGAGGCTTTGCCACAGGCTGCGGCGCATCCACCATCTACAACGGGGCGGCGCTGGCCAAGCGCGGTGACGCGGTGGTCATCACGGTCAATCACCGGCTGGGCGTGATGGGCTATCTGTACCTGGGCGACATCCTGGGTGAGGAGTTTGCCGATTCCGGCAATGCCGGCATCCTGGATCTCACGGCCGCCCTGCGCTGGGTGCGCGACAACGTTAGCGCGTTTGGCGGCGATCCTGCCAACGTCACCATCTTTGGGGAATCCGGCGGCGGCGCGAAGGTACACGCGCAGCTCACCATGCCAGCCGCCGCCGGATTGTTTCACCGGGCCATTCAGCAAAGCGGCGTGCTGTACAACAACTTCAACCCCCTGCGCACACCCGGAATGGCCACCCGCGCCGCTGAAGCCCTGCTCAGGGAGCTGGGCATAGCGGCCGGCCAGG
>DATKQD010000115.1:0-4722 GCA_035532895.1 Chloroflexota bacterium
GTAACGGTTACCACCATCCCGCCGGCCAGCCCCACGGCTTCGGCCACCATTCAGAGGTCCGCCACGTCCTCGGCCACGGCAGACCCAACTGGGGGTCACGTCACCAGCTCCGCGACCCCCGGCAGCTCGACCACGCCCAGCGGCGCTCCTCTGAGTGCCAGCGAAACCCCTACGGCAACGCCTGCTGCAGACCTATCCGTTAACGACTCTGCCAGCGCCAGCAGTGGCACCAGCAGCAGCCAGGGTGTGCATTCAACCACTCAGGTGGAGAGCCAGCAGCACAGCGTCCTTCACCAGGGTGCCAATTCGCAAGGAAACCAGGTGCACGTGTCGCTCAACGTGCAGGTGACCGGGCAAGGTTCGGGGCAGGCGCATTCTGGGGACGTGTCCGCCGTTGCTCAGGCCGGCAACACCACAGTCACCGCATCCACCTCAGCGAGCGCCATGCCTACCGCGTCGGGCAACCCGCCGGCCACGCGGACAGTAAGCCCTACCGCCGCCGGCAGAACCTCGATAGTCATTCGAAATCGGGCGCAAGCCACCTCCGGAAACGCCAGCGCCATTGGCGTGATCGCCAGCACCATCATCAGCGGAGATCAGGCAGTCGTCATCCACGTACCTGCTCATACCTCCGGCCGGAGCGTCACCGTCAATTTGGATGCCAGCGTCAGCAATACCGGTGTAGCGGTCAGCCAGAGCGGCAGCGTCAACGCCACGGGCGTGCAGGGCAACCTCGCAATCGGCAGTGAAAGTCCCACAGCAGCACCGACTTCGACGCCGGCGGCGGGGGCAGCGGCCACACCTGCCGCCATTCACAAGGTGGACGTCCGCGGCACCAACTATGCGCTGGCGGACTCCGGCGATGCGCTCGCCATTGGCGTGCAAGCTTCCACCATCATCCACGGTGTACAGCGCGTGACCGTCATCGTTGATGACAACAGCTCCGGCAACCGCATCATCGTCAACTTTCACGTGCGTGTCCAGAACGAGGGGCAAGCCACCGCCAGCAGTGGGTCCACCGCGGCCAGTGGACAGCAGGGTACTGTCGCCGTAGGCGCCGGTGGCGCGATTGGCGCGGCACAGGTGTTGGCCAAGAACAGTGCCGAGGCGATGTCCGGCTCTTCCTCGGCGCTGGGCGTGGATGCTACCACGCTGGTGGATGCCCTGCAGAGCGCCACTCTGGTGGTGGGGGAGGACAGCTCCAATAACCAACTCCTGGAGAGCTTCGACGTGGCTGTGTCGAACACCGGCATCGCGCTGGCGGCCAGTGGAACCAGCCAGGCGGTTGGACTGGCCGGCAATGAGACAGTTGGTAGCGCCGCTCTCGGAAGCCGAGCAGGGACCGCCGTGGTGACAGATCGGAGCAGCCTGAGCGACACAGCCCGCGGCCGCTCCGGCGACGCGTCCGCGGTAGGGCTCGCAGCCGCCAGCAGCATTCAAATAGCCCAGGGTGTGAGGTTGACGCTCAACCCATCCTCCGCCGTTCCACTGTCCATTCGGGACGGCGAGCGCGTGGTGAATGTTGGCCTGGCCAACGCGATAACCGGGTCAGCTGATGTCACGGCACTGCGCATTCCCGTGGCCACGCCCACTCCTCTCGCTACTGATCCTCCCGGCACGGCGCCTTCACCCGCCCCCCGTTCCCTGGCGGAACTTCCCTTGCCGCTGCCATCGAGCAGCCCCATCCCCTCGGCGACACCGGTGGCATCGGCAGCGGCTCCCAGCGTGACGCCCGTGCCCCGCACTCCAGTCCTGGCTCCCCATCTGGCTCAGGCCACCCAGCCCACCAGCCCGGCGAACAGTGGAAGGTCATCCGCCCGGCTGGCTGCCGCCGGGCGTCGCGGCGGCTCGGCTGCCAATCCGCCGCAACCGCTGCTGTTGCCCGGCGGCAGCCTGGTCTTGCACGAAGATGCTGTTGGGGCTGCCGGCCACAGTGGCGCCTACGAAACAGCAGCACCAAAACAGCACCCCGGCGATGGCCTGCCCTATCCGGCCGGCGTGTTGGCCGCGGGCTTTCTGCCGCTGGCCCTGTCCGTGGCTCGCAAAGCCAGACGCAGATGACGCTGAGGCGTGCGCGGTGGGCGCTGTCCTGGCAGGTCAGCGTGGCGCGCGGGGTGGGAGACCTGCTCCTGTTCGGGATTGCCCTCCTGACCTGCACGAGCGATTTCAACCCCACCACCCACCGCTGCAGCCAGCGTGCGGAGGTGACCGCCAGTGCTTGATCCGCTTATGCCCAGAGCCGTCGTCAAGGCGGCCCGCCTCGCTGTGGACGTCATCACTTCGCGCATCGTGGTGTTCACCTGCACCACGGCTGCGCTTGCCGGCTGCACCCTGTGGTTGTTCAGCAACGGCGGGCCGATATCGGCCAACCACTCAGCGGCAACGCAACAAAAGGCCAGTGGGGAGGCGGGCGCGCCAGCCGGTGGGCAGAGCCTGGCGGCGGCCAGCGGCTCCGGTTCCACCGCCGTTTCGGACCCGGTGGTGTTGCGCATCCAGTGCGCCTTGCCGGCTGAGCTGTGGGTCACGAATGCGCGCGGCCAGTCCGTGGGGCTCAACCCGGTGACCCACCTGGTGCGAATGGAGATTTCGCGAGCCTCGTATTCCGGCCACGGCACCGATCCACAGCTGCTCACCCTCCCCAATGCCTCGGGAACGTACCGGGTCACACTGGTTGGGCTGAGCTCTGGCATGACTCGGGTGGCCATTCAAGCCTCGCGTCCCGGAGACCTTGCGCACGTCTCGCGCTTCTCTGGAGGTGCGCCCATTGCCGCCGGCCAGCAACTCAGCGACACGGTGCGCGTTACCCCCACCACCAGTAGCACGCCAGGGCTCTCGGTCACGAATTTTCGCAGCGTGTACTCTCGGGGCCGGTAGCGATGCCCAGGGCGCGGCTCCGCCGGTTACCGGCGTGGAGGGCTCCCGTGCTCACCAGCCGGCTCGGATGTCGCGAGAGGCATGCTCCGCCCAGGTCCTAAGCTGAGGAATCTCGGCAGAGGCCGATTTGCGCATTTCCTGAGTCGTGCTGCTTAGCCCACATTGCGCGCCGCTGTGAGCCAGACGAGGCATCGAGTAGCGAAAAAGGGCGATCGCTATTGGCGCGAATAGCGCTGTCGGCGTTGTTCCCACGAATCTAGAGTGTCCTCAAGCTCCGTCATTTCAAGCCGGCAGGAGACCCATGTGCTGCGAGAGCGTGAGTTCGAGCTGGAGATCTACCTCGCCAACCATGCCCAGTTGACAACACGCTTCCGCCAGCGTCTGGACGATTTTCAAGCGCCGGCCGCACGGTTTTACCTGGGCTTTTCCAGCGACCAGGCGACCAAACAGGATCTGCCTTGGATTGCCGTGGGTGACATCGCTTACCAACCGGACGAAGTCGTCGCGGTGCGAGTCCGCCAGCTGGATGACGCGATCGGACAAAACGGACACGACCGAGCCTTTCAGGAACTCGCCGCCAGCGCGGAGGCGCGGTCATGAGAACGCGGGCTCTCGGCATTGTCGGAAGCATGCTCCTGGGAGCTGCCCTGGCCGCATGCTCCGGCCCGACACCAGCGGCGCCGAGTGCGAGTCCTCCCAGCGCTCCCACCTCTAGCAGCCCGGCCGCCGCGGCCAGTCCCGCCAGAACCAGCACGAGTGCGAGTGCGAGCGCCAGCCCAGCGGCATCGCCGCCCGCGGCGGCGTCCAGTGGGGCGTCCGGCGGTGGCCAGCTGGGCATGATCTTTGAAGTCAATAACCGCGGCTGGCAGTCGATTACCGGCAGCCCAGCCGTACCCGGAATGGTGGTTGCACTCGTTATTCCCGGCCAGCCCGGCGCCAAGGCAGGCCTGATTCAGGGCGATGTGATCACCACCATGAATGGCATAGCCACGCGTAACGCCAATATCGCCAATCGGGTCATTCGAGGACTCAAGGTTGGTGACACAGTCACCCTGAGCGTGGCCCGCCAGCGCAGCATGGCGAGCCGTGGCCTGGCCAAAGTGGACGTCACCGTAGGGGCACCGCGCAAGGTGGACCTGGTGGCCCTGCTCAACGAGCTGATAAGCCAGCGTGCAACCGACCCAAGTGCCTATTTCCTGCGCGGCGCCTATTCGGGAGAGAGCGCCGCCAGCCAGGCAGCCGACTTCAGCAAGGCCATTCGGCTCAATGCCAACTTCGTGTCGGCCTACGTGGAGCGAGCAACTCTGGAAGAGCACAGCGCATCCACCCAGTCCTTCAAGGACTTCCAGAAGGCCTTAGGCCTCGATGCTGGTTACGAGCCCGCCTACGTGAACCGGGGCGTGCTGTACGCCTCGCAAAAGGACTACACGCATGCCCTCCAGGACTACGCCAAGGCGGTGAGCCTCGACCCCAGCGATCCGGCGGCCTATGCCAACCTCGGCATCGCCACGGTGGCCAAGGGCAACTTCCAACAGGCCATGAAGGATGAGAACCAGGCCATTCGTCTGGATCCACAGTTCGGGCCGGCGCTGTTGTACCGCGGCCTGCTGCACCAGGAAGAAGCGGTGGTGGACTTTCGCAACGCTAGCCGCTTCGCCACCGACACCACAGTGAAAACCACGGCGAATTCAGAGCTTCAGAAGATCTCGGCCCCCGCCTGATTCGGGAAGCGTTGCGACCAGATTTGAGAGGAGGGTCGCCTATTTCGTCAAGCCGTTCGTGGCCGGAACAGGGCCGGCAAGGTTGAGAGAGCAGCACTGAATCGGAAGGTGAAACCATGCAAAAGGC
>DATKQD010000116.1:0-4378 GCA_035532895.1 Chloroflexota bacterium
GGCGGTGAACTGCCTTCACACGGATGACACCCGGCCGGATGGCACGCACCCCGTGGAGCCAGATAACAGCTGTGCCATTTGCCAGCAGATCGCGGAGGGGCGCTGCCTGGACGTGATCGAGATCGATGCCGCGTCCAATGGCCGCGTGGACGATGCGCGCGACCTGCGCGACCAGATCAACTACTCGCCCAACGAGGCGCGCTACAAGTTCTACATCATCGACGAGGCGCATCAGATCACCAAGGATGCGTTCGATGCCCTGCTCAAAACATTCGAGGAGCCTCCCGAGCACGTCATCTTCGTGCTCGCCACCACCGACCCCAGCAAGGTGCCGGCCACCATTCTCTCCCGCTGCCAGCGTTTCGACCTGCGCCGCCACTCCATGGCCGACCTGCGCGCCGGGCTGGCGGCGGTGTGCGCGCAGGAAAATGTCGCGGCCGAAGCGGGCGCGCTGGACCTGCTGGCCCGCGCTGCCGAGGGCAGCTCGCGCGATTCGCTCAGCCTGCTGGACCAGGCCATTGCCTTCTGCGGCCGAACCATTCCAGAAGCCGGCGTGCGCACCATGCTGGGCATGGCCAGTGCCGAAACCATCGATCGGCTGGCCCAGGCGCTGGTGGCGCGCGATGCCCAGGCCGGCCTGGGCGTGATCAACGACGCCGTGGACGCCGGCATCGAGCCACGCGGCCTCAATCGCGAGCTGGTGGAACACCTCCGCTACCTGCTGCTGATGAAGGTGAACGGCGCCGCCGCCACCACCATCGATCAGCCCGCGGAAGAGCTGGAGCTCCTGGGCCGCGAGCTGGGCGACGTGCAGCTGGACCAGCTGGTGCGACAGATTAGGATCTTCTCCCAGGCCGATGCCGCCTTCCGCTTCGCGGCCCAGGGCCAGCTGCCGCTGGAGCTCGCCTTCCTGGATGCCATCCATCTCAGCGCCACTCCCACGGCAGCACAGCCCGCGCCCACTGTGCTGCCACTGGCCGCCAGCTCGCCGCCTCCACGAGCGGCGGCGCCTCCGCCAAGGCCGGCGCAATCCCCGCCGCCACGCCCCCTACCGCCAGTTGACGATGGCGGGGCTCTGCCCGAGGAAGCCGAGCCCACTGCGTCCAGCAGCCCGCCCGAACGCGAGAGCGAGCAGCCGGAGAACGACGCCATCATGCCGGCCATGGGGCCGAGCGCCGCGGACGAGGAGTTCCAGGGCATTTTGGAGCGCTGGGCGCGCGTACTTGAGGTCGTGCGCCAACAGGATCGTACGGTGGAGGCGCTGCTGCGGAGCTGTGCGCCACAGGGATTGAGCGGGTCCACCCTCACGCTGCTGTGCGACGCGCAGTTCCATGCCAAAACGCTGGAGCAACCGGACAAAAAGCGGTTGGTGGAGGGCGCCATCAGCCGCGTCGCGGGGAGGCCATGTTACGTTACCTGCGTGGTTCGCGGAAAAAAAGCGCCGGCCGCTGAGTCTGCCGAGGGGGCTCAGCGGCCGCCTGAAGATGATCCGCTGGTACGCGCCGCGCTGCGCATGCTGAACGCGCGCGTCCTGGATTGAATTGAGGTGAACGTGAATACGAGAAGAAGGATCGGCCGGTCATGAATCGCAACCAGATGCAGATGATCCAGCAGATGCAGAACCGCATGCTCAAGATGCAGGAGGAGCTCGGCGAGCAAACGGTCGAGGGCACCGCCGGCGGTGGCGCTGTAAAGGTGGAGGTGAGCGGCCACCAGGAAGTGCGCTCCATCACCATCAACAAGGAGGTGGTGGACCCGGAGGATGTGGAAACGCTGCAAGACTTGGTGCTGGTAGCCGTGAACGACGGGTTGCGTAAGTCGCAGGAGCTGGCCCAGCAGAAAATGGCTGGCGTAACCGGCAACCTCAAAATCCCCGGCATCATGTGACGCGGGCCCGCCCCGTGGCAAGCCGCTAGGCTGCCAGTGGAAGTCGCCGCGCCCGTCGCCAAGCTGATCGAGGCCTTCAACCGCCTGCCCGGCATTGGCCCCAAAACCGCGCAGCGCCTCACCTTCTACCTGCTGCGCAACCCCAACAACCTGGCGGGCGATCTCGCCACCGCGCTGCTGGACCTGCGGGACAAAACGCGCCTGTGCTCTATCTGTTTCAACCTGGCCGACGCCGACCCCTGCCACATTTGCCGCAATCCCCACCGCGATGCCACGCTGGTGTGCGTGGTGGAGGAGCCGCTGGACATTCTGGCCATCGAGCGCACGGCCGAGTACCACGGCCTCTACCACGTGCTCCATGGCGCCATCTCACCCATGGAGCGCGTGTCCGCCGATGACCTCAAGATTCGCGAGTTGGTGCAGCGCGTGCGCGAGGGGCAGGTGCAGGAGGTGATCCTCGCCACCAACCCCAACATGGAGGGCGATGCCACCGCCATGTTCATCACTCGCCAGCTGCAGCCGCTGGCTGTGCGCGTCACCCGCCTGGCCCGTGGCTTGCCCATTGGTGGCGACCTTGAGTACGCCGATCAGGTAACCCTCACCCGGGCCCTGGAAGGCCGCGGCGAAGTCCACGCCTGATGCTGAGCAGCCCTACTGCACGGCCGCTGTTACCCTCAGCCTAACGGCGTGAGCTGCGCCCGAACAAGCTGGTGCGCAGTGCCATACGATTGCTGGGTGAAATTTCCGAACCCACTTCGACACGTCCGGCACCTGATGCGGCGCGCAGACCTCGCCAGCTCTGGCGTGCGGCCATGAAATTCGGACTTCAACTGCACCTGGAGCGAGGCGCCGACGCCGTCTTACGCGAAGCGCGCCAGGCGGACGATCAGGGGTTCGATTCCGTGTGGCTGTTCGATCACCTGGTGGGCTTGGGCGGAACACCATCAGCCGATGGCCCGCTGGACCCCTTTACGCTCATGGTCGCGGTGGGCGCGGTCACCACCCGGGTGCGCATGGCCTGGGCCATGCTCAACCCGACCTTCCGCTATCCTGCCGTGCTGGCCAAGATGCTGACCACGCTGGACCATATCTCCCACGGGCGGGTCATCTGCTCGCTGGGTGCCGGCTGGATGCAGCAGGAGTGCGATGCC
Source organism: Chloroflexota bacterium (assembly GCA_035532895.1). Lineage (GTDB taxonomy): Bacteria > Chloroflexota > JAJPGV01 > JAJPGV01 > JAJPGV01 > DATKQD01. The sequence goes on from DATKQD010000116.1 coordinate 3,039, forward strand.
TACGGCATCCCCTTTCTCAGCGATCACGATGCGCGGATAGACCAGGAGCGGGAGGTACTACGGCTTTTTCTGGAGCTGTGGGCCCACCCAGCGCCGGAGAAGGTCACCTTCCACGGCACCTACGTGCACACGCAGGACCTGGCCTTCAACCCCGCGCCGTACCAGAAGCCGCGCCTGCCGGTATGGATCGGCGGCGAGTCGCCCGCCACCATGGCCCTGGTAAAGGAGCTGGCCGACGGCTGGGTGGCGCTCAGCTCCGCTACCGCTGACAACATTGCCCAGCTGCGGTCGGCGCCTGACTGGCCTGCGCGCCCTATCACCATCGTGAAAGGCCAGCAGGTGTTCGTCGCCGAGTCGGCGCGGCAGGCGCGCGAGATGGCCGAGGCCGCCTTTGCGCAGCGCCCTCAGCGGGCGGGCGGCGCGATCACGCTGGAGGATTTCCTGGAGCGCGAGGTCGTGGGCACGCCGGACGAATGCCAGCGGCGCATCGGCCAGATCGCCGCCACTGGCGTGGATTACCTGCGCCTGACTTTCCTCAGCGAAGAGCACCAGCACCGCTTCGCCCATCTGCTGCTGCCGCGCTTCTGAAGAATCGAGGATGTGCCGCCGCGGCGCACGAGCTGGGGTTTGGGCCCTGGCCAGGGGCTGAGCGAAGCGGAGGCTGTGGCGGGCGTAATGGCCAGTGCTGCTGGGTTGGGATGGCGCCGAGCAGCAGCGGCAGCTTTCGGCAGACAAGGGGTCGCTGAGCGAGATGGGAGCCCAGGCGCCGGCCTGATGCGCCGCTCGGCCTGGCGCTCGACCGCGACGAACGGGTCGGCGCCCGCGTCGGGTTGGGTCGATGTTGGGGCTGCCGGCGCCGTATGCATCGGTGGCGTGAACGCGGGCACGTTGTCCGCGCGGCCCCGTAGCAAGGCGGCGGCGGTGGCTCGACCAACGATTGCCTGATGCGGGCTTGGTGGCGAAGGTCCCCCCAGCCAACCTTGTCGATGTCTGCCTTGGGCAACGCCAGCACAAAGTTGCCGGGGAAGTCATTCCGAGGCGGGCATGGCGGGCAAAGAGAAAGGGAGACATGCCCGTAACGCTTGTGGCAGACAGCGGCACTCGCTTGACGGCAACCACCGGCGTGGGGTTAACTGGAGCGCGCTTTCCGAATATCACCGCGCAGCACACCAGGAGGGACAGACTTGATTATCGACATTCACGGCCACACCAACACTCCGCCGTCGCTGTTTGCCTATAAATCCGGGCTGCTGGCCAGCCGTGGCGCACATGGCAAGGGCAACCCGGCCCTCAATCCCGAACAACTCGAGAACGTGGTCAACAACCACATCAAGAACAAC
>DATKQD010000117.1:0-5782 GCA_035532895.1 Chloroflexota bacterium
TCTCTTGCCTGCCCTGCCTGATGCCCGCTGGCTCCTGCACCGATCCGACTCGCCCTGGTACGCCTCGGCCCGCCTCTTTCGGCAGCCTCAGCCGGGAGACTGGGCTCCCGTGGTTCAGCAGGTGGTACAGGAGCTCCGGGAGCTGATTCCGGTCCACATGAGAGGCAGCACAGCTCCCCGAGCGGCCAGTTGACGCGGCAAAGCAAGCACCTAGCCCGTCCTCGCTCAGCTGCGCACAAACACGCCTTTGCCGGTCGTCTGGGTATCGAACAGCGCGTACGCTTCCACGGCCTGGTCGAGTGAGAAGCGATGCGTCAACAACGGCTCCAGCGACAGCCGATGATCGACCACAAACTGTGCACATTCGGCCTGCCCCACGGCACTGAAGGTCCAGGAGCCGTAGATGGTGAGCTGCTTATGGATGATTTGCGGACTCACTTCGAACGTCGCCGAGCCGCCTTCCCCGACAAAGCACACCCGACCCCAGATCGCCGCGCACTTCACGGCGTTCAGGCGCCCTTCCGCACTGCCCGTGCAATCCAGCGCAGTTTGTGCGCCCTCGCCGTGCGTCAGGTCTTGAATCATCGCCACAGGATCGAGGCTGCCGGCCTGAATGGTTTCGTCCGCGCCGAGCGCGCGGGCCAGCTCCAGCCGTTCCGGCGCGATGTCGATGGCGATGACCCGAGCGCCCATCGCTTTGGCCAGGAGGGTTGCGCTGAGGCCGACCGGGCCCTGGCCGAAGATCGCCAGTGTTTCGCGTCCCGATACCGCCAGTCGCTTGAGGGCCAGGTAGGCCGTCCCCGTGCCGCACGAGATAGCGGCGCCCGCGGGGAAGCTCAGCTCGTCGCTCAACGGCACCAGCATGGAAGGCTGCACCAGCATGTGCGACGTATGGCCGCCATTCACCGTGGACCCATACACCAGATGCGACTCCAGGCACATTTGGGTGTAGCCCACGCGACAGTGCTTGCAGCGGCCGCACCCGCTGTAGTGATGCACCATCACGCGCTGGCCGATCCGCGCTTCGTCTTCGCTCACGGCGCGGCCAAGCTCGGACACCACGCCGCACGGCTCATGCCCACGCACGATCGGCAGCACCGTGTCAGGCGCCGCGCGGTACGGCGCTAGGTCGCTGCCGCACATGCCGGACGCCCTGATCTCGACGATCACCTCGCGCGGGCCCGGCCGCGGCTCTGGCACCTCGCGCAATTCCAGCCGCCGATCGCCCAGGAACACGACACCCCGCATAGGTGCCCACATAGTAGATCGCGGAAGATCGCCTCGGTCCAGGCGCCAGCGCCGCTTACGGTTGCGTGGTGCCGCCTTTACAAGAGTCGGAGTCCCTGGTAATGAGCGCCACGCAACCGAAGCCTCCGCTTCAGCCCAGTGCGCCGCGGAAAAAGGCGCTCATGGCGCTATCCGCCGCGGATTGCCACGGTGCTTCCCAAACCAGCGTGTGAGGTGCTCCGGGAACGTAATCGGTCCGCACGGTCTTTCCTGCCGCCTGCAGCGCCGCGACGTAGCTCATCACCGTTTGCGGGGAGAAGGTCGTATCGGACAGCCCTTCGATGACCAGCAGGCTACCCTGAGTTTGAGGAACGTAGCTGACAGCGGGGGTTCCGTCCGCGGCGGCCACGGCCTGGACGTCCGCCCCACTCGCCGCCACTGTCAACGCCGCGACTGAACCGCGGGAATGCCCCATCAGCCCGATCCTGTTGGGGTCTACGCCAGGCAGCGCTCGTACCGCCCCTCCAGCCCCAGGCACGCCGCGGCGGACACGACTGCACCATAGCGCTGCCTTAAGCAAACTACCAGATTCCAGGACCTTGTAGGCATTCTCCCCGAGCACCATTTCGGCGCGCCGAGGTGGAGCAGTACTGCTGGCAGGTGAATGTGGTGTCCTGTCGATCTGGGGAGCTGGAACGGTCCGGTGGACGGTGAGATAGCCCGGCTGGGCTAGTGCGGCGGCCGCGAGGCGAAGTGGCGGCTCACGGTGTTTGGAGCTGGAGGCGAGGTCAGCAAGTGAGACTTCCGGCACTCTATTCGCCAGGGGGCACTCGTGCGCTCGGTAGCGAACCTATAGTTAGGTGGTTGGTAGCAGGGGCAATCGCCATCATCGGCATGGCGGGCATCTTCCCTCAGGCAGCGAACTTGGCCCAGTTCTGGGACAACATCGTCCGCGGCCGAGACTGCATTTCAGAGGTTCCGGAGTCGCACTGGCGGCTGGCCGACCACTATGACCCCGATCCCGGTGCGCCGGACAAGACCTACAGCCGCTGGGGTGGCTTCATCCCGCCAGTGCTGTTCGATCCAGTGGAGTTCGGTATTCCGCCCAACCTGCTCGAGGTCACGGATACCAGCCAGCTGCTGAGCCTCATTGTGGCCAAGCGGGCGCTGGAGGACGCCGGCTACGGCGATGGCTCGAGCCGCCCGTTCGATCGCGAGCGAACCGGGGTGGTGCTGGGTGTGGGCGGCGGGCAGAAACTCGTGGCGCCACTTTCCGGCCGGCTGCAGGCACCGCGCTGGGAGGAGGCGATGCGCAGCAGCGGTCTCTCCCAGGCGGACGCGACAGCCATTGCTGACAAAGTGCGGGCAGGATACCCGCCCTGGGAGGAGAACTCGTTCCCCGGGCTGTTGGGCAACGTGGTGGCAGGGCGCATCGCCAATCGGCTGGACCTGGGCGGTATGAACTGCGTGGTCGACGCGGCTTGCGCCAGTTCGCTGGCCGGTTTGCGCATGGCCATGGCCGAGCTCAACGATGGCCAGGCCGACATGATGATCAGCGGTGGCGTGGACGTCGACAACTCCATTTTCATGTATCTGTGCTTCAGCAAGACCCCGGCGTTCACCCCGGGCGACCGTATCCGGCCCTTCGACGCGGCGTCTGACGGCATGATGGTGGGCGAGGGCATTGGCATGCTCATCCTGAAGCGCTTGGCGGACGCGGAGCGCGACGCCGACCGCATCTATGCCGTGATCCGGGGGCTGGGCAGCTCGAGCGACGGGCGGTTTAAGAGCGTCTACGCGCCCCGGGCCGAGGGGCAGGTGCGGGCGGTGACTCGAGCCTATGCCAATGCGGGCGTGCCACTCACCAGCGTGGGCTTAATCGAAGCCCATGGCACCGGGACGGCGGCGGGCGACCTGGTGGAGGTGACCACGCTGCAGAAGCTGTTCTCGGATGCCGGCGCAGAGGCCAACCAGACGGCTATCGGCAGCATCAAGTCGCAAGTGGGGCACACCAAGGCGGCTGCTGGCGTCGCGGGCATCATCAAGACGGCGCTGGCGCTGCAGCACAAGGTGCTCCCGCCGACGATTAACATCGAGCAGCCGCACCCAGCGGGCAATTTCGGCCAGGCGCCGCTGTATCTCAACGCGGAGACGCGGCCTTGGCTACCGAATCACACCGGCGAACCGCGGCGAGCCGGCGTGAGCAGCTTCGGCTTTGGCGGCACGAACTATCACGTGGTGCTGGAGGAGTACGAGGCTGAGGCCGACCAGCCCTATCGGCTGCACCAGGTTCCGCGGGCGATCGTCTTGACTGCGCCGGATGCAGCGGAGTTAGCGGCGCGGTGTGATGCCCTGGCGAGAGGTCTGTCCGAGGAGGATTTTCAGCAGCTGGCCGCGGCGTCGGAGCAGTTGTCAATAGCGGCCGGCGAAGCACGAGTGGGGTTCGTGGCTGGTGACCCGGCGGAAGCCGCGCGGTTGGCGGCGCGGGCCGCCGAGCAGCTGCGGCGCCACCCGGGTGCGGCCGCTTGGGAGTTGCCCGAGGGCGTGAGCTATCGCCAGCGGGCGCTGGCCCAAGCGAAAGTAGCGGCGCTGTTCCCCGGGCAGGGTTCGCAGTACGTCAACATGGGACGCGAGCTGGCGTCCAACTACCCCGAGGTACGCCACGTGTTCGCACAGGTGGATGGCGTGTTCGGTGGCCTCGGCTTGTCCTGCGTCGTGTATCCGCCATCGGCTTTCTCGGATGGGGAGCGAGCGGCTGCTGAGGAGCGTTTGCGGGCGACGCAGCATGCGCAGCCGGCCATCGGCACGCTGAGCGCGGCCATGTTCACCCTGCTGCGCCAGCGGAAGTTCGCACCGGATTTCGCGGCGGGCCACAGCTTTGGCGAGTTGACGGCGCTGTGGGCCGCCGGAGCACTCTCGGAGGGTGATTTCCTGTGGCTGGCCGCGCGGCGTGGGGCAGCCATGGTGCCGCCCCAGTCACGGGCGGACTTCGATGCGGGGGCGATGCTGTCGGTTCGCGGCAGCGTGGAGGACGCGCGGCGAATACTCGAACCACTGGGTGAGGTGGTGCTGGCCAATGTCAACAGCCCACGGCAGGTGGTCCTGGCTGGGCCCACGCCGAGCATTCAGGCGGCGCACGAGAAACTGGGCGCGGCAGGCGTAGCGGCCCAGCGGCTGGCCGTGTCGGCAGCCTTTCATTCACCACTGGTGGCGCACGCGCAGGCTGCCTTCGCCCAGGCCCTGGCGGGGGTTGAGCTCACTGCGCCACTGTTGCCGGTGTTCGCCAACACCACAGCCGAGCCGTACCCGAATGATGTTGAGGCAATGGCGAGCCTGCTGCGGCGGCAGATGCTGGAGCCAGTGCAGTTCGCGGCAACGGTGGAGAACCTGTACGCTGCCGGTGCGCGCATCTTCGTGGAAGTTGGGCCGCGCAGCGTGCTCACCAACCTGGTTCGAGAGACGCTCGGCCCGCGCGACCATGTGGCCATCGCACTCGACGGCAAGAGCAAGGCGGACGCCGACCGCGCCTTCCGCAACGCGCTGGTGCAGCTCGCCGTAGCAGGAGTGGCCATCGACCTGCGCGATCCATACCTCCGGGCGCTGCCGGCCGCGTCCCTCAAAGCGAGCCCCGCGGCGGTGATGCTGACCGGGGCCAATTACGTGAGTGAGAAATCGCGGCTGAAACAACAGCAGGCTCTCCACAATGGGCATACGGTTGCTGCTGTCTCGGGCACGGCCGTGCCTGCGGTGGTTTCGGAAGAGGAAGAAGTGGCAGAAGTGGCAGGTGAAGGCATGAAAACGCTGGACCAAGAGATGACGGCCCTGCACAGCGCGGCGGAGCAGGTGGCGGGGCCAGCGATTTCGCTGGCGGACCTGCACCGGCAGTTTTTGGCGGAGCAGGCGGAGCAAGCGCGGACGTTTTTGGAGCTGCTGTCCAAACAGCAGGATCTGGCGCGGCTGCCCGGGTTGGCGTCGTTGCCCGCGTCGCTGCATGAATCGCTGGCGGCGGGCTTGAGCCTGTATCACCAGGTGCAGGCGGCTACCGTTGCCGCCCACGTGGCGTTCCTGCAGGCGCAGGGAGGTGGTTTGGCTGGCGCGGGACAGCCGCAAGGGGCAAGCCATGGGGTGGCATTTGCGCCACGGCCGCTGCCGCCCGTGGCCGCGGCAGCTCCTCTCACTGTTCCAACAGTCGCGCCGCCTCCGCCAGCCGCGGTTCCTCAAATAGCCGTGGCCGCGCCCCCCGGGCCCGCTCCGAGTCCTCCGGCAGGACGCGAGGCGTTCGTGGAAGTGGTGGACCCCCGGCGGCAGCCGCAACAAGAGAGATGGGCGGTTGCCGGCAGGCGGGCCGAGGTGGGTGCCGTTGCCAGTGGAGGTGCCGCGGTTGAGGGCCACGTACCCGCGGCTGGCGGGAAGGGATACGTGCCGGAGGCCGCGGTGGCCGCGAGTGGGAACGGACATGCGCCGGTGGCAGCGTTGAATCCGGCGGCGGCGTTGCTGGCGGTAGTGAGTGAAAAGACCGGGTATCCATTGGAAACGCTGGATCTGGGCATGGACG
>DATKQD010000118.1:0-2347 GCA_035532895.1 Chloroflexota bacterium
TGCGCCGGCTGGCTGGCACACCGAGGGTGGCTACGACCGCATCGCCGAGCAATTGTTCACCACGCTCAACGTTGACCGCTTTCTGCTTGAGTACGACAGCGATCGGGCGGGCACGTTCGAGCCGCTGCGTTTCATGCCCAAGGGCAAGATGGTGGTGTTAGGGCTGGTGAGCACCAAGTTGAGTGAGCTGGAGCCGGCCGATGCCATCGTGCGCCGCATCGAGGAAGCCGCGACATTCGTGCCCCTGGAGCAGGTCGCGCTCAGCCCGCAATGCGGCTTCGCGTCCACGGCACCTGGTAACCCGCTCACCGTGGACGAGCAGCGCCGCAAGCTGGAACTCGTGGTCGAAGTAGCGCATAAGGTGTGGGGCTGAGGGTTCGACAACGTGGTTGGCTCAGGCACACCTATCGACTCGACGTGCAAGCGGCCGGCTCACTCTGGGCCATTGTGCTGTGAAGTCTCGGTATACGATAGGCTCGAAGTGGTGGCTGATACAGTTTGGCGGTGCCTGAGACAGCGCCTGATGAACTGAACGCGCCGGATGCCGGGCGACCCTTCGCCATTACCCGACTGGGGACCATCATGGCCCCAGAGCGGGACAATCCGCTGGAGGCGGAGGGTGTGCTGAACCCGGCGGCGGCGCGCGGCCGTGACGGTGCGCTGTATCTCTTCCCGCGCCTGGTGGCAAAGGGCAATTACTCGCGCATCGGCTTGGCCCGGGTGCGCTTCAATGCCGCGGGCGATCCCGCGAGCGTGGAGCGGCTTGGGGTGGCGCTGGAGCCGCGGGAAGCCTACGAGCAGAATTCGCTCACAGGCGGCGGCGTGGAGGACCCCCGAATCACCTACTTCGAGCCGGGCGACTGCTACGTTATGACCTACACCGCCTACTCGCCTGAGGGGCCGCGCGTCGCGCTGGCCACGTCGAAAGACCTTTTCTCCTGGCAGCGCCTCGGGTTGGTGCGTTTCACGGCTGGGCCCCTCGACCTCAACGCCGTGGATAACAAGGACGCGGTGCTCTTCCCTCGGCTCATCCCGGACCCAGAGGGGCGGCCGGCCCTGGGGCTTATTCATCGCCCGCGATTCCCTGGCAGCATGCTGCTGCGTTTTGTCGCCGGGATAGGTGTGCAGCGCCCATCTCAAACCACTGCCGATCCGGCCGACGCGGTGCCGGCTCTGCACGAGCTGGCTACGGCCGTTGCGCACGGCGCGCGCCGGCTGAACCACGAGAGTATCTGGATGTCGTACGCGGCGCCGGATGCGTTGGACGGCGGACTGCTGTTCTCCCGCCACAGGCGGGTGATGTCGCCCCGCGCGCGTTGGGAGCGCATCAAAGTGGGCGTGGGCACGCCGCCACTGGAAGCCTCCGGTGGCTGGGTGCTGCTGTACCATGGCGTGGGCGCTCAAGGCCAGAGCGCGGTGCGCTATTCCGCTGGAGCCATGGTGCTCGATGCCGAGCACCCAGAGGTGCTGCGCTATCGATCGGGCCGCGCTGTGCTGGCGCCGGGAGTTGAAGAGCGCACCGGCTTGGTACCGGATGTGGTGTTCCCCACGGGCGTGGACCGGCGGGGCGATCTTGGCCAGCCGGACCGTCTGGATGTGTACTTTGGCGCGGCGGACGATCGCATCGGGGTGGGGACACTGCATCTGCCTCCCGAGCTGCCCGCGTCACAGTGGCGCACGGCCACCGGAGGCGACGAACAGGCCGCCTGAGCAGCCGCGGAGGCCCGGTTATGCGCGGTGACCCTGCCAGCCGCTGTGGTCGCCCCATAAAGTTTCGCTAAAAGTTCACCCTGCTGTTGGCCGCTTTCGGCATTGTTCTTGCAGGGAACACGGCGGCCCAGGGCGAGGGTGAGCCCTGGGCTACATGAGCGTTCAGCCGGAGCACGCCCTTCGGCCACCGCCCGAAAAAAGGAACATGAGAATGCTCTCTCTTGAAACAACTCTGGGGTCAGTGCCAGCGAAGCCTCGGGTAGCGTACGTTTCCAGCTACCCGCCACGGGAGTGTGGCATCGCCACTTTCACTCGTGATCTCGTCACCGCGATCGACCGGCTCAACGCCAGCAACCCAGGGGAGATAGTGGCGCTCCGCGATCCTGGGCAGCACTACGATTACCCGCCGTGCGTGCGCCGCGAGATCGCCGTGGATGATCCGTCCAGCTATGTCGCGGCCGCGGCCTATCTGAACGCCGGGCCAGCCGAACTGGTGAACGTGCAGCACGAGTATGGGCTCTTCGGCGGCCGGCAGGGCGACCATCTGCTGGGCTTTCTGGATTGCCTGGCCAAGCCCGTCGTCATCACCATGCACACCGTGCTGCCGGAGCCGGACCCGGAATTGCGGCGGGTCACC
>DATKQD010000119.1:0-11461 GCA_035532895.1 Chloroflexota bacterium
GACGTGAGTGAGCGCCTGAAGGACCAGGAGCTCGATGGCATCGACGCCGAGGTGCTGTATCCCAGCGTGCTCTTCAATGTTTACCAGGTGGACGATCTGGACATCGTGAAAGCAGCCTTCGGCATGTACAACGACTGGACCGCGGACTACTGCTCCGATGCCCCCGGCCGCCTCTTCCCGCTGGCCTGCGTGCAGCTGTACGACCTGGACGAGGCCATTGCCGAGATGGAACGCGCCAAGAAGCTGGGCCACGTGGGCCTGTGCATCCCGGCCACCGCGCCGCCCGATCGCCTGTACTCCGACCCCTGGTACGACAAGTTCTGGGCCGCCGCGCAGGACATGAACATGCCACTAACCATGCATATCTTCACCGGCGCCACGCCCAACCACGGCCTGCCCTTCAAGCAGGCAGGCAGTCCGCTGGCGTTCGCGGGCGTGATGTTCACCATCGCTGACATTCTGCAGTCCGGCGTGTGCCAACGCTTCCCGAGGCTGAAGTTCGTGATCACCGAATTCGAAACTGGCTGGACGGCCATCATGCTCAAACGGTTGGACTGGAATTACGTCCGCGGCAACCTGGCCAAAACCACAGGCCTCAGCCGTAAACCGAGCGACTTCTGGAAGCAGAACTTCTACGTCACCTTCGAGGACGATCCGCTGGGCATCCGCACTCGGGACTACATTGGCGCCAACACCATCATGTGGGGCAGCGACTATCCACATGGCGACTCGGTGTTTCCGCACTCCAAGCAGGTGCTGACGGAGGTGCTCAGCGAGTGCACGCCCGAAGAGCGCTATGCCATGACAGTGAAGAATGTGGTCGACCTGTACGACCTGCCCTTCGAGCTCTCCGGGCCCGAACAGGCCCGGGCCAACAACGGCTGGGCCGTGCCCGTATGAGCACCATTGTCATCCCACCCGCGCCGGCCAGCAACGGCGTTCGCTTGGAAGAAAAGCTGCGCGCCGCGGGCTGGCAGGTACGACTGACACCGCCCGGCGGCGGGCGCGTGCCATGGACCGAACAGCAGGTACAGGAGCTGTTTACGGACGCGGACGTCATTGTCGCCACGCCAGGGCGGTTGTATCCCAAGGAGCTGCTGCGCGCGGCCAAACGGCTGCGGCTGATCACCAGCGCGGTCATCGGGGTGGACAACATCGACGTGGACGCCGCCACCGAGCTGGGCATCATGGTCGCCAACGTGCTGGCCCCAGAAAACATCATCGGTGTAGCTGAATCGACCATCATGCTGATAGTCGCCCTGCTGCTGAATCTCAAGCTCAAGGAGCGCACGCTGCGGGGCGGCCAATTTCGGCCCAACCACGTCTCCCACATGCTGCACGGCAAAACGGTGGGCTTGGTGGGCTACGGCCGCATCGGCCGTGCCGTGGAGGCGCGCCTGCAGGGCTGGGGCGTCACCGTGCAGGCGTCGGATCCGTACGTTCCGGGTACGCTGGCGCTGGACGACCTGCTGCGCACGTCAGATGTCATCTCACTGCACGTGGTCCTCACCGCCGAGACACGCAACATGATCGGAGCGCGGCAGCTGGGCCTCATGAGACCTTCCGCCGTCATCGTCAACACTTCGCGCGGCGGCGCCGTCGTCGAGGCAGATTTGGCCGCGGCCATCAACGCGGGGGCAATAGCGGGTGCCGCGGTTGACACGTTTGAGCAGGAGCCGATCAACATGGATAATCCCCTGCTCGCCTGCGACTCGGACCGCGTGATCCTCACGCCCCACTCCATTGGCCACAACGTTGAAACCGGCCCCAGCGGGATCCGCATCGCTTTCGAGAACGTGGAACACGTCCTGCGCGGCGAGCTGCCGGAGAACGTGATCAACCGGGAGGTTATCCCGGCCTGGCGGGAGCGCCTACCTCAACTGAACTAACCTGAGCCGGCGCGACTCACGCGCCGGCGGCCACCGCCAAAGGCTCGGCTTCGGGGCGCCATTCTTTAAACTTGAACACTTCCAGCTTGCCTTTGCCCTTGACGTCCACAATGCCCAGGGACTCAGCCACCCCGTAGGCCTCGATGGCCCGCCAGGCCTCGGAGCTGAGCGTGATGTGCCCCGGCACGCCATGGCTCTCCATCCTGGCGGCCGTATTGACCGCGTCGCCCCAGATGTCGAACTGATAGGTGCGGCGGCCGAGTATGCCGGCCACCACGGGCCCCACGTGAATACCCACGCGGACGTCGAAGTGGGCCGGGTGCGCGTGAGCCGCCTCGATCATCCCCAGGCCGGCGCGCACGCAATTGAGCACCGGGTTATCCACAGGATGCAGCAGGCCGCACGTAGCCATGAATGAGTCGCCGATGGTCTTCACCTTGTGCAGGTCGTTGGCGACCGCCAGCTCCTCCTGCCCCTCCACCAGCTGCTGCAGGTTGGCCACAATCTCCTGCGGCTGCTTGCCATCGCAATAGGGAGTGAAGGACACAATGTCGCAGAACAGCACCGCCACGTTGTCATGCCGGCGCGGCTGCACCTGGTTCGTTTCCTTCAGCTCCGAGACAATCTCATCCGGCAGGATGACGTGCAACAGGTCGTCCGCCCGCTGCTTCTGCTCCTCGATCTGGTGAAGGTACATCACTTCGCGATCGTGAAACCGCTTCTTCTCCAGGCTGGCATCGATGCGTGCCTGCAGCAGCGTGGGGTCCACCGGCTTGGGGATGTAATCTTCGGCGCCAATCTCGATGCAGCGCGACACCCAGTCGATACCGTCCAACGAGGAGAGCACGATGACGGGTATGTGCCTCAGACCTTCGTCGCGCTTGATCTCCTCCAGCACGTCGTAGCCGGTCATCTCGGGCAGGAGCACCTCCAGCAACACCACGTCAAACGGCGCCTGGCGCATCATCTCGAGCGCCTGGAAACCATCCTGCGCCAGCGACACCTGGTGCCCCAGGCGCGTCAAACGGCGGTACAGGACATCCCGGTCCAGCTCGTCGTCGTCCACCACCAGCAGCGACGCGACCTCAACCTGCTGCGGGTGCGCCTCGTGGATGGCGGTGGCCACAGTCTCCCCACCTTCGGAGGCCAAGCCGGCCTCGGCCTCGAACTCCGAATCCATGGGGCCCAGGTCGCTGAACCGCATTTTGGAGAGATCGACCACCGAGGCTACGAGGTCCAGCAGCTGCTGCGTGGACGCTTGAATACGCTGCAGGTCGGGCACGGCCTCCTCCCAACCAGCGGCATCGATCTCCGTGCTCAGGGCATCGGCGTGGCCCACCACCACGTCGATAGTTGAGCGCAAGCCGATATCGATCATCTCTGGATCAAGGATGCCCGCTTCCAGCGTGCTGAGGTCGAGCGTGTCGTTCACGAACTCGAGCAGGCTCTTGCTCGCGTCGCGGATGCCCGTGAGCGGGGCACTGATCTGGTACAGGCCGCGTGTCGCTGCATCATCCTGCAGCATCTCGCTGTAGCCGATGAGGTGATTGATAGGGCTGCGCAACCGGTGCCGCAGATTGCGGATGAGGTCCGCCGCGATAAGCCGCGCATCCAGTGCGCTCTCCAACCCAGCTCCGAACGCGGGCTCTTGTGCCCTTCCGTCAGCCATGCACCTTCAAACGGCGCGCCCTCGGTGTCCCCCCGCGGCCGCCGGCCCCACCCATCAACTCCCCACCATTACTATACAGGTGCAACGCTCCGCCTGCACGTTCCTGCCCGGGTGCCCCAACAGCCGAAAGGTTCCATAAAGAGCGTGGGGAACTCAAGACACATATCCCATAGGACCCTCGGGTTGCAACCCCATCCCGCGGGGGAAACAGGCGAAGGGAACTACGAGGGGTTAGCGTTGCCGGCCGTAGCCGCGACGCCGGGCAGAGGCGGCGTCATGCCGCCCGAAGCATCTTCAAGCCCGCGCAGCAGCAGACCCAGCGCCCGAGCAAAATCTTCCACCGTCAGTTCCACCGTGCGATCTGCCCCGATCGCTCCGCTGGCAGCATTTAAGCGCAATCCCACAGCGCCCCCAGTATCGGCTGCCTCGCCAGGGCCTCCCATACCGGCAGGCCCTGATCTTCGAGGCCATCTCCCTTATACCCGGCGGCCTGGTCAATCTGCCAGGGCACCCTGCACGCGAGCCGCCGCCTCGGCGCACTCGCGCACGATGCGCTGCAGCAGCTCCGCGACGGATGGCACGTCGTCGATCAAGCCCATACCCTGCGAGGCCCACACGAAGCCCTGCTCCAGCTCACCCTCCAGCGCCGCGCGCTTGTTGCTTTCGCCGGAAAAAAGCGGGTACAGCTCGGCCTCAGAAGCGCCGGCTGCTTCCGCCGCGATGCAGGCATCTGTGACCGAGCTGCGAAGCGCACGGCCCGGCCGGCCGAGGCTACGCTCAATGATGGCGGTGTCAGTCTCGTGCCCGGCCACCAAAGCCTGCTTGTACTGTGCGTGGGCCCGGCACTCCAGCGTGGCAACGAAGCGCGTACCCATCTCGATGCCCTCGGCGCCCATAGCCAGCGCCGCCGCCAGCTGATCTCCGCCGGCGATACCGCCGCTGGCGAGCACCGGCAGGCTCACGCTGCGCACAATCCGAGGGATCAGCACGAGACCGCCAATGTCATCGCGCCCCAAGTGCCCTCCTCCCTCATAGCCCACGGCGATCACGGCATCCGCGCCCAGCTCCTCGCACTTCTGCGCCTGGCGCACACTGGCCGTGAGCACGATCTTCTTGATCTTCGCGCCGCGCAGCGCCTCGAAGATGGGCGCGGGGTTGCCGGCTGTAAGCGAAATGGCCGGCACACCCTCATCCACCGCTACCTGCAGGTAGCGGTCCACGTCGCGCCGGCCCAGGGCAAAGTTGAGCGCGAAAGGCCGGTCCGTGCGGGCGCGAACCTCACCAATCTCCTCGCGCAGCTCCTCTGGCGAGTCCATAGTGAGCGCCGTCAGCTGGCCCAGACCGCCGGCCGCGCTCACCGCTGCGCACAGCTCCCAGTGCGCCAAATGGGCCAGCCCGCCCTGCACCACGGGCACCTCGACGCCGAAGGCCTCGGTGAAGCGCGTCTTCACGCGCGACTCGCGGGCAGCCGCAGCCAGCTCGCGAAGTCGCGCCCGCGATCAGGCCTTGGTAAGCACTTCCAGGCTGTGGCCGTTGGGATCGCGAAAGTAAAAGCCGCGGCCACCGCGCCGGTGGTTGATCTCCATGTTGTCTTGCGCCTGCGGCTCACTGCCATACACCACCGAGCGCGCCTGTACCCGCCCGAAGATCTCATCGAACTCCTGATCGCTGACCAGAAAGGCGTAATGGTGCGACTCGAACGTGTCGCGATTGTCGAAATCGAGCGACAGGTTGTCGTCAATGCGCACCGGGGCAAAGTGCCCCCATGGGCCTTCGTACTTCAGGCCCAGGATATCGGCGAAGAAGCGTGCCGACGCCTCCTTGTCGTGCGCGGGGACGATGGTGTGATTGAGTGTAATGGCCATGCTTCACCTCCAGGGGACCAGGGGAGTGCGACAATCAATCGGGTCTACTGCCAGCGCGCAAAGCCCCAGCCGCCGCCCGTGGCGGCTTCGGTTCGATACACCGGCACGTAATCAACGAGTTCAAACTTCAGCTGCGTATCCTGCAGCGCCCCGCCCAGGGCCACCCAATTCAGCGATTCTGAAGCGGCCGAGTACAGCCGATGCCGGGGCAGCGAGCGCAGCGCCTCCGCGTCCTTGCGCTCGAGTCCGCCAAGCACCATCTGGTCCAGCTCTTCATCCACCACAAAGTGGCTCAGGCCGCCGGAGCCTACCACCGCCACGCGCACATCCGCTGGCCAGGCCTGCACCGCGGCGCCAACGGCCCGCCCAAAATCGAACGACCGCTTGGGGGTGGGTTGGTTGGGCGGATAGCAGGTGTTCTGGAAGACCGGGAGGATCGGCCGCGGCTTGTCCTCGAACAGCCGGTGCACCACGTAGGCAAAGCCGTGCGGCAAGCCCTGGGGGTGTGGCGCGCTTTCACGCACGTAGTCCAGCTCGCTGCCATCGCGCTTGGGGTAGCGCCGCGCCACCTTGCCGCCGTGCATCTCTTCCACATAGGTAAAGTGCGATACGTCGAAATCGTGCTCCACGCAATACTCAATGAGGTAGCGGCCAAAGTCGCTGGCCACGGGAACATCCAGCTCTTGGTCACCATAGCCCTTGGCGATCAGCGCCCCCAGCCCGGTGGCCGGGCCGGCGTTGGGGATGGGCCGGGGTCGCAGCGGCGCGCTCCTGCCCCAGTACACGGAGAACTGCGGCATGTTGTTCTCGTAGAACCACTCGTCCTGGTCGTCGCTGAAGATGATGGTGATGTCCGGCTGCGCGGCCTGCAGCGTATCTGCCAGCGTACGGATCGCCTTCTGGCAGGCGTTCGATTGCTTGGTGAACGTCTCCAGGTCGCGCGGCTTGTTGCGGATGGCTTCCGGCAGGTACTCCACACCTTCGTCGAAGGGCATGGTCCAGCCATGAGGCGGATACACGAGCTCGCCATTGCGACGATCGTTTCTGGCGTATTCGGCCCACATCTCCGGCGGAATCGCCAGGAGGGGCGTGTGCGACGTACCAATGCCAAGGACTATCTGCGCCAAACTTGCTCTCCAACCATGCGAATCATGCCGTCGCCGCGCCGCCCTCGCTCAATGGCCGCGCTCGCGGCAGGCGCTGCCCCACGAGCGGCGATGCGTGCTCCCGCTTTGCAGTGTACTGCTGTTCCCTGGGCGCAGCCAACAGGCCGGGCGCTGCTCAATGAAGCGCTACTCCAAATACGTACGGGTTATGTGCTCGGCCACCATGCCGGGCTTCTCTTCGCCCTCGATCTCCACCGTCTGCTGATTGATCATCTGGTAGACCTTGGGCGCGACTTCCTCCACGCTCAGCAGCTTGGTGCGCATGCGCACCCGCTTGCCCACTTTCACTGGCGCGGGGAAGCGCACGCGGTTCAACCCATAGTTCAAACCCATGCGGCTGGGAATCTTCATTTGTATACCCTGCCGGCCACGCATAAGCAGTGGCGACATGGAGAGCGTGAGGTAACCGTGGGCGATGGTGCCCCCAAAGGGCGAGCCCTTGGCGCGCTCAACATCCACGTGGATCCACTGGTGATCGCCCGTGGCATCGGCGAAGGCGTTCACCATGTCCTGGGTCACCTCTACCCACTCCCCCAGCGCGGTTTCCTGGTTCACCAGCTCCTTGAGCTCATCAATGCTGGTGATGGTTCGTGTTTCCATTCGCTCGCTGCTCCTCATCGTTGGGCCTGCACACCCACGACAGATTACGTGGTTAGACAGTGTACAAAATCCGCTACTTCCGCGCGGCACGGAGAATCTCTACCATCTCTCTCAGCGATGCCTGGAGATGATCAGAAATTGACCTGGCGCCGCCTGTTCCCCAGGTCAGCGACCGAGGGGCGACATCGAGCGGCCGCGTGATCTTTAACCGGCTGTGGCTGCTGGTCCTGCTGGTCGCCGTGGAGCTCGGGGTGTGGCGGCACCTGCCGCTGCTGATTGTGGGCGGCCTGCTGGGGCTGGCCATCGGCGGTGCGCAGCTCCTGTGGGGCCGCTTCTGCCTGTCGGGGGTTGAGTACGAGCGCCGGCTGGGTGCCTCGCATGCACTCTGGGGCGAAGAGGTGCAGTTCAGCGTGCGCATCGCCAACCGCAAGGTGCTGCCGCTCACCTGGCTACTGGCGGAGGACCGCATGCCTGGCCGGCTGCCCATCGACCGCGCCCCCCTGGTGCGCGACCGCTTCTCGCCGCTGGTGCACCTGAAAAGCCTGCTCCCATTGCTGCCTTACGAGCAGGTGACCCGCCGCTACACGGTGCACTGTCACCAGCGCGGCCTGTTCGAGTTTGGGCCTGGCCGGCTGGAATCGGGCGATCTGCTGGGCTACCTCCGCCGCGTCGCGCGCTATGACAAGGTGGACCGGCTGCTCATCTATCCCAAGGTGCTCGACCTGGATGTGCCAGCGGCTGCCTCCATGCGCCTCATTGGGCCCAGGGTGGTTGATCGCGTCATCCTCACCGACCCCAGCCGAACCGTCGGGGTACGGCCCTATCAGCCAGGCGATCCCCTCCACCACGTGGAGTGGCGCGCCACCGCTCGCACACAAAACGTGCTGGTGCGCGTGTTCGAGCCAACGACCGATCCCGCCGTAGCCATCTTCCTCAATTCGGACGTGCCACGCACCGAGTACGACTACTACGATCCGCCCGAGCTGGAGTTCTGCATCAGCCTGGCCGCGTCACTGGCCAAATGGCTGCTGGACAAGCGCCACCCCATCGGCCTGTTTGGCAATGGCGAGCCCACTGGCCCGGGAGCCGTGCGGCTCCCGGTGAGTGGTGGCCCAGAGCAATTCCAGCGGGTGCTGGAAACGCTGGCGCTGGCGTCGCCCTTCGGCCCCGTGCGTACGCTGCGCGTGGAGTGGTGGCAGGGTACCGATCTGCCGGCTTACAAGGCCGTGACCATGCGCCCGCCCATGAGTCAGCTGCTGCTGAAGGAATCAGCCCGGCTGCCGTTCGAGATCAGCATCCTGCTGATCACGGCCGATTGGGATGCGGACCTGCTCGCCGCGGTGCGCGAGGTACGGCGGCGTCGCCCGGTGACGGTGCTCTTCGTGCAGACCGCACACTCGGCGGCCGAGGCCGAAGGTGCGGACGCGATTCACGTGCCCTACGCGGAAGGATGGCAGGCGCTTGAGCGGCTACAGCTGGCTGCGTGACGGCCTCATCCCGGCGGAAGGAGCCCTCCTGGAGGGATTGTGGATCTATGCCTGGCTGAGCTTTGCCCTGGCGCCCGCGCTCCACCTGCCGGCCAGGCCCTTCGCCGTCGGCTGGATTGTGCTGCTCATCCTGCTGCCAGCCGTATTCAGCCGCTTCATGGAGTACCTGCTGCCGTGGCGCTATCGTCTGCGCACTTGGCTTGTGGCTGCGCTGGTGGTGCTGCTGTTCGTCTTGTTCATCAAGCTTCAGGGCGTGCCGAGTCGCTCATTTTGGGATTGGCGCTGGCTGGTGGACGCACTGTTCCCCTGGGCTTCCCTGGAGGGACCGGCGCGGCTGGGTGTGCTGGGCCTGGCCTGGTTCACCGGTATGGCCCTCGCCGGCCGCGGGCTGTGGCTGGCCGCCAGCACGATTGACGATGACTTTGCCGTACGCGGATTCCTCATTGGGCTAGCGGCGTTCCTCAGTCTCTTCGTGGTGCTGCTTGTGGCGCTCACCGACGGGCCGGACCAAACGCGGCTAGGCCTCCTGCTGGGCGTGTATTTCTGCGTCAGTCTTTCCTGGCTCGCGCTGGTGAAACGCCAGACGATCGAGACGCAGGCATTCACCGAAGCATCCGGACGAGTGGGTCTATCCTGGCTGGCGCTGCTCACCACGGCCAGCCTGGTTATAGTGGCCGCGGCGGTACTGCTGGCCAATGTCGCGGGCTCACATGCGCTGGACCGCCTGGGACCGATCGTGCTGACCGTCATAGTCACCGTGGCCCTACTGCTCATAGCGCTGGCGCGGCTGCTGCCACGCTGGCTGATGGGCCAGCCAGAGGCGCAGGACAACAGCCAGCTGAACCAGGCGCTGGAGGAGCTGGCTCGCCTGAATAACGGCAAGCACTTGCCCATTCCGCCGCATTTGCTGGAAAGCCTGCTGGCCGGAGCGGCGGTCATCGCGCTGGCGCTGCTGATAGTGCAGATCGGCCGTCTGCGCATCCGCCGCGCTCAGCGCGATGAGGAGCACACGTCCCTCTGGAGCTGGCGGCTCTTCCTGAGCCAGCTGCGCAGCCTCTTCCGCCGGCCAGCTCGACCGCACATCAAGCAGCGCGACAGGCGCCGGGCCACGCCGGCTCGCGCCACCACGGACACGCAGCTCGCGCTCGACTCACCAGCCACCTCGATCCGTGCGCTGTATCTGGCCGTCCTGCGCTGGGCACGGCAGCTGGGCCATCCGCGACACACAGCGCGCACCGCCTCCGAGTTCGAGCGCGAGCTCGGCCACTTGCTGCCGCCAGAGCTCGCCAATGATCTCACGGGCGCCTACCTGGAGGTCCGCTACGGCCCCTCTGCCGGTGCCCCTCTGGATCCCGCGCTCCTGGCGGCGCGCTGGGAAGCTGAGCGCGCCGCGCTGGCTGAAGGCGAGGCATTCGACCCTTGAGCTTCACGGCGCCGTCACACCATACCCCTCCCTAAACTTCAAGAGGACAACAGGCAATGAGAGGCATGGCAAGCGCGGCGGTTGCTCCTTTTTGGCAGCCGGGCAGCCGATTGCAGCCCGCGCGGGGCCGGCTGGCAGCCAAGCCGGCGCAGGTGCTGCAGCTGGCACTGTACCGGCTGCCTCCGGCTCTTCAGCAGGCTTGCCGGGCGCGCATTGCCTGCCTGGTTGTGCCGCACTTTCCACTGGAGCTGGAATTGCAGCGGCAGCCGGCTTTGCGCGGCCAAGCGGTGGTGATTGGCGGTGGCCTCGGGCAGCCCAACACAGTGCTTGATTGCTCTCCAGAAGCAGAGCGCTGGGGCGTGAACCCCGGCCAGCCCCTGCGGCAGGCCCTGGCGCACTGCCAGCACGCGGCCTGTGTTGAAGCGCGGCCGGCACACTATGCCGAAGCAAACGATCGCCTCTTCCAGGCCCTGTACGGCGTGAGCCCAAGCATCGAAGTTCGCGAGCCAGGTTGCCTGTACGTCTCGGTGGAAGGGCTCGGCGACAGCGAGGAAACCCTGCTGGATAAGCTGGCCGAGGCGGCCTACGCGGCCTGCGGAGTACGGCCTCAAGCCTCCATTGCCAGCGGCAAATATCCGGCCTACACTGCCGCCCTCACGGCGGACCAGCCCCGCGTCATTCCTGCCGGAGAGACCGCTCGCTTTGTGGGCCAGCTCTCCTGCGATCATCTGCCATTGTCTTTCGAGCTGCGTCAGCGCCTGCGGCTCCTGGGGCTCCAACGCCTGGCAGACGTTGCCCGGCTGCCTAAGAGTTCCCTGCTGGCCCAGTTCGGGCGCGATGGCGCCCGTGCCTGGGAGCTGAGCATTGGGTTGGATACGGACCTGCTGCACCCCTACATCCCGCCGGTGCAGATGCGGGAGCGGCTCGACTTTGACAATCCCATCACCACCACCACCGTTCTTTTGGCCGGGCTGCGTACGCTCTTCGTACGACTATCGCGCCAGCTCCAGGTGGAGGGCCGCGCCGCGCGCGCGATGAGGCTGCGAGCGCGCCTGACAGACGGCCGCGAGTGGGAGCACCGAGTGAACTTCAAAACGCCGCTGGCGGACGATCAGCGCCTCTTTCGCATGGCCAAATCAGTGGTGGATCGTACGGAATGGGCGGCGCCCGTAGAAGGGCTGGAGGTCCTGCTGGCCGAGGTAACCGCGGCGGCTGGTACGCAGCCGGACCTCTTCTCGCTGCAGCGGCAGGGCGCCGAGCAGCGAATTGACGAAGCTCTGCAGCAGCTGCGGGGGCGCTACCGCCGGCTGCCACTGTACCGCGTGGTGGAGGCCAGCCCCGAATCGCGCCTCGCGGAGCGCC
>DATKQD010000120.1:0-6744 GCA_035532895.1 Chloroflexota bacterium
CCAGCGCCGTACCGAGCCGAAGGCGAGAAGCCATAGCCGTCCTGCCCCCCAGCCGGCACAGCGTGTTCGTCGACACCTCCGGGTGGTTTGCGCTTGTGGTGCAGCGCGACCTGAATCATGACCGGGCCGTGGGCGCGTTCAACGCCCTGGCGGCCTCACGGCGGCGGCTGGTAGTGACTAATTACATCGTGGCCGAGAGTTACACGCTGCTTCGGGTTCGCCGCGGTGTCGAGGCGGCCCTGGGCTTTCTACGTCGGATCCAGGCAACAGCCACTGTAACCACGGTTCGCGTGGAAGCGGCCTGGGAACAGGCGGCCGAAGAGCTGCTCAGCCGGTACCGCGACCACGAGCTGAGCTACACCGATGCGACATCCTTCACGGCCATGCGCGAGCTCGGCCTGCGAGACGTGCTGACGTTTGATACGGATTTCAGCGTGGCTGGATTTCAGCCACTGTAAAGGCAGATGCCGGCGCCCGGCGCCTTTCGGTCAGGCCACGCGCGAGGGAAGCGTGGCTCGCACCACGCCGGATAGTTCGTCGGCACGGCCATCGAGCTTTGCGACCCCTTGCTGCACCGTTGCGATGACCCTGCGCGTGCCGTCGATGAGGTTGAACAGTGCCCAGGAACACGGACCAAGTAACTCGGCGACCAGGACAGAGAGCCTGCTTGCCGCTGGCGCGGGAGGTTGCCCGTCGCCCGCGGTGTCCCGCTTGCCGGGCTTCGACAAGCCGCCTAAGATGTGCTGGATATGAAGTTGAAGGCCAGGCGGCGCACCGTCATGGGCGTTGTGCTGGTGGTGTTGGCGAACGTGATCGGGCTGCTGCTGCTGCACGTTAACGGCCTGGCCAGTTCGCAGAGCTTTGTCAACGACCTGATCATGCTGAGCAGCAGTCAGCGGCCAGATCCACGCGTGGTGATCGTGGCCATCGACGACAAGAGCGTGCAGGCCTATGGGCCGCTGCTGAGCTGGGACCGGGCGCACTACGGGGACCTGATCCGCAACCTCAAGGATGCCGGTGCGCGTGTAGCGGCATTTGACGTTGCCTTTGTCGATCCCACCAGCTCGGATCCCGCCGTGGCCGCGGCAATTCGCTACGCGGAGAGCACCCGGGGTGGCCCACCCATGACGGTAGCCATGGCCGTGGAGGGTAATGGCAACCAGACACGTGTGGCCGGCCGGGGACTCAAGTACGACACATTCGTGCCAATCACGCCCGGCATTTTGGCCGGCGGCCCGGTGCAAGCCAACGTGACGGTCGATCCGGATGGCGCGTTCGTGCGGCACCTGCCCCTGGTAGCCTACACGGCTGCGCGGCAGCGCTTCCTGCTGCCCTTCGTCGCCGTGAACGCGTACCTGCGGTTGCCGCCGCTGGCTCAGCAGGCCCGCCTGGGAACCAACGTGGTGCATGCCGTGCAGCGCGACATCCCCACAGATTCCTACTACCGCATGCTGATCGATTTCGTTGGACGCCCCTCTTCCTTCCGTACGGTGAGCCTGAGCGACGTGGCGGACAAGAAGATAGACCTCTCATTCTTGAAAGACAAGCTCGTTTTTGTGGGGCAAACCGGCTTAACCGGTGGTGCTGATAACTACCCTGTGCCGACCTCGCCCAACGGCAGGATGGATGGGGTGGAGATCTGGGCCAACGGCGCCCAGAACCTGCTCGATGGCAAGTTTGTCGAGCTGCAGGGGAGCATCAGCACCGGCATCGTGCTGGTAGCGATCGTGTCGCTGGCGGCAGCCGGGTTCTTCGCGTGGGGCGCGGCCGGCTGGCTCTCCGCCATCGGACTGCTGGCGCTGTACAGCCTGGTGGAGTTCCTCTCCACAGTGTTACGGCTGAACTCAGCCACCGGTAGCGCGCAGGTAATCGGCCTGCCTGGCATCGTCTACGTGGACGTAGCGGCCTTGCTCGGCGCGGCCTTCGTGTTCGTGTATTTCTTCGTAGACGAGCAGCGCGCCCGGCGCGCCATTCACCGCATGTTCGGCAAGTACGTCACGCCCGAAGTGGCGCAGCACCTGCTGACCTTGCGAGAGAAGGGCGAATTGGCCATGGGCGGCCAGGTGAAGCAGGCCACCATCATGTTCGGCGATATCCGTGGCTTCACGACGCTCTCCGAGGGCATGGAGCCGGAGGCGGTGATGGCCATGCTGAACCGCTACTTCGACAAGATGGTGGAGATCATCATCAAGCACGGCGGAACCATCAGCAAGTTCATCGGGGATAACGTGATGGTGCTGTTCAACTTACCGGCTCCCATGGAGGGCAACCATGCGCTGGCCGCCTGCCGCGCTGCTTTCGAGATTCAGGAGTGGATCAAGCAGTACCGGCAAGACCACCCCGAGGAGGTGGCGGCCTTCGGCTTTGGCATCAATACGGGCGAACTCGTAGCGGGCAACATGGGCTCCCAGGATCGCCTGGAGTACACCGTCATTGGCGAGACAGTGAACGTCGCCAACAGCTTCTGTGGGACCGCCGAGCGGGACGAAGTGGCCATTTCGGAGGCGACCTGGGAAGCTGTCCGCAACTCTGGCGTGACGGTGATCGACAAGGGGCTGATCCCGGTGAAAGGCAAAACCGAGCTGATTCACATCTTCAGCGTTACCGGCGTTACCGGGATGGAGGCTGAAGCCCGCTCCCACCAGCTTGCCAAGTCCTGAGCCAAAGGGCGGGATGCAACGCGGGCGGTTCCCCCACGGACCGCCGGCTGCGACGAGGATGGGATCAGACGGTGAGCTGCGCAGCGTACTCCTTGAGCAAGTCTTGAAGCTCGGCTTGCGCTGAGACCACGTCCAGCGGGCGGACGGCAAAGCTGTCGCCATGCTGGGCACCATACGGCTCGATGCCGGCCTGGAGGTCGCGCACCATTTTCAGCAGTCGGCGCCGCGCCGCGATGATGGCGGTATCGCTGGTGCCGAGGTGCTCCTGCGACCGATCGACAATGCCGCCCATGCTCTCGGTGACGGCGCGGTCCTGATCCGGAATGCCGTAAATGCCGGTGAAATTGGTGGTTTTCTGCATGGCGCGATCAATGCCATAGCGGTTATCGACGTTGCGCTTGGCGCGCCAGGTATCGATGCGGTATCCGTCCGGCAGACGCACCTCGGCGCGCTCTACCTCGCTGAAGATCTCGCGGCCAGAGCGCGGGCCGGCGGTGTCCTCCAAGGTGAGGGCGCGGCTGGGATGATAGAAGAAGGTGAACGACAGGGTGTGCTCGTCGTCCACCGGCACCCAGAAGCGGCCGGCTTGCGGCTCTTTGCGAGCCGGGAACATGGCCAGCGAGGGAGCAATCCACTGTGTGAGTCGCCAGTAGTACTTGCCTTCGCCGGCCAAGCGGCGCGATCCATAGGTGAAGCCGCAGTCTGTTTCGCTCACGGTGAGTACGGGGGCAGCGTCGCGCGCGGTGATGTCCGTCCTCAGCGCTGACGACGGTGCCTGGCCGGTGTCGAACCAGCGGTGCAGGTACGACACATGCGCCGTATCCAGCTCGCCTTCCACAGCCTGCAACCAGCTGGATTCGTGGAACCAGTGCCGCATGAGCCGCTGGCCGTCCGGTACCTCCGCCCACAGCAGGCGTGGAAAGGCCGGCTGCAAATCCTCCGGGCCCATGTACACCCACACCAGCCCGCCGTGCTCCTGCACCGGGTAGCTTTTGAGGCGAATCTTGGCCTTGAAGTCGCTTGCGGCCGGTTCGCTTGGCATATCCAGACAATGGCCCTCGATGTCGTACTTCCAACCGTGATACACGCAGCGTAGCCCGCGGTCCTCGTTTCGGCCCCAGTAAAGCTGGGCGCGGCGGTGGGCGCAATACGCATCCACGACGCCCACTTTGCCGGTGCTGTCGCGAAACGCGAGCAGATTCTCGCCCAGGATCCGCAGCCGAGCGGGCGTGCCATCCGGGCCGCCCAGGTCGGCTGATTCCAGCGCCGGCAGCCAGAAGCGGCGAAACAGCTCGCCCATGGGCGTTCCGCGCCCTACGCGCGTGAGAAGTTCGTTCTCTTCCTCTATCAGCATGGTTGCGCTCCTCTGATGTGCCGACTGCCTGGACAAGTTGCTGGCGCAAGTATCGCTTACCAGCATTGATCCCGCTGGGCATGCTTTCTGCTTGCCTTTCGTCGCGCCTCCTTCTTACGGTTTTCTTATCAGGGATTCAGGCATCCGGCGCAGGGGCGACTGTATAATCCGGCGAACAGGAAGCTCAATGCAATGGCCCTAGATGACCTTTCGGCGGGCGCGTTTACGGTTGCTCGGCCACGCCGCCGGCGGCTCGTCCGCATCGTCGCTGTTCCGCTCATTTTCCTCTTCCGACTGCTCACCCGGGTGCTGGCCGCGCTGGCGCGGTTGGTGGGCGCGCATCCGGCCAGCAGTGGCATCGTGCTGGTACTTGTCGCGGGAGTCGCCTTTCTCGGTTACCAGGACTACGGCAACCCCACGCGGGCGACCAGTGGTGCCGGGCTAGTGCCGGCCCGCAGCGTGGCGGCGGAGAACTTCATCAAAGGCCAAACCACCTTCGATGCCACACTGATGTGGCAGGGCCTCAGCAGCAGCCTCAAGCAAACGCTCACCCAGCAAGGCACCAGCGTAAAGACCCTGCAGGCGCAGTTGGATCAGCGCAAACAGGCGGGCGCAAAGGTGGAAGGCGCTTCATTCGGCGGCGGGGTGACGGAGCCGAATGGCTCGCGGGTCTACCTCTACGTCATTACTATGGATGTTCCGGGCAGCCAGAGCCCCGTTTCGCAGACCTACGTCCTCACCGTGGACACAACCGACAAAATCACACAGGTGGAATAAGCAATGGCTGCCAATAGCCCCGCGCGAAGTCGTCGGCCGGATGACATCGACGCGGCGATCGACTCGATTTTCGCCAGGCTGGGCCGCAACTGGAAGTGGATTGTCTTCTGGTTGGCGCTGCTGGGGGTCGTCTTCTTCTACGTCATCCCGAGCTGGAGTGTGGTCTCCGGGCCGCTCCTGGTGGTGGCTCAGCTGCTGTTCCAGCTGCTGTTTGCCGCGTTCTTCCTGATCATCCAATTCGGCGCACTGTTCCTGTTCCTGGGGAGAGGCCGCGTCTACTGGATCGAGCCGGGTGAATCCGGCACCAACTTCACCGACTATAAGGGCGCACCCGAGGTGGTTGAGGTTGCCACGCGCGTGGTCACCCTCATCCGCGGCGTTAAAGGCTTCAAGCAGATGGGTGGCGAGGTGTCGCGCGGCCTGCTGCTGGTGGGGCCGCCCGGCACAGGCAAGTCGTATCTGGCGCAGTGCATCTCCAGCGAAGCCGGCGTGCCGTATTGCTACGCGTCGGCGCCGAGCTTCCAGAACATGTTCTTCGGCATTGGCAACCTGCGGGTGATGATGCTGTACGGCAAGGCCCGCAAGAAGGCGCTGAAATACGGCGCCTGCATCCTGTTCATCGATGAGATCGACGCCCTGGGCGCGTCGCGGGGGGGCATGAGCGGCGGCATGGGTGGCGGTGGCGGCCTATTCGGCGGTGGCGGCTCCGGCATGCTCAACGAGCTGCTGCTGCAGATGGACCCGCCCAACATCGAGACCAGCTCCATCAAGAAGTTCCTGCGCAAAATCGGCCTGCGCCGCGGCAAGGTCATCAACCCGCCGGTGCTGACCATCGGCGCCACTAACCTGCCTGAGGTGCTGGACCCGGCGCTGCTGCGCCCCGGCCGCTTCGACCGGCAGATCCGCATTGACTCGCCCGATTTCGATGGCCGGCGCGAGATCGTGGAGTACTACCTGGACAAGGTGAAGCACGTGCCGGACATGCCGATCGACAAGATGTCGAACGACACCATCGGCTACACGCCTGTGGCCATCAAATACGTGATCAACGAAGCTGTGGTCAATGCGCACTTCAACGGCAAAGATGTGATCGATTACAAGGACTTCACCCGCGCCCGCGAGTACCACGAGTGGGGTCTCCGCCAGCCAATCAAAAGCATGAAAAAAGAGGAGAGACGCGCGCTGGCCTATCACGAGACAGGCCACGCCTTCGCCCAGATCAAGCTCAACCCCACCGAGCGCCTCTCTAAGGTGACGATCATTCGCCACGGCTCGGCGCTGGGCCTCTCGGCGACGAAGCCGCTCACCGAGGAGCACCTGCGATCCAAGGAGCAGATTCTCGCGGATATCCAGGTGTCGCTGGCGAGTAAGGCCTCCGAGCGGATTTTCCTGGGGACGGAGCTGAACGGCCAGGCAGGCGACCTGCCCAGCGCCACACGATTGGCAGCCTACTTTCTCGGGATGTGCGGCATGGGCGGCACGCTGTATGCGCCGCTGGCTTTCGGACAGCTCCAGCCCGATGGGGAACTGAAGCACCAGATTGAGATGCTGCTGGAAGAGCAGTTTAAGAAGGTGAAGATGCTGCTGGAGGCGAATCGCGAATCTGTGGTGGCCATCGCTGAGGCACTGGTCATCCAGGAAGAACTGGATGGCGACGAGGTGCTGGAGATCATCCGCGACGTGGAGGAGCGCGTCACCCGGCGCGCGGCGGACGAACGCGAAGTGGCGCTGGTGGGCGCCGCTGCCGGCCCGAATGCCGCTGGGCCTGCCGCGGCCAATGGCCAGGCTGAGTCAAACGGACATAATGGCCACGCCCACGGCAATGGTCACGCGAATGGTAATGGCCACAGTAACGGCAACGGTCTGGAGCCTGGGCTGGATATTGGAGGGCCCCGGCGCGAGCAGCCTCAACCAGACGAGGAGGGCCCGGCCGGCTACTCCGGGACGACGCTG
>DATKQD010000121.1:0-4756 GCA_035532895.1 Chloroflexota bacterium
CAGGTGGAGCGACACAAAATCCATGTAGTAGTTGTGGGCCGGGGCCGTCGGGTCCTGCGCAACGAGGTCGAGCATGCGGTCGAAATACTGGCGGCGGCCGGCTCGCACATCTGTCCAATAAGTGAAGCCCGCCGTGCCCACAGTGAGTGTGGGATCGACCTCCTTGATGGCCAGGTAGCCGACCTTCAGGAGCTGATAGTAGTCCGCCACCGAACCGGACCAAGTGCGGTAGGCCGCGTTGGGGTCGGTCGCGGTGATATCCGGCTCATTCCAGATGATCCAGTGGAAGATCCGCCCGTGATAGAAGCGCACGGTGCGCCGCACGAAGCGCGCCCAGCTGTTGTTGGGGTCGTCCACCGACAAGTACAGTCCGGTGGGCACGGCTGTGGTGCCATCGGCCAGGTTGGTGGAGTGGGCATCGGGCGTGTTGATGAGCATGCCCACCAGGTCAATGTCGTGCGCGATCTGCGAATCGAGGTAGGGGAAGGGCAGATACCAGGGGCCATTCCAATAGCCCGGGTCCAGCTGTGGCCAGGACATGGTGACGCGCTCCCACTTGACGCCGGCATCCTGCGCCAGCGTGGTCTGCTGCACGCGAAAGGCCTCGGCCGCGCCAAAGTGCCGATCCGAGTTGGTGACCGGTGGCAGCGGCTCCGGCGTACCAGCAAGCGGAATCGCCGGCGAGGCCATGGCCACGCCCTGCCCCAACAGCAGCACAGTACACAGGGCAGCCAGCACCAGCCGGCGCGGAACATGGGCAAGCACCAGCACCACACACTCCCCAGGGGATACGTTCCACCATATCCGAACCACCGTGCAGGCGGAAATAGACCAGTACCGCCGGGTGATGCCCCACGGCGCGAGGGCCCAATCAGCCCGTGGTGGGAGCGGTACGCTGCGCGCGCAATACGGCGTCTACCGTGAACTCGAAGAAGGTGGCAGCCTCGGTCATCGTGAAGCGCTCCCGCTCGATCACCAGGCTCGGATTACCCTCTTCGGGCACGTCAAGGCGCACGCCCATGAAGGCTGGCCACGGCGCGGGTCCACCGATGCGCGGCGCCGGCCCCACGCCCGGGCGTGGATGTGCCGGATCGAACGGCAGCACAATGGTGTCCGGCCGAAGGTCGATCAGTCGGGTATAAGCGGCCACGCTGCTGCGCACTGAGGCTCCGTAGTTTCCCTCGTCCAGCGCCTGCTCGGCCTGAATCAGCGCATCTCGAAATGCCTGGTCGGTGATGTCCGCCGGCTTGGCCAACAACTCCCTCCATCAAGGAAACAGCGCTAAGAATGTCGCGGCGCGTCGGCGATTATGCCACGACCGTCCGCGCGAACGGTTGAGTGTAGGCGACAATTGAGCCATGGGAGCCATGCCCGAGCGCGCACCCCTTTCCGCCGCCCAGCAGCTGGCGGCGCTGGCCGACAACTACTGGGAAGACCTGCTGCGGCTGAACCCGCGACTGGCCACATTCATCGGCGATCGACGCTTCGACGATCGGCTGGAGGACGTGGGGCCACAAGGACGCCAGGCGGACGCGACCCTGCACCAGCGCCTGCTGCGCTCGCTGGAGGGTATTGCCCGCGCCGATCTCGATGCCGATGACGCGGTGACCTGGGACATGCTGAACCTGGCCGCCAGCGATCACCTGGAGGAGCAGCAGCTCCGGTTGGATCACATCTGGGTGGATCAAATGGACGGGCCGCAAGTGTGGTTGCCCGACCTGCTGAACTGGCATCCCACGGAAAGTACCGAGGGCCTGGATCAGCTCGTCGCGCGCTATCAGGCCTTCCCGGAGTACATGCAGGCTTACCTCGCCAACCTGGCCGAGGGCCAGGCGCAGGGGCGCACCGCCTACGCAGCCGTGGTGGAACGCGTGGTGGGGCAACTCCAGACGCTGCTGGATACACCAGCCAACGCATCGCCGCTGGCGCGCGTGGCGCTGGACAGCGGCAAGGCGGCGGTGGCGGAGGCGGTCCGGACCACCATCTATCCCGCCTACGCGGAGCTGCTGCACTACCTGCAAGGCGACTACGCCAGCCAGGCGCGAACCGAGCCCGGCCTGTGGGCCATTCCGGGTGGCGAGGAAGCCTATGCCTTCCTGTGCCGCAAACACACCACCACCACACTGACACCGCGCGAGATCCACGCCTTCGGTGAGGCCGATCTGGCGAACCTGCACGCCGAGATGCACAGCCTGCTGGCGGAGATTCCCAATGCCACCGCCGACCTGCGTGCCACTGCCGAACACCTCTTCAGCGACCCCGCCCACCGTGAGACGGACCGCGCTCGCATGGTTCAGCTGGCCGAACGATCGATTGCTGATGCGCAGGCGGCGCTACCCTCTATGCTCGGCCGCCTGCCGGTCACCCCCTGCATCGTCAAGCCGGTAGAGGACTTCCGCGAGGCCGATAGCCCCAGCGCGTTTTACTATCCCCCATCGGCCAGCGGCGACCGCCCTGGGGTCTTTTATGTCAACTGCTTCCTGCAAGCTACCCAGCCGGCCTGGGAGATGCCCGGCATCGCCTTCCACGAAGCGGTACCCGGCCATCACGTGCAGATCGCGCTGGCGCAGGAGCGGACAGACCTGCCCGCCTTCCGCCGGCTGAGTTCCGACATGACCGCCTATGTCGAGGGCTGGGCACTGTACACCGAGCGGCTAGCGGATGAGTTTGGGCTGTACCGCGGACCTTACGAGCGGCTGGCGATGCTCATCAACCAGGCGTGGCGGGCCTGCCGGCTGATCATCGACACCGGCCTGCACCAGTTCCGCTGGGGACGCCAGCGCGCCATCAACTTCCTGCGCGAGAACGCCTTTCTGAGCGAAGCGAACGCCGCCAACGAAGTGGACCGCTACATCATCATCCCTGGACAAGCGCTCAGCTATAAGATCGGCCAGCGGGAGATCGAAACAGCGCGCGCCAGCGCCACGACTCGCCTGGGGAGCGCGTTCGACCTGCGCGCCTTTCATGACGAAGTACTGCGCTACGGTCCGATTCCTCTCTCCACGTTGCGCCAGGCCCTGGCCAACTGGAACCCAGCGCAGGAAGCTCGCCGCTAAAAGTTCGGCCGGAAACCTGCCGCGGCGGCCGGGGTGGGGTTCCCCCAGAGCGTCGATTGAGCTCGCCAACTATAGCGACAGGGGATCGGCTGAGGCCGCCAATGGCTTTCCGGCCGAACTTCTAACCGCATTCAGGCGGGGGAAAGCCATTCCGCTCCCTCCGGACAAGGGCAAGATGAATCACTCTGAGGCGCACTGCTCGTCTCTTGACAATCGCGCGTTCAATCCGTAGTATGTCGATATATCGAATGCTATCGAGAGGTAACGCGATGCACCGGAATTGGCGCCGCCCGGACTGGGGCGACGATTTTAGCGGACTGTTCGGTGGCCGGCCTTGGGCGCAGCGGCAGGCGGAGCGCGTGCGCGAGCGGATGTTCGGCCGAGGTGACTTGAAATACGTGATCCTGGACTTGCTGCGCGATCAGCCGCGCCATGGCTACGACGTGATCCGAGAGCTAGAGTTCCGCTTCGCCGGCTTTTACACGCCCAGCGCCGGCGTCATCTACCCCACCCTCCAGATGCTGGAGGACATGGGCGCGGTGACATCCATGCAGCAGGAGGGCCGGCGTGTGTACACCATTACTGACGAGGGGCGACGCATCCTGGAGGAGCGCCGCGGCGTACTGGACGACATCGCCGGGCGCGTGCGCTCGTGGATGGAGCGCGAAGGCGGCGCCGAGCTGCACCGGGCCACGCGCGAACTGGCGGACCTGGTGGGCCTGCTGGCACACGGTAGCCGCGTCGCCTGGGGTACCCCGGCGCGGCTGAATGCCATCCGCGACCTCATTGGTCGCACCAAGGATGAGTTGCGAACCATTCTGACCGAGAGCCCACCTCGCCGCGAGGAATTCTAAGCGCGAAGCGCTGCATATGGCGTACCGGATCGACGTGCAAGCCTCGCGCTGCGAGAACAAGCGTCAATGCCTGGCCGTCTGCCCTACCGCGGTCTTCGAAATGGTTCTCGCCAAGGGAAACGCCCATTGACGCGCCTCAAGATCGCGCTGCACGGAGGCCAGGTGGCCAGAGCGGCGCCGGTCCAGCGACTGCGTGGGTTGCATGGCCTGTGTGGCAGCTTGCCCGGAGCAGGCCATCACCGTTGAGTACGCTTGAGACAGCGCGCGACGCGCTGCCGCAACCTTTGCGGCTTCCACTTCGTCGTATTCCAGGGCAAAGTCCCACCGCTGATGCAGGGAGAGGCACGCGAACGATGACTGAAACGGCCACTACGCCGCCAACAGAAGAGCTGGTCCTGGAGCCCCCGTCCGCTGTGCCAGCGGTCAGCTCGGCCCAGGCGGACGCCTCCATCAAAGTCGACGCGGACACCGCGCAGCGCATCGGCGCCGCGGTCGATGCTTTCGTGGAATCGCTGTCCAGGATGGACTGTAAGTCCCCCGACTTCGAGCGCAAGGTCCAGTCCATCACCCGCATGGGGCACGACGAGATTCGCCGCTCGTCGGAGGTGTCCAGCCGCTTTCTGGATCGCCCCACGGCCGCGTTGCAGCGCGGGCCGCTCACGCAGGGCTCGCAAGTGTCCGCTGCGCTGCTCTCGCTGCGCCGCCAGATCGAGGATCTGGATCCAAGCCGGCATCTCAGCCGGCGTCCGCGCGGCTTGCTGCGGCGCATGCCTCTGGGCGGGCAGGTGAACGACTACTTCCGGCGCTATCAGTCCGCGCAGTCGCACATCGAGGCGGTGGTCCAGG
>DATKQD010000122.1:0-6346 GCA_035532895.1 Chloroflexota bacterium
CGCGGACGCTCACCTCTGCCCGCAGCCACGCGGCCAGTGGCAGCACCAGGAAGGGTGTGGCGGGCACCAGGTAGCGCGGCCCCCAGGCCGCCTCGCCCGACCACGTGGGCAGCATGGCCGGCAGCGCCAGAATGGCGAGCACCAGCCCACCAGTCAGAAGCGCCTGGCGGGGCCATTTCCGGGCAAAAGCGGAGATGGCGAGCAGCCCCGCCAGCGCCGGCGGCGAGTAGAGAAAGACGCTCTTGCCGGGGCTCAGCAGCAAGCCCTCCAGGGCGGCGCGCAGCACCACGGTGTTGGTCGGCTGCAGCGCCTTCACGGCACCCAGCACCAGCGAGGGGTCCAGCACCAGCCCGCCGCGGCGGGTCACCAGGTGCTCGGTCGCGAGGGCAGCCAGCAGCGCCAGCGCGCCAGCGGCCGCGGGCGCGCAGAACCACCCGACGCGCAGCCAGCCCGCGCGCCTCCAGGGCCTGTCGCTCAGCAGCGCGTACAAGCCGAGCACCGGAAAGCACACCACCACCGCGGGACGCGCGGCGACGGCCAGGAGCATGGCGGCGCCGGCCCAAGCCCAGCCAGCCAGCCCACCATGACGCTGGGCCCGAATCGCGAACAGCACGGCCAGCACCAGCAGGCAGGTGCCCAGCGGCTCGCTCCAGAAGTATTTCGTGTAGGGCCAGGCGATGGTCGCCAGGCCGTACAGCAGGCCCAATCCGGCGGCTCCCGCGGCCATGGCGCCCAGCTCTTCGGCCAGCATGGCCAGCAGCACCGCCGTGGCGGCCGTCGCCAGCGCCGGAACGCCAGTCACGGCGGCGTGGGTGATGAAGTCGTTGTACCTGGGATCGAACAGGTCGGCCACCCACAGGCCGCCGGCGTAGAGCGGCACGGCCGCGAGCGATGTCAGGATGCCGTGGCTCGAGGCCGAATAGTAGTGGCCGTCCGCGCCTCGCGGTGCGAACAGCGCCTTCCCGTCGGCCTGGGGCAGCGCCAGGCTGCCGTGCTCCACCAGGCCTTGAGTGACGTAGTACATCTCCTCGTCGTCATTGGAGCTGGTGTGCCCCCCCGAGGTCAGGCAGTAGACCGCGGCGAGGAAGAGGAACAGCCAGAAGCGCCAGGCCGGAGACGCCAGACGCTTGGAAATCGGCACGGCCACCGGCGCGCTCCCGGGGCCCACGGCAAGCCGGTGGATGGCAGGAGCGCGTAGCAGCATGCGGGACAGGGTTCCGCCATCATCTGCCCACGACGCCGCACAATGCAACCAGCTTGCCAGAAAGTACCGGGAGCTCCAGGCACAGAGGGGCGTCACTCACCGCTTCCGCTGGCCACCGTCGTACCTGGCCCGGCACGATTCAGCGGGTGGCCACGTCTCGGCGCCGCAAGCCACGCCCGGTGCAGCCGCGTCAGCCATAGGGGCCCAGGTGCAGGTGCCGCAGGACCGCCGCCTCCCTTCGCACAAAGGCTGCATCCGGATACAGCACGCTGAGCTGCGCGTCCGTCGCCGTATCGACCTGCTGCAGGGCCTGGCCCGCGGCGCGCAGCCCGGCCGCGCGTTCGTACATGCCCACCACGCCGCCCGCGTAGGTGGGGACGTACAGGCCGGCGAAGGCGATGGTGGCGATCGCTGCGACAGCCCGCTTATGGCCAGCCAGCCAGGGCCAGCCGCGTCCGCTGGCTGCCTTCCGCCGCTCACCCGAGGAGGTGCAGCGGCCCAGCTCTCGCCAGAGCTCAATGCCCGGTACCAGCAGGCCGATCCAGAACAGCGCGGAGAGCGTCAGGTAGCGGCTCGCCAGCGCCTCCTGCACGCCTTCGTCCGCGCGCCCCAGGGCCGTCAGCCCGGCACACAGCAGCCCGAAGTACAGCAGCAGGAGCGAGGGCAGCCAGCGTTCGAGCCGCTCGCGTCCGCCGTGCCACAGCGCCACATGGATGATTGCCGCCACCGCCAGCCCAGAGAGGCCAATCAACGCTGGAAGGACGGCGAAGGCCGCCGCCACCCAGGCCGGCAGGGTGGGGAAGGCCCCGCCAAAGCGGATCAGGTCCGCACTACCGCCCAGGCCAGCCAGCCCGTGCAGCGCCAGCAGCGCCAGGGCGTAGACGGGGCCCCGTGCCCAGCTTCCCAGGTACACCAGCACGTAGAGCCCAGCCCGCAACGGGTGCATCAGCGTGAATCCCATGTCAGCTGGCGCTGTCCAGCCCCAGAAGTAGAGGCCGATGGCCGCTCCCGCCAGCGCGCACCACACCGCCAGGTAGCGCCACAAAGGGCGCCACAACGCGGCCAGCGCCAGGGTGGCAATAGCCCACACCAGCATTCCCGCGCCAAAGGAATACGTGGCCGTGGCGGCGAGGGCCGCGCCCGCCAGCAGCGCCAGCCAGGATGCCCGCCAGCGAGTCATCACCCCAACGGCACCAGCCGCGGCCAGCGCCACCAGCCACCACTCAATGCCCCAGCTCCACACCCAGTTGTCGTAGGCCGCCGCCGAGAACAGGAACAGCGCGACGTACAGCGCCAGCGCGCCACCGCGCGGTCGCGCCGCCCGGCCCGCCCCCGGACCAATCGCCCAGTACACCACGCAGAACGTCCCGATCGCCAGCCCGAAGCAGAGCCACATGTCCACGCGCACGTCCCACCGCGCCAGCCCAGCCAAGCCCAGCATGATGAGCTTGGGTACCACCAGCCGGTGCTGATTCTGTGGCGCCCACAGCTCACCCCATGGCACCGCGCCATGCGCCGCCCGTTGCAGGGCCGGCACCAGCGCCCAGTCGTCCCAGAAAGGCACGTTCACCCCGAACAACGCGATGCCCGCTGCCATCGCCCCCGAAAGCGCACCCGTGCCCCACCACCGCCATGACGGGAGCCCTTGACGAGCTGTCAGTCGCTTATCCGGTCAACCCAGCTTGCAGCCCCAAACCGCCGCCATCTTCGCCAATGAGGTGGCAGCTCAGGGGAATCGACATCATTTCGACTCCCTCGAATCGCCAATGGGCCTGAATCGCCATCGCGCAGGTGATCGCAGCGCGAGCTGCTTCGAATGCCACCGTAAAGCTGTCGTCTTCAGTTTTGACAACATGGCCGCCGTGTAGCTCGATCTGCTCGTGGAGGAGCTCGTTGTGCTCAGCAAGCATCCGAAAAGCGGCTTCGTCGCCATGGCGGTCGGTAAACGAGGTGAAGCCCCGGATGTCCGTGAAGAGAATCGTGACCGCCGGTCCAAACGGAACCCGCAAGGAGGCCACTCCGTCAGAACTCACACGCTTGCCTTTGAATCACTGCCTGATCGCCAAGGTACTCGTCATCATGCCGCGGCCGAAGCGCGCCTGCAAGGTTCGCGCTACGGCGAACTCCGCCGCAAACGCAACATGTGTCGCTCCGTTCTGATGGTCATGCCGCGCCATTGTGCCTGTTCACGTGCCCGCTCCGATGTGACCTGGGGTTGGACACGAGCTGCCCGCCCTCGACGTTGAGCGGATCGGCCCAATCGATCCGACGTATTCCGCCCAAAGCAGCGAACGCGTGGTAGGGCACCATAGCTGGCGCTATATATTACGCACAGATGCACAAGACGACTGTCTATCTGCCAGACGAGCTGAAGCTTTCCCTCGAGCGGATGTCGGCGGCTTCTCGTCGCTCGGAAGCTGAACTCATTCGGGAAGCAATTCGGCTCCTGGAGCAATCAATGGACCGGCCTCGCCCAAGGGGAGGACTGTTTGCCAGCGGCGACACCTCGCTCGCAGAGCGGACGGAGGAGGCGCTGGTTGGCTTCGGCGACCGCTGACGGTGCTCGTTTGTGACACCAGCGGGCTCGTCGCGTATTTTGATGCGAGCGACGCGCATCATCTCGCAGTCAGCGCAATCATCCAGCCCGATCCCGGCCCGTTCATCGTGTCACCGTATGTCGTGGCAGAGCTCGATTACTTGCTGGCCAGCAGGCGTGGCGTGCAGGCGGAATTGGCCGTCTTGACTGCGCTGGCCAGCGGCGCTTGGGAACTGGTCTGTTGCGATAGCACCGACCTCCGCCAAGCCCAGTCAATTGTGCAGCGTTATCGCGACCAGGATATTGGCTTAACCGATGCTTCGCTCGTCCTTCTTTGCGCTCGTTATCGAACTGACCGGCTGCTGACGCTCGACCGCCGGCATTTTCAGGTGGTACGAACGATGACCGGAGAGGCCTTCAAGATACTGCCCTGAGCCGCGCCGCCCAACCTGGGCGGAATACGTCGGATCGATTGGGCCGATCCGCTCAACGTCGAGGGCGGGCACCTCGTGTCCAACCCCTCCAGCAGCCCGTCATCGATCCAGGCCCTCACGCAGGCGAGGGAGCCCACCTTCGGCCGCGGTGCGAGCGACGGCTTGTCGTCGGGCGAACGGCTCGAGAAGCGCCTCATTGACGTCGCTCGGATAATGTCGCACAAGTGCGCGAAACGATAGGTCCTAAGTGCTGACCTCGCGGCGATAGCTGAGTGACACAGCATACAGCCGGCCTTTGGCCATTCCGATAGCACGCTGGCGAGGCGAATAGGAGAAAAGGGCGACCCGAACGAACAAATGCGCTTGGGAGCGGTTTAGGTGCAGCCAGCAGCGTGCTCGTTGGCCTCGGTTCCAGTGCCCTCAGTCAGCCGTATCGCGCTCTACAATCCACCGCGCTGGGCAAGTGAGGCCGGCGATCGGCTCGACCAGAAGCGATCTGGCGTATACCTCGCCTGTCACCCGTCGCGCGTATCGTGCTTCGCGATGCGCCGCCACTCGCGCGCCGCGTCCCCCAGACTCACCAGCACGCCAAGCCTTCGCAGTTCCTGGTCCGACCGAACGCGGCTCGCCTGCACTCGCCGGCGTTCCGGCAGCACGTGCGGCAGCAAGGAGAGGAATCGGCGCGTGCCGCGCAGGTGTGCGCTGGCAGCGTCGCGCTCTCCGCCCGTCAGCAGACCCGCAACACGGTACGCGTCAAACGCCAACGAGGCCGGCAACGTGCGTAG
Organism: Chloroflexota bacterium; assembly: GCA_035532895.1. Taxonomy (GTDB): domain Bacteria; phylum Chloroflexota; class JAJPGV01; order JAJPGV01; family JAJPGV01; genus DATKQD01. The sequence continues at coordinate 4,960 of DATKQD010000122.1, forward strand.
CAGCGTCGCTGTTGCCAGGTTCCTGAACATGTTCTGCAGGCGATTCATCTGGCAGTGCTCGATCCGGAATGGCGACAGCCGGCCGGGGCCCGTGGAACCGCCGTACGCGTGCAGCACCCGAGCCGCCGGCGCATAGCGCACCGTCCAACCACGCAGCCAGAAGCGCCAGCACAGGTCCGCGTCTTCAAAGTAGGCGAAATAGGACTCGTCGAACCCGCCCACCGTCAGGAACGCCTCCCGCCGAACCAGCATCGCCGCGCCTGTGGCGCAGCCGACCGCGCGTGCCGTATCGAACGCCGGACCATCGGGCGCCCCAAAGCCAGTGTCGAAGGCCGACCCTAGCGGCGTCAGGAACCCACCCGCGTGGTTTAGGACGTCTGGGTGTTCGAGGAACAGCAGCTTGCTCCCCACAGCCGCCGCCTCCGGGTGCGCCTCTGCTTCCGTCAGCAGGGCCTCGAGCCAGCCCGGTTGCACCACGGTGTCGTTGTTCAGCAATACAATGAACTCCGCGTCGCACGCGGTGATGGCCCGGTTGTAAGCGGTTCCAAACCCAAGGTTTCGACCCATCTCCAGCGCGTGCACCGCTGGGAACTGCTCGCGAATGAAGCCAACCGAGCCGTCGGTCGAACCGTTGTCAACGAGCCATAGGCGATTGGAACCCGCCTGGGATGCCACGGCCCCAAGAGCGCTAGTGAGCCAGCCACGCCCGTTCCAGTTCAAGACGAGCAGGTCAACGTGGGCAGCGGTCAGCGTTGGGCGTCCGTCCGCGTGCTGGCCAGCCGGGAAGCGAGCCGCGCTCGGCGCCGGAGGGTAAACGGCGACTCCAGCGGGCTCAGTACGCGCTCGATGTCGCTCCACGAAGCTGTCCGCCGGTTCTGGATGGCCTTTCGCTGCTGGAGCAACGCTGGCAACTCCTTGAAGGCATCCAACCGCCCATGCAGCGGCACCATATCCCCATGCGCGATGCTGTTCGCAATGGACAGGTTGTCGTAGGCCAGGATGATGGGCAGGTTCTGCAGGAGCTGCGGAGAGGGGTAGCAGCGGATGATGGTCCGCCACTTATTCTTGGCGAGCCTGTACCGCTTGAACGGCGAGCCCTCTCCGGCGGTGGCCGACATGGCGTGATACACCACCGCCTCGGGAGCCAGCATCGTCTTCCATCCTCGAAGCTGGGCTCGCCAGGCCAGGTCCACATCCTCGAGATACGCGAAGCAACCCTCATCGAACAGGCCGATATCGTCGAGCATCTCACGTCGCAAGAGGCATGCGCCGCCTGAAGCGCCAAATACCTCAACTGGGCTCGTGGGCCAAGTCGTTTCGCCAAGCCACAAGTCCCAAGGGGCGGCCGAGTGGTCCATGCGAATGCCGGCGGAATTGATTACCTCAG
>DATKQD010000123.1:0-3114 GCA_035532895.1 Chloroflexota bacterium
GAGCGTCGCTTTGCCTTGGCGAGCTGTATTCCAGAGGCACGGCAGGCTCAATTGCTGCCGCTGGGCCAGCCGCGGCGCATCGCGGTGGAAACAACCCCGGCTGGCTTGCCGCTGCGAGTGTTGCACGCCGGCCACTGGCACCAGGTGCAGGTTATCCGTGAGGAGTTCCGGCTGAGAGAGGAATGGTGGGGACACAGCATCGCCCGGCGCTGCTTCCGCGTGGTGCTCGCCAACGGCCGCCTGAGCGTCATCTTCCTGGAGGCGGGCGAATGGTGGCGCATGGAGTAGCCTGGCGGCCGCTGCTCCGCCTCAAAGCTACTCGGTCCAGAATAGTGCGGTGAACGTGCACATAGCACTGTTGCGGGCGGTGAACGTTGGCGGCAGTGTGGTGTCGATGGCCCGTCTGCGCGCGGTGGCCGAAGGGCTGGGCTTTGGCCAGGTGCGAACACTCCTCAACAGTGGCAACCTGGTGCTCAGCAGCGCGGCGCAGCCGCCGGAAGTGGAGCGCCTGCTGGAGGACGCCCTGGCGCGGCAGATGGGTGTGGCCACAGCCGTCATCGCGCGCACCGCGCTGGAATGGTCCGAAGCCATCGCCGCCGATCCCTTTCACACCGAGGCCGCGGAGGATCCGAGCCACCTGCTGGTGGTCTTCCTGAAGGACCCGATCGATCCGTCAGTGGTGGAGCACTTGCAAGCATCGATTCGCGGCCCCGAGCTGGTGCGCGCTCAGGAGCGGCAGCTGTACATCACCTACCCCACCGGCATCGGCACTTCCAAGCTCACTATGTCGGTCATCGAGCGGGCTATCGGCACCCGTGGCACCGGCCGCAACTGGAACACACTCCTCAAGCTGCAGGCGCTGGCAGCTGCCTAGAGCTGTTCGTGCCCGCAGTCTCACGGCCCAGCTCGCCGCGGTACTGAAGCAGATCCCCAGGGCAGGATGATACCTATCACAGCCGCCGCCCCAGAATGACCGTATCGCGCTCCACACCATCCACCAGGCACACTCCGGGCAGCAGCCCCCAGGTCGCGAAGCCGCGGCCGCGGAACAGGCGCAAGCTCGCTTCATTGTGGCCAAACACGACGGCCAGCACGTTCTTCACTCCCAGCTCAGGTGCCGTGTCGATAGCCAAACTCAGGAGGCGGCTGCCCAGCCCCTGCCCGCGCTGCCCCTCCGCGATGTAGATGCTCAGCTCCGCCGTGGGAGCGTAGGCAGGGCGGCCATAAAAGTCCTGAAAGCTCAGCCAGCCAATCACTGGCCCCTGGTCCTCGCTGGCTACCCACAGGGGCCGACGCTCCGGGGTGTGCTGCTGGAACCATGCCTGCCTGCTCTCAACGCTCACCGGCTCAAGATCAGCGGTCGCTAACCGGCTGGGAATCGTCGAATTGTAAATAGCCACGATCGTCACCAGGTCCGCCGGCTCCGCGTCGCGCACCAGCAGGTGGCCGTCCACAAGCCGCGTCACGCGCCCGTCGTGGCAATGAGGTGCGCCGCCATATCGAGAGTCTACGTCGGCAGTACGCCGAATCTGAACACCCATCCCCTACGCTGGCGGAGTAATGGTGCAGCGTGCCTGGTTTCTTACGGGCGGCCAGCGGAGCGGCCACCCACCCTTTTGGGGGAGGCCGGCAGGCGAAGTTGGAGGAAGCATGCGATGATCCAGGCGGTTATGCCACTCACCCTGCTCGTCGTGGATGATAAGGCCAGTGTGCGCAGCATGGTGCGCGACTACTTCACCGAGCAGGGCTACCGCTGCCTCACCGCCAGCTCGGGCCGCGAGGGCCTCACGGCGGTGCGCGTGGAGCGGCCGGACATCATCCTGCTGGACGTGACCATGCCCGAGATGGACGGCAACCAGCTGCTGGCTGAGCTGCGACGCGAGTCCAGCGTGCCGGTGATTATGCTCACCGCGCGTGTGGAGGAGACCGACAAGGTGATCGGTCTGGAACTGGGTGCCGATGATTACGTCACCAAACCGTTCAGCCTGCGGGAACTGAAGGCGCGGGTTCAGGCTGTGCTGCGGCGCAGCATTCGCCAGGAGACGCCCGATGTGCTGCATGCCGGCAGTGTCACGGTGGACCGATCGACTCACAGCGTGGACGTCGCCGGGCGCCAAGTCGACCTCACACCATCGGAATTCGAGCTGCTGGCCGCGCTGGCCGCCGCGCCCGGGCGAGTGTTCACTCGGCAGGACCTGTTGAACCGCTTGGCGCACTACGATGGCTCCGAGCGTACCGTGGATGTGCACATTCGCAACTTGAGATCCAAAATTGAGAGCGATCCGACGGCGCCGCGTTATATCGAAACGCTGTTCGGCGTCGGCTACCGCTTGCGCGCGCAGTAGCCGCGCAGGCTCCTGCTTACGGCGCGGTTACCATGAGATCGCCTGCGCGATAGCGAGCGCCGGCTGAAGGGAAGAGAAGGAGGGTCGCTTGGAGGTACGGTTCTGGGGCACCCGGGGTTCGCTGCCCAAGCCCGGGCCGAGCACGCTGCGCTATGGCGGCAACACCGCCTGCGTCGAGGTAACCGCGGACGATGGCACCCTGGCAGTGCTCGATTGTGGCACTGGCATCCACGCCTTGGGGCAGGCGCTCCTGGCCGCGGGCCGGGCCAAACGCGGCGCACTCCTCATCAGCCACACCCACTGGGACCACATCCAGGGCTTCCCATTTTTCACGCCACTGTTCGTGCCTGGCAACGAATGGGACATCTACGCGCCCGGCGGCCTGGGGAGCGACCTCGCGGCGACGCTGGCCGGGCAGATGCAGTACCGCTATTTCCCGGTCAATCTGGAGCAGCTTGGCGCTACCCTCCATTACCACGACCTGGTGGAGGGTGAGTTCGTCATCGGCTCCATGCGGGTGACCAGTCGCTACCTCAACCACCCCGCCGTCGCCCTCGGCTATCGGATTGAAGCCGACGGCGCCAGCGTGGTGTACGCCACCGATCACGAGCCCCACGCCTCCATGGCTAACCCCGTACCGCCCCCGCCAGGCGCCATCGATCGGGCGGTGCACGCGCAGGATGCCGCGCATGCGCGCTTCCTGGCGCAGGCCGACCTGCTGATACACGATGCGCAGTACACCGAGGCCGAGTACCCCGCAAAAATCGGC
>DATKQD010000124.1:0-34518 GCA_035532895.1 Chloroflexota bacterium
CCGCCATGTTGGACGAACGCGACCTCTCCATCTCGTCAACGCTGTGCGACCTGGCACTGCTGCCGCTGCGGCTGGCGGCCGTCCCACTCATGGCCGGGGCACCACCGGAGGCGCGGGAGCACCTGCGCGCCGCCTTTCGAGAAACGCGCGCAGCCGCGCACTCCCTTATGCCGCGCCCGCGGCGCCGCGGCCAGCGCTCCCAAGCGGCAATCGTCGTCGAATAGGCGGCGCCTCCTGCGCGGTAGAGGCTATACCTCGCCAGTGATGTGCTTGGGCAGCCACATGTCCAGCACCGCGGGTACGCCTTCGCGAGTGGCCTTGAGGCCGCGCTGGATGGCAGGGCCTACCTCGGCCGGGTCCGTCACCTTCTCGCCGTAGCAGCCGCTGGCGGCGGCCTCGCCGGAGTAGTTGGGGCAGGGGTCGAACCAGCCGCCGGTAAGGTCCTTGGCGCGGGCCGCGTACCCTTCGGGATAGCTGCGCACCACGCCCCCGGTGCCGGTGGAGTAGCCGCGGTTGTTGGAGATGATGAACAGCACCGGCGCCTTGTGGAAAGCCGAAGCCCAGGTCACCACCTGTGGGTTGCCGAACATCCAGGAGCCGTCGCCTGTGCAAGCCACCACCTGGCGATCCGGGGCGGCCACCTTTGCGCCTACCGCCGCGGGTGCGGCCCAGCCCAGGCTCGAGCCGCCGGCATTGAACTGGGTGCCTGGCTTGGTGCGATTGAAGAAGGCGCCATTGACCAGCTCATTGACGATGATCGTGTCAGCGTCGAGGTTCTGGCCCACCTGGTAGCTGAGCCAGGTCGGAGTGATGTGGGGCTGCGAGGCCTCCTTCAGCACATTTTCCAGGGCCGTTGCGCGGCGCTGCCGCCCTTCCGCTTGCAGGCGGGTGGAGCGCTCCTCACAGCGGCGCTTCTGCTCCGGCGTCATGAGGGCGCGGACCTCCTCCAGCAGCAGCGGCACGGAGCGGCCGGCGTCGCCCCCAATGGTGAGGTCCGCCGGGAACTCGTAGATGGGCGTCATGCGGTGGATAGGATCGATCGCCAGGGTGATCACGCGCACGTCGCGCCCGGGGTTGAACACCGTGGTGGACCACGGCACCAGCGTGTCTAGCGCCAGCAAGCAGTCCGTATCCGGTGGGCCGAACATGCCGCCGCCGCCCGCCAGCGGATGATCGCTGGGGATGTTGAGGCGGAAACCATCCGCCGAAACCCGCGCACCCAGCAGCTCGGCGAGCTCCACCACGGGGCCAACCGCCTGAGGGTCGCGCCCCACGCGCGAAACCGTGATCATCGGCTTCTCGGCTTCGAGCAGCCACTGCGCCGCCTGGCGCAGCAGGGCACGATCGGCGACCGGCAATGTCGCTGGACGCAGCTGGTCGATCAGCGGGAAACGCGCGCCATCCACGTGGCCCATGGCTACTTCGCGCGGCAGGGCCAGGTAGGCGGGGCCCTGCGGCTCACTCATCATCACCTGCACGGCGCGGGTGATCACGGTTCCGGGATTGTCATACGTGGCCAGCTTGTGGTCCCAGCGGGTGTACTGGCGCAGAATCTCGCCCTGATCGCGAATTTGCTGGTACCACTGGATGCCGGTATCGCGGGCGCCTGGCACGCTGTTGGCCTCGGCCGAGGGCGGGTAGCCGGACATCATGAGCACCGGGTAGTGGCCGCGGTCGGCGTTGTGGATGGAACCGCCGGCGTTGATGAGGCCGCATTCGACGTGCGCGGCCGTGGCCGAGGGTTTGCCGGTGATCATGGTCTCGCCGCAGGCAGCGGCCAGGGCGGCGTTCTCGTGGGTCATGGTCATGACGCGCGGCGTGGGGCGCCCCAGTGCGTGGTGCTTCACTGGCACCTCCTGCAGGAAAGCCAGCTCGGTCCCCGAGGTGAACCACAGCCGGTCGATGCCGTTGAGTTTCATGGATGCTAAGAGGGCTTCCGCAGCCTGCTCGGCCGGCATGCTGTGCAGCCGGTCGACGGTGGGGGTGGCGGGGCGGTCTGTGACCTGAGTGCTCATGAGTTGCAGTCTCCTGAAATCCGTGGGTGTGGACGAATGCTCAGGCCATGCTACCGCCCCGACGGCGTTGGGCGCTAGTGATCCAGCACTTCGGCGGGGCCGAGATGGATGAGGGCGTCCTCAGGAGGCAATTCGCGAAGGCTCAGTAGATGAAGTTGACGCCCCAGCCGGGATATGACGTGCGGTAGGTGACGCGGCCCCAGTAGGGGAAGTTCATTTCGCTGACGGTGAAGCTGCCGCCGCCGGGCGCCACGGAGGTGACGTAGGCCACGTGCCCCACCCAGGCGGCGCCCTGCACGCCCGGTTGGTAGACCACGATTGAGCCGACACGCGGCACGGTGCCGGTGGGCAGGCCGGAGGCGCGCGCGGAGTACAGCCACGAGGCCGCGTTGCCAATGACGCGCGAGCCGATGTCGGGCCGCGCCTGGGCAGCCCAGTAGGTGCACTGGCCCCAGGGGAAGTTGTTGCCTGAGGAGCGCTGCACCGCGGGCCGCAGGTCGATCGGCGCGGCCACCTGGCGGGCTGGGGCCGCGGTCGCCGGCGCCGCGCCGGTATCGCCGCTGTTACCGGTCGTCACAGGGTAGATCTGCACTGGCGGCGTCACGCCCGGCAGCAGCAGCGCCTCGCCGGGGATGAGCCCGGGCAACGCGGGGTCGAGCTTGTTAATGGAAACCAGCTTGGCCAGGCTGATTTTCCACTGGTTGGCGATGCCTTTGATGGTGTCGCCCGGCTGCGTGGTGACCACAATGCCGTTGACGGAGGGCACGAGCAGCTTCTGACCGATCTGCAGCACGGTATCGCCGCCCAGGCCGTTGGCCGCGAGCAGCGTCTCCTCGGTGATGCCAAAGCTTTGCGCCAGGTTGTAAGGGTTGTCTCCGTTCTGAACCGCGTAGCTCTTGAGCTCTGGTGCGGGCTTCTGTGGCGGCAAGGGAACCGTGGGCGTCGTAGGAGCGTCGATGTGCAGCGCCGCCAGCGTGACGGAGGGCTGCGTAGAGGGAATGGCGTGGGCCACGATGGCGTGTGGTGCCGCGGCGGGTGCACCGAACATGCGCGGCAGGGTGCTGACGCTCTGGCTGGGGCGCGAAAGTGCGCCAAACGCCAGCACGCCAACGGCCATGCCCAGCACGCAGGCATGCACCACCTGCCGGTTGCTGGTGGCGTTTCGCAGCCAGCACAGGGAGCTCGCGCTGCTGCGCGGCTCCGCCATGGCTGACCGGCCAGCAAATGGCACCGCCCGAGCGGTGGGATAAATGACGCGCGGCCTGAACTCGGACGGCTGCCAGGGTTCGTCTTCGAACCCGAAGCTCTCCGCCCTCAGTGTCTCGTCCCCGTCGTACGGATGGTCTGCATAGCAACCCCCATTTCGCCCGCCGCGGCCGTGCCGATTGGGCGATTCTGATACCGGCGTTCGACGTTCCGTCTACCGGCCCGAAGCATCCTGTGGGTGAAGGTGGTTCGGTGGGCAGCAACGAGGCCCTTCCTCGCGGCAACTGCCTGGCAGGGACCTTAGTCGACGGCTCGTGGACCGGGCAAAAGACCAGTACTAAAGTCCTAGAACGTTTGCGCCAGTCCTCTGTGGGCAATAACAAGCCTGTCGGTCGTTCGTTTTCGCGCGTCCTTTCCTGCCGGACAATGTACTCCCGGGCCGCGTTTGGCGGCCTGGAGAACAGGCGCCCGGGCAGGTGGCCGGCGCCCCAGCGGTACACTGGAGCCGTCGGCCGCGCGAAGTCGTGCTCTTGGGTGGAGCATTGCCACAACCAGATGATGCTGCACCAGGGCCAGCGTGGGCGGCCAGTGAAGGCGGAGAAACCCTCGGCTGTGCCGGGGACACGCCGAGATTGGAGGAGTCGCGGTGGAAGCGCATGAGCTCATCAAGGATGCCTTCGGCCGCATCCGAGATCTGGTCAACATGTCACTCAAAGACCTCACTGTGGAGCAGCTGGCGTTCCGGCCGGACGAGCAAGCCAACTCTGCCGCCTGGCTGGCCTGGCATCTCACACGCGTCCAGGATGGGCACATGTCCGATTTGGCAGGTCGGGAGCAAGCATGGGTGAGTGAGGGCTGGCACGAGAAATTCGGGAAGGCGGCCAACCCCGGAGATACTGGCTTTGGCTACACCTCACAGCAGGTGGCCGAGCTGCGCCCCAGCGGGCCGAAAGTTCTCGTGGATTACCACCAGGCGGTGTATGCACGCTCCGTGGAGTACGTGGGCACCCTCACCGCCGGAGACCTGGACCGCGTACTGAACGAGCCGCGATGGAATCCCATGCCCACCGTGGGTGTGCGGCTGGTGAGTGTGTGCTCGGACAATCTGCAGCACGCCGGGCAGCTGGCCTACCTGCGCGGCATCATCGAACGGAGGCATTGGTTCCCAGCGTAGGAGTCTGGCCGCGGCCACGCACGCGCGCGGGCGCCATGCTCTCCCTATTGCTGGATGCCTGTCCGCTGTCCGTCCCCGTTTCACATGATCGCGGATAGCGCTGCGCCGAACGCCCACCCGGCGGACCTGATCGTCGTTGGCTCTGGCGTGGCTGGCTTGTGGGGCGCACTCACGGCGGCCGAATCGGGAGCCCGCGTTACGCTGCTGTGTGCTGGAGAGCTGCTCTCCGGTTCCAGTGCGCGTGCTCAGGGTGGCGTGGCTGCCGCGTTGGGCGCAGATGATACGCCGGAACTGCATGCCCAGGATACGCTGCGCGTGGGGGCGGAGCTGAACGATATAGAGGTCGTGCGTGTGCTCACGCGTGAGGGCGCGGAGATTGCGCGGCGCCTGCTCGGCATTGTGCCGTTTGACGGTGCGCCGGATCATCCGGACCTGGCGCTGGAGGCTGCGCACAGCCGGCGGCGCGTGCTGCACGCGGGCGGCGGGGCTACGGGCCGCGTGGTGTCCGCGGCGCTCATCGAACGGGTGCGAGCCACTCCCGGCATACAGGTGTGCGAACACGCCCGCGTGCAGCGGCTGCCGCGCCAGGATGGCTCCATACGCGGCGTCCAAACCGCCACGGGCAGCTATAGAGCGAGGGCCGTGATGCTGGCCACCGGCGGCTACGCCGCCCTGTGGGCCCGTACGACGAACGACCGGGCGCCGGAGGGCTTTGGCCTGAGCCTGGCCTGGGAGGCTGGCGCGAGCCTGGCAGATCTTGAGCTGGTGCAGTTTCACCCCACCGCGCTTGACCTTCCTGGCCGGCCAGCCTATCTCCTCAGCGAAGCCATTCGGGGCGAAGGCGCCCAGGTGGTCGATGCTGCCGGATCGGCTGTCATCGATGCCTTGCTGCCGCGCGACCGGCTGTCGCGCGCGGTGGAGCGCTTTCGCCGCGAGCGCGGGCCGGTGTTCCTTTCGCTGCGGCACCTGGATCCGGCGTTTGTCCGCCTCCGCTTCGCCTCGATTGCCCAGAATCTGGCCGGATGGGGCATCGATCTGGCCGCTGACCTGGTGCCGATTTCGCCCGCGGCGCACTTCTGCATGGGCGGCGTGCGTACGGACGATCGCGGGCGCACCGATCTGCCGGGTCTGTACGCGGCGGGCGAGGTGTCCTGCACGGGGGTGCACGGCGGTAACCGGCTGGCGTCCAATTCGCTGTTGGAATGCCTGGTGTTCGGTCAGCGCGCCGCCCTCGCCGCGCTGACCGATGCGCCCGGCACCAGGGCCACGTGGCGCACGGGCGCGCTGCCGGAGTCTTCACTCCTGGCGCCTGAAGAGCCCGACGGCGCGCCGTTAAACGGCCAGGACGACCCGGGGCTGCCGGAATTTGACCGCGCGGCGGGCATCGAGCGCGTCGAGGGCCCGCTGCGGCGGCTCCTGGCGCGGCTACCCAACCCGGACGATTCCCCGCTGGATCGGCAAGGCCTGGCAGCGCTGGTGGTGAGCTCGGCGCTGCTGCGCCGTGAAAGCCGAGGCAGCCACTACCGCGCCGACGCGCCGGAAACGAACCCGGCCTGGCGCGGCCACATCCACGTCCGCCGCGGCGCTGCACCCGCTTTCGAGCCCCTGGAGGCAGTCGCCGGGCGGGCAGGAAGGGATTGATCCGGGCCGAACCGCCGCCTGTGGGGAGCCGCTCGCCTTGCTCCGTCAGCGATGGGTCTGGGCCTGGCTCGGGAGCTGCCCAATCAGATATTGCGTTCGAGGTAGGCAAGCGCCCAGCAGCTACAATGCAAGGAGCATCTGGCAAATGGGGGGAGAATCAATTGCTGGAAGCTTCAGGAAGCGCACGGCATAAGGCACGCTCGATCGGCCTGGCCGTGCTGCTGATGGTGGCGTTGGGTGCAGGGATTGCTGGGGTGGAGTCCGTGGGTCAGCTGGCGAATGGACAACTGCTGGCCCGCCCTCGGGTGCTGGCGCACTCGTTCCGGACCAGCGGCCAGGTGGCAGCGACCAAGCAAGAGTACGCACAAGATCCGCTGCAGGGCCAGAAGATCAACCCCATGGATGGATCGAAGCTGCCGCCGGCACCCTGATCGCGCGGCGCGCCGGCTCGGCTGCGCTTTCCGGCGAGCTCAAGATCGCGCGAACCGGCAGGGAGCTAGTCGAAGAGGTCGCGTTGGGCGCCGCCAGGTGGCAGATGGCGCGGTGCAGGCTCGGCTGGGCCTGGCACGGGCTTGCCCGCATCTGCTGGCTGGAGCGGCGCAGAAGCCGCTGGCCGCGAGGCATCTGAGCTCGGTTCCGCCGCATACGGCGCAGCGTCGGCAGGTGAGGTGGGTTGCAGGGGGCGGACAGTGAGAGCCCCGCTGGCCTGCGCCACCAGGCGCGACACCTTGAGCTCTACCTCGTCCAGCGCCTGCCGGCAGCCTCGGGCCAGCTCCGTGCCGCGCTCGTACAGGCGCAGCGTCTCGTCCAGGGAGAGCTGGCCCTGTTGCAGGGCGGCGACGGTTTTCTCCAGCTCGGCGTAGGCTTGCTCGAAGCTGAGGGCCTCCGGGGGTGAAGCCGCCGGCGCAATGCTGTTCGCTTCTGGAGAGCCTGGATCTGTCACCGGCCCCTCGCCTGGCTCACGGCCGGTGGGCCAGCTGGCCGCGCTTCGTGGCGCAGGCGGGGTCCGAGCGGCAGCGGCGTGGCGGTGAAGCGACCATCGCTGAGTTGCACTTCCACAGGCTCCGGCGGCGCGAGGTCCCTGATGCTGGCGATAACGTGCCCGCTCCCGCTGTAGGTAATGGAGTAGCCGCGCTCCAGGGTGGCGTAGGGGTTCATGAGATTCAGCTGCGCCTGAAGCGTCAGCAACCGCTCGCCCCGCAGCTCGAGCGCGTGCCGCGTGCTGTGCTGGAGCGTGCGCTCCAGGCTGGCCAGGCGCTCGCGGTTGTGGCCCAGCTGCGCCGTGGGCGAGTTGCGCTCCAGTGCGCGCGCCTGATCCGCCAGCCGCTGGCGCCGCTCGGCCACGGCGGCCATGGCCAGCGCTTCCATCCGGGCAGCCAGTTCCCGGATGTGGCGCAGCTCAGCAGCGAGGTCCGGCACAGCGAGATCGGCCGCGACAGAGGGTGTTGGCGCACGCACATCCGCCACCAGATCGGCGACGGTCACATCGGTTTCGTGGCCCACGGCCGAGATGACCGGCATGCGCGCGGCGAAAATGGCGCGCGCCACGCGCTCGTCGTTGAAGGGCCACAGCTCCTCCAGCGAGCCGCCGCCGCGAGCGACGATGGCCACGTCCACCAAGCCACTCTGATCCAGCGCGTTGAGGGCCGCGGCCACGCTTGGTGCTGCCTGCTCGCCCTGGACCAGCGCCGCGGCCAGCAGGATCTCGCAGGCGGGATATTTGCGGCGCACCACGTTCACAATGTCGTGAAAAACGGCGCCGCTGGGCGAGGTGACCACGCCAATGCGGCGAGGCCAGCGTGGCAGGGGGCGTTTGCGGCGCGCATCGAACAGGCCTTCGTGGCCCAGGCGCGCCTTCAGCTGCTCCAACTGCAGGTGCAGCTTCCCAATGCCCTCGGGCTGAATGAGGTCCGCTACCAGCTGATACACGCCGCGGCTTTCGTACACACTGATTCGCCCGTGAACGATGGCTGCCATGCCATTGACAGGCGCCACCGGCTGGGGCTCCAGGGCCTGGCGGAAGAGCACACAGTTGAGCTGACTGTCGCGCTCTTTGAGGGTGAAGTACCAGTGGCCCTGGCCGGAGCGCGTGACGTTGGAGATTTGCCCCTGGACCCACAGGTCCTGGAGCACGGGGTTGGCATCGAACAGCTCCCGCAGAAAGCGGCTGACCTGCTCGACCTTCAGGATCCGCAGGCTCATGCTTTGGCCCGCCGCGACGCATGTGGGAAGCAGCTTAGGCACCGGGCTAGCCGTGCAGGTGCAAAGAGTTGGGCGGGAAACATGCCACGGCGGCGCGCTGAGGCAGCCCAGGAGCGCATGCTCAATTCGAGCTGGTTGCCGCGGCCGCCGGCCCAAGGCCGCTCATGTCTGTGCGGCCAAACTTCTACGCGCGTTCCAGATACGCTCCGGTGCGGGTGTCGATCTTGATGCGATCTCCCTGGCTCACGAACAGCGGTACCTGCACGGTGGCGCCAGTCGATACCTTGGCCGGCTTGTTGCCGCCGGTGGCAGTGTCGCCCTTGAAGCCTGGCTCCGTTTCCACGATCTCCAGCTCCACCGTGATGGGCAGCTCCACGTCGATCGGCTCATCGCCATAGGTCAGCAGGTCCAGCGTCATGTTCTCGGTCATCCACTTCACGTTATCGCCCAGCATAGCCTCCGTGAGGGCCAGCTGATCGTAGGTTTCCGTGTCCATGAGATGGTACTGGCCGTCCTCGGCGTAGAGGAACTGCACGGTGTGATGGTCCAGCCGTACGCGTGGAAAGCGCTCGCCGGCCTGTACCGTTTTCTCCACGTTGGCGCCGGTGCGGACGTTCTTGAGCTTCATGCGGACCTGGGCGCTGCCTCGGCCGAGCTTGAGGTGCTGGTACTCCTGCACGCTCCAGAGCTCCTTGTCGAGCTCAATGACGAAGCCGCGCTTCAGTTCGCCGGTAGTGATCACAGGCACTCTCTCCGAGTAATAGGTTGGCGATGGCTCCGCATCGTCTTCATCGCTTGCTTAGATATTGGGCGTTTTGGAGGCGCGGTTGATGATCTCCAGGCCCTGCTGCCGTACAAATCCGATGTCCTCAATGCGCACGCCACCCCAGTCCGGCAGGTAGATGCCGGGCTCAACGGTCACCGCCATGGCGGGCGCGAGCTCAGTGGCGCCATGGGTGTTGACGAAGGGCACCTCGTGTACCTCCAGCCCCACGCCGTGGCCCAGGCCGTGGCCAAACTGGTCGCCGTAGCCGGCCGCGCTGATGATGTCGCGCGCGTACTGGTCGGCGATGCGCGCTTCGATTCCTGGCCCGATGCGCTGCTCGGCTTCGAGCTGCGCGCGCAGCACCAGGCCGTAGATTTCATCGAACCGGCCATCGCCGGGGCCAATGCAGATGGTGCGCGTGATGTCGGAGCAGTAGCCCTCGAACCTCGCGCCGAAGTCGCACACAATAGGCTCGCCCTTCTGGATCTCGCGATCGGACAGCCCATGGTGTGGCTTGGCGGCGTTGGGCCCTGAGGCGATGATGGTCGCGAACGAGAGCCCTTCCGCACCTTCGTCGCGGATGAGCTTCTCCAGCGTCCAGGCGACTTCGCGTTCGCTTTGGCCGGGCTTGATGGTGCCCACCAGACTGGCGAAAGCATCGTCCACGATGCGCACGGCTTCCGCGATGATGGCCAGCTCGGCGTCGTCCTTGACGGCGCGGAGCTCCTCGACCAGCCCTTCCACTGCCACCAGATCGCCGCGCCAGCCGGCATCCCCCAGCGCCGCGGCGAAGCGCTGATGCAGGGCCACCGATACGTCGGCGGCCTCGAAGCCCAGCCGCTGGACACCCAGCCGCGCGGCCAGCTCCGGCAGCGTTTTCCGCGGGAAGTCGCGGTCCAGGCGGACGAACTCAAAGTCTGGCGCCTGCTGTGGCGCTTGGGTCATGTAGCGGAAATCGCTCAGCAGCACGGCCTGGCTGGCCGAGATCAGCAGGTACCCGGCAGAGCCGGTGAACCCGCTCAGATAGCGGCGGTTCTCCGGCTGGCTGACGAGCAGCGCATCCAGCTCACGCGTGGCCAGCTGCTGCCGCACCCGCCCCAACCGCGCTGGCACGTCAAACACGACTCAAAGTATAGGGAACCGGGGCCGACGCGTCAGCGCCCCATGTAGGAGGCAGGCGCCGCATTGCCCCTGTGGCTGGCGCTCTGGGCCGGCGTGACCTGCCAGACCTTGAGGGTGTGGTCATCCGAGCCGGCGGCGAGCTCCTGACCATCGGGCGACCAGCTGATGCCGTTCATGTCGTAGCCGATGCTCAAGTGTGCCAGCCGCGTACCCTGCTTGTTCCAGAGGCTCACGTCGAAGGCGATAGACGTTTCCGCCAGCACCTGGCTGTTGGGTGCCCACACCAGCGCACCCACACTGCGCCCGCGGGTGAGCGTGCGCTGTGCGATGCCTGTGGCGGGGTCGCACAGCAGCACCTGCCCGTCGTCAAAGCCCACGGCCAGCTCGGTGCCATCGGGCGACACGGCCAGGCTGTTTACGGCGGAGTGGTCGCCCAGCGCCGGCAGAGCGAGCGCGCTTGGGGAGCCTGGATCGATTCGGTAGAGACGGCCGCGGCCGTCGCCCACCAGCAGCGCCCGCGAGCTCGGCAGCCAGGCCAGGGCGCGGGTGAAGCCACTGATGGGCACGCTCGCGGCAGGTTGTGGCAGCGCGAGTTGTTGGTTGCCCGCTGTGCCCGAGGCACGCGGCGTCGCCCCGCGGGCTGGCGCAGCGCCCGGCAGCGCGCTGCCACCCGCCGCGTGGTAGAGCTGCACCGCGCCGCGCCCAATGGCCAGCGCCAGCCACTGGCCATTAGGCGACCAGGCGACCGCTGGATAGGAATTGGGGCTGGCTGGCAGGCTCGCCAGCACCCGCAGCGTGGCGCTCGAAGAGAGCCGCCCGGAACCGTCGCTCGCCACGCTGGCGAGCTGGGTCCCATTCGCCGACCAGGCCAGCCCGGTGACCGCGGCCCCGTGCAGCTTCTGCGCGCGCGGCACGTCCGCCGGCCCGCTCGGCTGCAGCGGGTAGATGGCCACGGTGCCGTCGGCTGCGCCGGCCGCCAGCAGCGATCCATTCGGCGAGAACGCCACCGTCTCCACGGTGTCGGCGCCCACCGGCTCGGAGACGATCTCCCGAAGCTGGATACTCGCCGGCTCCGTGGGACCGGGCGTGCCCTGTGCTGAGCCGTGGCCCGTTCCGGTCGACGCTGTCGCGGCCGCCGATCGTCCTGCCTGGGCGCGCGCAGCAGCCCCCGATGAACCGCTCCCGCAGCCGGCCAGCACCAGGACGGCACCCATCACGAGCGCCCCGCCGAGCTTACGAGGGCCAACCACCCGCCGATTGGGCTCCAGGTCACGGTGTCGGAGCATGAGGACGCCGGTCACCAGTTGCGTGGAGCTCGCGCTGCCGGCGGAACTCTCCCGCGACCGTTTGCCCGAGGATAAGGGCGCCAGCCACCAGGGCCAGCCGATGTGTTCTCCCTTCCCGGCATCCGCGGAAACCTTGGAGCGTGCAAGGGCTGCCGAGCTCAGCTGTGCCCCTGGTACTTGGCGCGGTTGGCGTTGTGCTCGGCCAGGGTGCGGGCAAAGGCGTGTTCGCCGCTGCCGTCGTTCTTCGCCACAAAGTAGAGGTAATCGCCCTGGGGGTTCGCGGCGGCTTCGATGCTGGCCAAGCCGGGATTGCTGATCGGCCCCGGCGGCAGGCCGCCGTGGGTGTAGGTGTTGTAGGGGGAGCCAGGCGCCAGTGTGGCCGGGCCGGCCTGCAGCGCGGGCCACCAGTTTTGCGGGGTGCCCAGCGCGTACTGTACGGTGGGATCAGCGTACAAGCCCTGATGGGAGTCCAGCCGGTTCCAGTACACGCCGGCGATGAGTGGCCGCTCGCTGGCTACCTTCGCCTCGCGCTCCACGATAGAGGCGATGATGATGGTGTCGAACAGGCTGCGCTTGTGCGCGGCGATCTGCTGCCGCAGCCGCGGCGTCACCCGGGTGTCGAAGTCAGCCAGCATCTTCTGGATGAGCTCGGCTGAGGTGGGTGACTTGGCTGGCATGAAGAAGGTGTCCGGGAAGAGGTAGCCCTCGAGCGAGGCGCCCTTGGGCTTGTCGCTCAAGAAGCTGTAGCTCCAGGCGGGGTCCGGATGCTGAGCCAGCTGCAGGAACTGCGCGCTGGTGCCGATCCCGGCTTGGCTGGCGACTTGCGCATCCTCCTCAACCCGCCTCCCCTCGGGGAAGGTGACGCGGATCTGTTGTGGCGCCGAGGGCGTTTCCAGCTGAGTGATGAGGTCGTCGATAGAGGTCCCGGCTGCAACCTGGTGCACACCCACCTGAAACGTCGATCCCTGGCCCCGGAGTTTGAGCACGCCCAAAAACACGACGTCGCTGGGCACCAGCCCCTTGGTTTGCAGGTCTTGCGCGATCTGCGTGCTTGTTTCCCCGGGAGTGATGGTGACGTTTACTTTCGTGCCGGGGGCGAGGCTGGGCGCCGGCGACAGCAGCGGTTGATCGTTCCCCAGGGTGCGCCGGAGGGCCAGCGCGCTCACGCCGAAGACGGCCGCCACCACGACCAGCACCACCAGGATCACGATTCCGCCACGCGGACCGCGGCCGGAGCCGCTGGGCGCGGCGGTCACACCGCGTGGGCCCGCAGGTAGTCTTCCAATATCACGGCCGCGGCGGCAGCGTCCACCCGGCGCTTGCGCTCGCGCCAGCCCGCGCCCGAGGCGGCCAGCCGCTCGTCCGCCTCAATGGTGCTGAAGCGCTCGTCCTGCATCTCCAGCGGCACGGGCAGTGCACGGGCCAGATCGCGGCCGAAGGCCTCGGCCCGCTCGGCATTCTCGCCTCGTTCGCCAGCCGCCGTCAGTGGCAGGCCCAGGATCACACGCTCTGCTCGCAGGCCCGTCACCAGCGTCACGATTGCTTGCCGGTCGGCTCGCGCCGAAGTGCGGCGCAGCACCCGCTCGGGGAAAGCCAGGCCGCGCTCGGACTCTGCCACGGCCACCCCTATGCGCTTCTGTCCGAGGTCTAAGCCCACCAGGCGCATCTTACGATCCTTGCACCTGCACCGGATTCAGCTCATGCACCTGGATGCGCCAGGCGAAGCGCGACACGTGGCTCACCCAGAGCGGCCACAGCTTCACCTGAGCGTTGCCCACGCCTGGCACGTTGCGCAGGTAAGTGCTGGCCTGGGAAACCGTCATGCCGCGCACCGCGTTGCTCAGTTTGGTGGCGTCGATGGGGCTGGAAACTTGCGCCGAAGCGTGCACGCTGAGCTTGATGGTGGACCCGTCGTCCGATTGCACAACCGGCGGATCGATGGTTACCGGAGCGCGAGTGAGGGCAATGCCCCGGCCGCTGTGCTGCACGGCGCTGGCCACCGCCTGGTTCACCGCGGCGTTCACATCGTCGCCTACGAAGGTGAGGCCGCGCACGAGCACTTTCATGTGCAGCACGGTGGCGTTGGTGACCTGCTCGGGGGTTTGGTCGAAGCTCAGCTGCTCGATGGCGGTATCGGTCTGTACGCTCGGGTCGGGCAGAAAGGTGAGGTTGCGGGCGAGCTGCGAGCGGATCTGCTGCAGACCCTGCTGCGTCAGCTGCTGCCGGAGAGCCTCTTTGGCTTGTGTTTGATCCTGCTGGCTCAGCATGCCTACCTGCTTATCCGTGCCGCCGCTGATCGGCTGCGTGTTCACCACGCCAAGGCTGCCGGCTAGCGACCCGGCGATGGCATTGACGGCACCGGCCGGAACGTTGCCTTCTGTGCCCGGCTGCATAGCTTGCACCGGCAGGGTGCTGGTGCCGGGCAACGTGTTGCTGCCTACGTGGGCGGCGCCTGGCACCACGGCCTCCACCATGGTTTGGAACTGCTCTGCGCCTGCTACGACCAGCGTGCCTTTGGGGATGGTGACCGTCGTCGCGGCGGTATTGGTGAGGGTGACGCTGCCGCTGGCGGTCTGGTCGGGCGCGCTGCGCTGGCCGGTCGCCTGCACTGTTTGCTGGCCGCTGACGTCCAACGAGAGTACGCGCGCCGGAATGCGTCCGGCGGCGGCATCCACCTCCTGCTGCTGCGCATCCGCCACGAGCGGTACGTCGAGCGGGAAGGGCCGGCTGGCGGGCGCCACCGTGATGGTTGCCGCGGGCAGGACGAGGTAAAGCACCGCCAGCAGCACCAGCAGCAGGATGCCGCCAAAGACGCGAGAGAACCAGCTGTCCAGCGGCATGGAGCGAAGGGCGGCGGCCACGCGGTTCGAGGGCGACCACATGCCGTCCTTGAAGGCTTCCAGCGTGGAGTAGGCCGGCAGCCCGGTTTCGCGGCACAGCCGCCGGGTGAACTCATCGTCCGAGATGACGGCCAGCTGCAGGGCGCGGTCGCGGGCTCGCCGCTGCAGCAGGCGGATGCTCACCGGGTTGTGCAGGGGGCTCCGCTCCCCGGCCACGATGGCGATGCGCTGCGTTGTCGAGGCATCCACACGGTTGAGTACAGAGCCGATGCTCTCGCCCTCATCCAGCAGAAGGATGTGGTCCTGCTTCACGCTGGTGGCGCATTGCCGCGGCGGCGCTGCGGGAAGGTGAGGGCGCTGCTGCTGGCCCCTGGCATGTCAGTGCGCGTGCAGCGCCTCGCGCGCGGCCGCGGCCGCGGCTTCCAGCCCCGCGCTGAGTTTGGATGGGTCCCGGCCGCCGCCCTGGGCGAGTTCCGGCCGGCCACCTCCGCCGCTGCCGCCGGCTGCCAGCGAGGCGGCCTTCACCACGGGGCCGGCGGTAATGCCGCGCTGAACCAGGTCGGGCGTGACGTAGGTGAAGAAGGCCGGCTTCTCATCCACCACGGCGCCCAGCGTCACCACGCCGGAGAAGCGCAGCGTGCGCACGCGGTCCACGGCCAGCAGCACGTCCTGCCGGCTCTCCGCGGGCAGCTGCTCCGCTACCACCTGTGGCTCGCCCGCGTGGCCGCGGATGCGGCCGACGAGCGCCTCCAGCTCGGCACCCGCGCCTTCACGCTTGAGCTTGTCAATCTGCTTGTCCTTACGACTCAGCTCGTCCAGGAGATGCTGTACCTGGCGCGGCAGGTCGGCTTCGGCGCCCGGCAGCACCTGAGCCAGCGCGCGCAGGGTATCCAGCCGCTCGCGTACGTAGCGGGCGGCCTGGCGACCGGTGAGCGCCTCGATGCGCCGCACACCGGCGCCCACGCTCTCCTGCCCAACAATCAACAGCTCGCCGATCTGCCCGCTGGCCTGGCAATGGGTGCCGCCGCATAGCTCTTTGCTGAAGCCAGGCAAGCTGACCACGCGGACGGTGTCGCCGTACTTCTCCTCGAACAGGCCAATGGCGCCATCTGCCATCGCCTCATCCAGCGTCATGACCCGCGTGAGCACCGGATCGTTCCGGCGAATCTCTTCGTTGGCAATGTCCTCCACCTGCCGCACCTGGGCCTCACTCAGCGGCGCGGGGGAGTGGAAATCGAACCGCAGCCGCTCGGGGTCCACCACAGAGCCAGCCTGCGTGGCATGGTCGCCCAGCACTTGCCGCAGGGCCGCGTGCAGCACGTGGGTGCCGGTGTGGTTGCGGGCGGTGTCCCAGCGCAGCGCCTCATTCACCTGGGCAGTGACACTGTCGCCCACGCCGAGCTGGCCGGAGGCGACCCTGCCGCTGTGCACGTACAGGTCGGTGAGGGGCTTGGAGGTGGTTTCGATCTCTACGGTGGTGCGCGGGGCAATCAGTTGGCCGGTGTCGCCCACCTGCCCGCCACCGGTGGCGTAGAAGGGCGTGCGATCCAGCACGATCTCGCCCGCCTCGCCGGCCAGCAGCTTGTTGCGCAGGGCCCCATCCACCAGGATGGCGACAACCGTGGCGGGCGCGGCCATCGTCTCGTAGCCGAGGAAGGAGGTGGGGCCGTGGGTGTCGCGGATGAACCGGTAGAGGTCCGGCGCGGCGCTGAAGGTGCGCCCCCCCTTGCCCACGGCGCGACTGCGCTGGCGCTGCGCCTCCAGCTCGTGCTGAAAGCCTGCTTCGTCCAGGGCGAGGCCGCGCTCCGCCAGGATTTCGCGCGTGACCTCCAGCGGGAAGCCGTAGGTATCGTGCAGCTTGAAGGCGTCGGTCCCTGCCAGCGCGGCACCGGGCGCGAGGGCACTGCTGAGCTGATTGAGCAGGCTGAAACCCTGCGCCAGGGTCTGGCCGAAGCGCTCCTCCTCCGTGGCGATAAGGCCGAGCAGGTGCTCCCGCCGCTGGGCCAGCTCTGGATACACCGAGCTCATGCGGTCGCACGCGGCCTCGGCCAACCGGGTGAGGAAGGGCTGCTCGCGGCCAAGCAGGCGGCCGTAGCGCACGGCCCGCCGAATGACTCGGCGCAGGATGTAGCCACGGCCCTCGTTAGCCGGCTCCAGACCATCGGCGGTGAGGAAGGTCATGGCGCGCGCGTGGTCGGCCAGTACGCGCATACCGTAGTCGCGCTGGGCATCCTGCCCGTAGGAGGCGCCCACGACTTGCTGGATGGCGCCCATCAGTGGCTCGAAGAGATCGGTTTCATACACTGTATGCTTGCCTTGGAGCAGCAACGCCCAGCGCTCCAGGCCGCCGCCGGTATCGATGTTCGGGCTGTGCAGCTTGCCCTGAATCTCGTTGCGCTCGTTCTGCACGAACTCCGTGAACACCAGGTTCCAGAACTCCAGGTAGCGCTCGCACTCACAGCCGGGTGCGCAATCCGCCCTGCCGCAACCCAGCTCCGCGCCGCGGTCCAGGTAGATCTCAGTATCGGGCCCGCAGGGCCCGGCCGAGCCGCTGATGTTCCACCAGTTATCCGGGCTGGCGTGGATGCGCTCCGCGGGAATGCCGACAGCCTGCCAAATGCCTGGCGCATCGTCATCCGCCGGGTGCACGGTAACATGCAACCGGTCCGCGTCGAAGCCTAAGCGCAGCAGCAGATCCCAGGCGAACCGGATGGCACCTTCTTTGAAGTAATCGCCAACCGAGAAGTTACCGAGCATCTCAAAAAAGGTGAGGTGTCGCTCATCGCCCACGGACTCAATGTCGGTGGTGCGAAAGCACTTCTGGCAGCTGGTGAGGCGTGGCGCCGGCGGCTTGGCCTGGCCCAGGAAGAAGGGCTGCATCTGGTGCACGCCAGCGGGTGTGAGCAACACCGTGGGGTCGTTCAGGGGCAGCAGCGACGAGCTGGGCATGCGCACATGGCCGCGCTCTTCGAAAAAGGCCAGAAAGGTGGAGCGGATCTCGTCCGAGGTCACCGAGTAATTATGCCTAGAAGCCGGCGTCCGCCCCCGTTGGAGGGAGCGGACGCACAGATGGCCGAAGCCGAGCACTCTCTGGTAGCGGAGCGGGTTCCGGTAGCGGCGCTACTCCCAGTAGGCGAAGCCCATGGCGCAGCCGGTGCTGGGGCGCGAGCGGTAGCCGGGGATGTAGTCGATGAGCGTCATGTCCAGCTCTTCCAGTGCGCCGGCCGCGGCTACCCAGTTGAGGATCTCGGACGTGCCGCCGCGCATCTTGTCGCGCGGCAGCGCCCAGAGCGCCTCTTTGTCCTTGTGCTGCAGCCCGGCGATGACCTGGTGATCGAGTGGCTCGTCGATGACGATGTGGCTCAGCCCGCCTGAGGCCATGATGCCTATGCGCTGGTCGCCGCCCCAGCCCGCGACGGAGTCCCGCACGGCCTGGCCCAGCGAGTAGCAGCGCTTGGGCGTTGGCTGGTTGGGCGGGTAGTAGGTGTTGACCATGACCGGCACGATGGGGATGTCGCACTCCGCCCACAGCCGCTGATACAGGAAGCTGAAGGCGTGGCCAATGCCCCGTTCGGCGCGCAGCTCGTTGCAGCGGGTGACCTCGAACTCGCGGTCAGTGAGCGCTCCAATGAGGTGGTTGGCCAGGTCCGCGTCGTTCTCGTACTCCGGCTTGGTGGGCTCGAACCGGAGGCTGGGGAAGTTGGGGTTGTTGGGGCGGCCCTGGCGAGGGTGCACCTCCACCTTTTCGCCGTGGTAGATGGCCAGCGCCGGCATGTTCTCATCGTGGAACTGCTCGTGCTGATCGTCACCAAAGATGACCATGGCGTCCAGCTTGGCGTCGCGGATCTTGTCCCCCAGCAGCTTGATGGCGGCCTGCACCGAAGCGTGGCGGCGTTCCCACACCTGCGGCTTCAACTGCTCTTCCAGGTCCTCAGGGACGGCGGGGCTGACCTCCTGCGTTTTGCCGAGATTGCCCCACTCGGCCCAGGGTGCGCTGATCTGCGGGGTATGCGAGGTGCCGATGCCCAGAACAACTTTGGCCATGATTTCCTCTCACTTGTGTACCCAATTGTGGGTGCCTGCAACGATACATGAGGAGTTGTAGACAAGCGCGCATGCTCTTGTCAATGAAGGCGGCCGGGCGCTGCGCTGCCGGACCCCGTGCTGGCGTGGGACAATGCCCAGCAGCACGCCGCCCAGGGGAGTTCACGCTCATGCCCGCAATTGCTTCCACCACCGTGCAGCTCGAGAACGGGCTCGCTGTCGTTCTCCACGAGGACCATTCTCTGCCCATGGCGGCGGTGAACGTGTGGTACCACGTGGGCTCGCAGAACGAGGAGCCGGCGCGCACCGGCTTCGCTCATCTGTTCGAGCACATCATGTTCAAGGGCTCCAAGCACCACAACCGCGAATATTTCCTGCCGCTGCAGGAGATTGGCGCCAACGTGAATGGCTCCACCACGGTAGATCGCACCAATTACTACGAAAATGTGCCGGCGGAATACCTCGAGCTGGCGCTCTGGCTGGAGTCCGACCGCATGGGCTTTCTGCTCGATGCGCTGGACGAGGGCGGCTTCGCCACCGAGCGTGAGGTGGTGAAGAACGAGCGCCGCCAGAGCTACGAGAACCGGCCCTATGGGCTGGCCAGCCAGGAGATCCGCGCGGCGCTCTTCCCGCCCAGCCATCCCTACCACTGGCAGACTATTGGATCGCAAGAGCACCTGGACGCCGCCTCGCTTGAGGACGTAAAGCGCTTCTTTCGCCGCTTCTATGCACCCAACAATGCCAGCCTGTGCCTGGCTGGCGATATTGACCTGGGCGCGGCCGAGGCGCTGGCGCGGCGCTACTTTGGCAGTTTGCCGCCGGCGCCTCCTGTGCCACGCATCGGCCGCTGGACGCCCCATCTGGAGGGCGAGGTGCAGCTCCGGCTGGAGGACCGGGTGCAGCTGGCGCGCGTGTACTTCGCCTGGGTTGGCCCGCCCCGGTTCGACGTGGACGAAGCCCCGCTCGACGTGCTCACCTCCATCCTGGCGGAAGGCCGCAGCTCGCGGCTGTACCGCCAGCTGGTGTACGAGCGGCAGATCGCCCGCGAGGTGAACGCGCGCTTCGACGCGATGGAGATAGCCGGCGAGCTTCGGCTGGATGCTACCGTGGCCGCCGGCGCCAGCGTGTCGGAAGTGGAGCAGGGCCTGCTGGCCGAGGTAGACCGGCTGGCCCGCCAGGCACCTGAGCCGCAAGAGGTGCAGCGGGCAGTGAACCGGCTGGAAGCAGGCTACACACGCCAGTTGCAGAGCATTGGTGGGTTTGGCGGCCGCGCCGACCTGCTCAACTACTTCCAGGTCTTCGCTGGTGACGCCGGCCGTGTCAACAGCGACGTGGAGCGCTACCTGGCCGTGACACCGGAGGATGTGCGGCGCGTGGCCCAGCGCTGGCTGACTGCCGGCCGCGTGCGGCTGGTGGTGTCGCCGCGCGCTTCCATCGCCGCCACGTCCAGCACCGTAGACCGCGCCGTACAGCCGGGGCCGGGCGCGGAACGCGGTTTTCACGCCCCTGTGCCGCGCCGCTTCCACCTGGCCGGTGGCATCGACCTGCTGCTGGTGGAACGGCACGAGCTGCCCATTGTGGCGGTGGCCGTGCACTTCAGCGGCGGTGCCGCGAGCGACCCCACCGGCGCGCCAGGCCTCACCTCGCTGGCGGCGAGGCTCCTGACGGAGGGCACCACTCACCGGTCCAGCACCGACATCGCGGACCAGAGCGATGCCCTCGCCGCGCGCTTGAACCTGGCCGTGCATCGAGAGTTCGTGAGCGCCAGCACCGAGGTGCTCACGCGCCACTCGCCCGCCGCGCTGGAGCTGCTGGTAGACGTGCTCACCAACCCTACCTTTCCGGAGCGCGAGGTGGAGCGCATTCGTACCGAGCGAATCACTGACCTGCGCCGTTTGGGCGACGACGCCAATGCCCTGGCGGAGCGCGCCAGCACGGCTGTGCTGTATGGCGGGGGCAGCGCCTACGGCCACCCCAGCGCGGGCCGCGAGGCGGCGGTGGCCGAGTTCAGCCGCACGGAACTGGCCGATCAGTACCTCCGCACTATCCTGCATAGGCGACCAACGGTGGTTATTGCCGGCGATGTGGACGGTGAACGGGTGGCGCGCCAGCTGGAGGCAGCCTTCGCCGGCTGGGAAGGGCAGGCGGCTGCCCTTGCGCCTAGCGACGCGGCTCCCCAACAACAAGCAGCGACGCTGTACCTGGTGGACAAGCCAGGCGCGGCGCAGAGTGTCATCGCCGCGGGTCAGCTGGCAGTGCCGCGGCTGCACGCGGACTACCTGCCCCTGGTGGTGATGAACATGGCCTTTGGCGGCCAGTTCACCGCGCGGCTGAACATGAACCTGCGGGAACGTAAGGGGTACACCTATGGCTACCGCTCGCGTTTCGACTGGCGCGCAGTCAGTTCCACCTTTGTGGCCGGCGGCGCTGTGCAGACGGCCGTCACCAAAGAGGCGCTGATCGAGACGCTCCGCGAATTTGAGGACTTGGTCGAGCGCCGCCCGCTGGCAGCGGACGAGTTCGAAAAGGCCCAGCTGGGGCTCATTCGCGGCTATCCACCCACGTTCGAGACGCCCGGCCACATTATTGGCCGGTTGCTCGATCTGGTGCACTATGGCCTGGCGGACGATGAGTACGCGGGCCAGATCGATCGGCTGCGAACAGTAACCCTGGCAGATGTGCACCGGGCGGCGGCAGAGCATATCCACCCCAACCAGCTGGCCATCGTGGTGGTGGGCGACCTCGCGGTGATTGAGCCGGGTGTGCGAGAACTGGGCTTACCGGTGGTGCACCTGGACCGCGAGGGCGACCCCATCGATGCGCCCGCGGCGGGCTCGCCGGCCGTCTTTAAGGAAGGACAGAGTTGATGAAACGCAGCGAACAGCGCATCCTCACCACGCACACCGGCAGCCTGCCCCGTCCGCCGGAGCTGCTGGAGCTGATCTACGCGCGCGGGCAGGGCCAGCCGGTGGATTCGGCCGCGCTGGAGCAGCAGTTAGACAAGGCCGTGGCCGACGTGGTGGCCCGGCAGATGGAGTCCGGCATCGATGTGGTAGACGACGGCGAGCTGAGCAAGATCGGCTTCAACGTCTACGCCAAGGAGCGGCTCACCGGCCTGGGCCGCGCCGGGCCACGCGGCGCCTCGGTCAGCGGCGACCACGTGGGCCTGCACGGTGGGCCGCTGGACCGCCGGGAGCATCCCGACTATGTGACGGTGGGCAGCGGTGGTGCGAGGCTGGTGGAGTTCCCCGCTTGCGACGGGCCCATTGGCTATCGCGGTGAGTTTGCCCTGGCGGAGGACCTCGGCCGCTTCCGCCGTGTGGTGGATCTGGCGCGGCCCGTGGATGCGTTTGTCACCGCGGTGTCGCCCGGTACGCTCACCACGATCTTTGGCGAAGGCTACTACAACAGCTACGAAGCCTTCGTGTTTGGCGTGGCCGACGCTATGCGTGTGGAGTACCAGGCAATTGTGCAGGCTGGCTTCACCCTGCAGCTCGATGCGCCGGACCTGGCCATGGAGCGCCACATGAAGTTCGCTGGCGGAACAGAGGAGGACTTCGTGCGCATCGTGGAGCTGCACGTGGCCGCGCTGAACCAGGCGATTGAGGGGCTGCCTCCGGAGCAGCTGCGGCTGCACGTATGCTGGGGCAACTACGCCGGACCGCACACCTACGACGTGCCGCTGCGCAAGATACTGGATGCGCTGCTGGGCGCCCACGTAGGCGCGCTGTCCATAGAGGCCAGCAATCCACGGCACGAGCACGAGTGGCACCTGTTCGAGCAGGTGAAGCTGCCGGAGGGTCTGATCCTTATCCCCGGTGTGATCGACTCCTGCACCAACTATGTGGAGCACCCCGAGCTGGTAGCGGAGCGAATCGTGCGACTGGCGCGCCTGGTAGGCCGCGAAAACCTGATCGCCGGGACGGACTGTGGCTTTGGGACGTTTGCCGGCCGAGAAGTGGTGGCGCCCACCGTGGCCTGGCGCAAGCTCCGCTCCCTGGCCGAAGGCGCGGCCCTCGCTACCCGCGCGCTCTGGTGAAATGCGCTCGCCTGCCGTCGGCTGAGGGTTGGCGCGGGTAGCAGCGCCAGCCGCTGAATAGGTCTGCTGGCTACGGGCCGGCGACGGCTGGGGCGGCATCGAGCAGGGCCGCGCTGGTTGTGGCGGCGGAGGGCAGCGGCTTCGAGGGTTCATGCGCCAGGAGCAGCAGGCCGCCGGCCAGCGCTGACGCGGCCGCTAGAAGGATGAACGAGGAGCCATAGCCGATGGCGTTGGCCAGAAAGGCGAAGATGAAGGGGCTGCTGGTGGTGCCCAGCTGGTTGATGGTTTGCCAGTAGCCGTAAAAGGTGCCGCGCCCTTCTTCCGGCGCGATGTCGGCGCCGATAGCCTGGGTTGAGCCGACGGTCAGCCCCTGCGAGGCCACCACGAGGAAGTAGCCCGCCACGTACCACCACAGCGAGAGGTGCACAAAGGCCGTGAGCGCGATGCAGGCCATGGCGACGGCGAAGCTGGCGTAACCGGGGGCGATGGTGAGCCGGCGCCCAATGCGATCCATCAGGTAGCCGGCAAAAAAGCCGATGGGCACCAGAATGCAGCTGCCAGCAGTGGCGAGCAAGCCAATCGCTCGCACGTCCAGGTTATAGGTATAGGTGGCGTACAGGTGCAGCAGTCCGCTGTTCACCGGGCTGCGCGCCACCGCGCCGAAGAAGGCGACGGCGAAGAAGATGACCCGCGGCCGGATGACGCGCCGCAGGCCCTCGCGCCATTCGCCCGGTACACGCGTCCCTTTGGGGCGGCGGACCGGCCGCGGATTGCCCTGCTTGACCAGCACCAGCATGGGCACCAGCGCCAGCAAGGCCAGAATGGCGTAAGCGCCGAAAGGGCTGCGCGGCCCCCAGATGCCGGCGATGAGCCCACCAGCCACGGGCCCGCACAGCTTGCCCAGATTATCCATGCCCATCATCCAGTTGATTTGCCGGCCACGCTGCCGGCTGGCGGAGAGTGCCGAGATGCTGGTAATGCGGCCCATCAGCCACAGCTGCGCGGACCAGCCATCGATGAAGCGAAAGACGAGCAGCTCTGGGAAGGAGTGTGCCGTCATCACCAGCACCGCCATGGTGGCCGTGATGATGGGACCGGCCAGCATGACCGTACGGCTGCCCAGCAGGTCGATCAATGCGCCCGTAGGCAGGCTGCCGATCATTCCGCCCAGCAGGAAGATGGTGATCACCAGGCTGGCCACCCCGAAGCTGACGTGGAACGATTTGGCGAGAATGGGCAGCGCCGGCAGCGCAATGCCGGTACCCAGCGCTAAAACCAGCGCCGGCAGGTAGGTGGAAAGGAGAAACTCGACCGACAAGGCCCCGGCGGCCCGGCGTTGCTGCATGTGTCCTGGAAAGTCCTGATTCGGCTGGTTGTTACGGCGCCGAAATGCTCAGTTCCTCTCCCAACCGGGGAGAGGCGAGGTCAGCGCGGCCGCGGTCCCGGCCCTGCACAACCATTCCTCGTATCCTACCAGCCACCGGCCTCACGACCGCCCGAGGCTCAATTCTCAAGCCCTGAACCGCGAGCCTCAATGCCCATCATCCACCAGCCGCAATGAGGGCCGGCCGGCCGGGGCATCGCGCGGCAACGGCAGGGGCAGCGTGCTGAGCAACGTGAGCGACGGGCGCTGCCGGATGGCTGTGGGCCGGCTGGAGCCAGCCGGCGCGGGGGTGACCGGCAGCAGGCACTCGCTCGGCGAAATATCCAGCCGGGCGCGCTCCAGTGTGGCACCGCGCAGCTTGCCGCCAGGCTCCCACTCCTGAAAGGCCACGGTCACCACCACCTCGGGCCGCACCCACGTTGCCAGTGCGCGAGGCGGCACCGGGAAGGGTGACTGGTCGGCCTGCAGGGCATTGAGCAGGGTGAACAAGCCAAGTCGCGCGTCATCCTCGGCGGGCGCGGCCACGCTGCCCGCGTAGGTGAGGCTGCCGAATGGATCGTACGCGCCCAGCAAGAGACGCGTATCGCCGCGGCCGGCCAGGATGTGCGCGCTGCAGCCGGCCACCACGAACTCGCTCCGCCGCGGGCGCTTCACCGCGAGCCAGCCGGGGTTGCGCAGGCCCGCGTGATAAGCGCTGGCTTTGGCCTTGGCGACGATGCCCTCCAGCTCGCTTTCTGCCACCGCGTCGAAGAGCGCCACGCCCTCCGTATCGAAGCTCTCGGACACGTAGATGCAGTCGTCGCGCTGGACGGTTTCGTCTAGCAGTCGCTTGCGTCGTACCAGTGGCTCATCCATGAGCGAACGGCTGCCGCGCATGAGCAGGTCGTAGGCCAGGTAACAGGCCGGCCGTGTGTGTGGGCTGGAACTGGGGCGGGCCTGCGCACGCAGCCGCGAACGCAAGCCGTCAAAGTCGGGCCGGCCGCGCTCGTCCACCAGCACGATCTCACCATCAAGGATGGCCGGGAGCTCCTTGATGCAGCGATCCATGCCGGCCAGCTCCGGGAAGCACACCTGAATTTCGCCCAACTGGGGATTGCGCAAGATCACCCGCCCTGCTTCTACCAGGGCGATCGCGCGGATGCAGTCCCAGCGTACTTCGAACAGGTAGTCGGGCGAGTCGAAGGGCGCCGGTGTGGCCTGCGCCAGCGTGGGCTGCACATTGCGCGGCAGACCCAGCTGCCCGCCAGGCAGATCCAACGCCAGCTGCACGGGGAGCTCCACGTCGTCGCCCAAGGTGTCCGCCATGTGTGGCCTTAAGTGTCTCAGACGAGCCGACCGAGAGGGCCAGCCCATTTCGCGCACGCGCGGAGTGTGGCAGCGGATGATCGCCGGCCCAGCCGAATGCTTGGCCGGGAGTTCTCTCGGGTCAGGCGCGCTGCGCACAAGCCGGGTTCGGCGGATGACTTACACGAATGGTCCTTCGGACAGGCCCAGGGCGATCTTGCTCCAGGCCGTGCCGATCCAGTCCCAGGTGAGGCCCTGGTGCGCGGCAGCGGCATTGGTGTCATGCCAGAAGCGCTGCAGCTCGGACTTTTCGAACAGGTTGCTGCCGCCGCTCTCTTCCCACAGCTGGTTCACGACGCGCCGCGACGATTGGGCCGCGAAGGCCTGGTCGCGCATGCAGGCCATGCGATCGCGCAGGCTTACCGTGGAGGCGCGGATGCTGGCATAGCGCCGGGCATTTTCGAGGCTCAGGGCATGGACGGCCTCGACCTGGGCGATGGACGAGGCCAGGCGGTTCATGTTGCTGAGCAGGCCATCGGCCTGAGCCGGCATGGTGGTCGTTCGCGCCCGTGTGCGCAGACGCTCCTCGAACAGCTCCAGGAAGCCTTTGGCCGCGCCCACGGCTGGCGAGCCCATGGCCGCGGTGAAGTTGGCGGTGGAGGGAGCGCAGTACACCGGGTTGGGATGGAGGCTGGCGCCGGGAGACACGCCTTCTTCGATGTCTTTTGCCGAGACGTAGCGGTGCTGAGGGATGAAGGCATCGTTGATGACGATGGTTTTGCTGCCGGTCCCTTTGAGGCCCATGGTGAACCAGTCGTCCACAATCTCGAACTGCTCCCGCTGCAGGAGCAGCCAGGCTCGCTCGGGCGGCTGGCCCTCTTCGCGCTTGATGCCAATGAGTGCCGTCAGCCAGTTGCAATGGTCAACGCCACTGGAGAAGAAGCCCTTGCCGGTCCAGCGGAAGCCGCCTTCGGCTGGCACCACGTCGCCCTGGGTGTTCACCACCGATGAGGCCAGCATGTTGGGGTTGCTCCACAGCTCCTCCTGGGCCTGCAGCGGGAAGAGCGCCAGCAGCCACATGTGGGCGGCCCACAGCATGTATACCCAGCCGGTGGAGGGGCAGGCCGAAGCGAGCTCGACACTGGCGTCGATGAGTGTTTCGCTGCCCAGCTCGGAGCCGCCCCAGCGCTTCGGCGTCATCACGCCGTACAGGCCGCTCTGGAGCAGGTCGGCCACGTTGTCGGGCGGCAGATGCCGGAGGCTCTCGGCTTGCGGTATGCGTTCGCGAAGCCGCGGCTTGAGGCCCTGCACCGCTTGCATGGCCTCGGCATGGCTGCCCAGAACGGCGGGCTTGGTCTTCAGGTCGTACACAGGGCGATTCATGGCTGAACTAGTCACCCGTCAATCATATGCGGCCCGCCCGCTTCGCCGAAGGCACAAAGGGAGCGTGTGCCTGAGGATGATCGGATGATCGAAGGTTTGGCCCGCGGTGCACAGGTTTGGTGCCGTAAGCGCAGCCGGCCGGCAGCGACCGACTACCAGGCACTTCCTGCCTGAGGCCAGCAGGCGCGAACGGCCCCGGCCAGCGTGCGCTGAAGCGAGCCCCATGAGGCGGATGACGCCTCGTTGCTTAGACGCGCGCGGCGAGGCTCTCCGGCGTGACGTTCTCGCGTTCGGTCACCTGCCGAATAACGAAATCGAACGTCCCGTGCTTGGTGCCATTGGCGTCGCTGGTGCAGCGCACGAGGCAGTCCGGAGTGAAGAAGGCGTCGTCTTCGTTGCCCGGTTCCCCCTCGATGTACAGCTGCGTGGTGACCGGGCTGCTGTTGCCCTGCACTTTGACGTGGAGGTGCTTCGCGTCGCGCGGATAATAGCAGCCGGGAATGATCGTCGTGAGCTCGTAACGGCCCTGTTGGTCGGTCACCACGTAGCCGTTGTACCTGTACCCGATCATGTCGTAGTTGCCGACCGCGTCCGAGGACCAGACGTTAACGACGGCGTTTGGCACTGGCTTGCCGCGCGTGTTCAGCACTCGGCCAGTCAGGACCAATTCGGGCTTGTCGCCCGGCTCCAGCAGGTTGGAGCGCTGGGGTGCGCCGAGGCGGAAGTAGGGGCCTTCGATCTCGGTGGGCGTCGGCTTCAGCTCACCTTCCTCGGGTGGCGCTGGCTGCATCACCGCCTTACCGGCCAGGCTGCCGCCGGGAACCTTCTCGCCGCGCGACATCGCCTGCATTGTGGCGAACGGACTTTGCGCTTGTTCTGTGGCCATTCGTGTATTCCTCACCATCTTGGCTGGTTACCCGATCTCGGCGCCACTGTATCGCCCGAGGTTGCTGGCTGTCAACCGCCGTTTTGACGCTTGTCTTCGCCAGGAATAGCCTCAGGAGGTGCTGACAGGTCTGCTATTGGCTGCTGACTTCACTCAATCGGAAGTTTTCAGATGCCCAATGGGCGAACTCCACACATCCTGCCTCGGCGCTCGCCTCACAGGCACGGCCGCCACGCCCGGCACTGCCCGTTGAGCTCGATGTTCAACCCTGCGCCGGCGCACCTGCCCCAACGTAAGCCGCCAGGTGCTGCCCGGTGAGGGTGCCGCGACCGGCGACCAGGTCCGCCGGCCGGCCTTCGAACACGATGCGCCCGCCGTCGTGACCGGCGCCCGGGCCCAGGTCGATGATCCAGTCGGCGTGCGCGATCACCGCGAGGTGGTGCTCGATGACGATCACGGACTTGCCCGCGTCCACCAGCCGGTCCAGCAGTTGCAGCAGCTGCGCGACGTCCGCCAGGTGCAGCCCGCTGGTCGGCTCGTCCAGCACGTAGATACCGCCATCGGTGGCCATCTGGATAGCCAGCTTGAGCCGCTGCCGCTCGCCACCGGAGAGCGTGGTGAGCTGCTGGCCGAGGCTGAGATACCCGAGGCCCACATCGGCCATGCGGCTGAGGATCTTCGCGGCCGCGGGCGTTTTGGCCGCCCCGGCGCCAAAGAAGGCCAGTGCCTCGCTGACGGGCATGGCGAGCACCTCGGCGATGTTCCGGCCGGCGAGCTTGTACTCGAGTACGCTGGCCTGGAAGCGCTTGCCCTCGCACTCCTCGCACACCGTCTCCACCGTGGCCATGATGCCCAGGTCGGTGTAGATGACGCCGTTACCGGAGCAGGTTGGGCAGGCACCGGCGGAGTTGGCGCTGAACAACGCGGCCTCCACGCCATTGGCCTTGGCGAACGCCGTCCGGATGGGGTCGAGCAGGCCGGTGTAGGTGGCGGGATTGCTCCGCCGCGATCCGCGGATTGGCGCCTGGTCGATGGAAACGACCCCCGCTCCTCTGGGCATGGACCCGTGGATCAGCGAGCTCTTGCCCGAGCCGGCCACCCCGGTCACCGCGCACAGCACGCCCAGTGGGATGTCCACGCTGACGTTGCGCAGGTTATGGGCGGTTGCCCCGCGGATTTCCAGCCTGCCGCTGGGCGTCCGCACTGCCGGCTTGAGGACGGCCCGATCATCGAGATGGCGACCGGTGATGGTGCCGCTGGCGCGCAAGCCCTGGACTGTGCCTTCAAAGCACACGGTGCCGCCGGCCGTGCCCCCGCCAGGGCCGAGGTCCACCACATGGTCGGCGATGGCGATCGTCTCGGGCTTGTGCTCCACCACCAGCACGGTGTTGCCCTTGTCGCGCAGCCGCAGCAGCAGGTCGTTCATCCGCTGAATGTCGTGGGGGTGCAAGCCAATGGTGGGCTCATCGAACACATAGGTGACGTCGGTGAGGGAGGAGCCGAGGTGGCGAATCATCTTGACGCGCTGGGCCTCGCCGCCCGAGAGTGTGCCCGCGGGTCGGTCGAGCGAGAGATAGCCAAGCCCGATCTCCACGAACGAGTCGAGCGTCTGCCGCAGCGCGGCGAGCAAGGGCGCAACCGATGGCTCGCCGACGCCGCCAACCCATTCGGCCAGGTCGCTGATCTGCATCGCGCAGGCGTCGGCGATGTTGATTCCGCGAATCCGCGACGACCGCGGCGCCTCGCTGAGCCGGGTGCCATCGCACTCGGGGCAGGCGGTGAAGGTGGCCGCGCGATCCACAAATGCGCGGATGTGCGGCTGCATCCCCTCGCGGTCTTTGGAGAGGTATGACCCTTGCACGCGGGAAATAAGCCCCTCGTAGGTCATGTTGATGCCCTGGATCTTCATTCTCACGGGCTCGTGGTGGAGGAAATCGTGCAGCTCGGCTTCGGTGTATTCGCCGATGGGCTTGTTGGGGTCGACGAAGCCGGATGCGGCATAGAGCCGAAAATTCCACCCGCCCACCTGGTAGCCGGGGATGGTGAGCGCGCCCTGGGCAAGCGACTTCGAGGCGTCGTAGAGCTGGGTGAGGTCGATATCGGAGACGGTGCCCCGGCCTTCGCAGCGCGGGCACATGCCCCCGGCGCGGGTGAAGCTCACCTCAGCGGTTCTGCCGCCGCCACGCTCGATGGTGAGTGCCCCGCTGGCCCGCACGGCAGGGACGTTGAAGGAGAACGCATTGGGCGATCCGATGCGCGGCTGGCCCAGCCGGCTGAACAGGATGCGCAGCATGGCGTTGGCGTCCGTCGCGGTGCCTACGGTCGAGCGGGGATCGGCCCCCATGCGCTGCTGATCCACGATGATCGCGGTGGTCAGCCCTTCCAGCACATCGACGTCGGGCCGCGCCAGTGTGGGCATGAAGCCCTGGACGAAGGCACTATAGGTTTCATTGATCAGTCGCTGCGACTCCGCGGCGATGGTGCCGAACACCAGCGAGCTTTTGCCGGAGCCTGAGACGCCGGTGAACACGGTCAGCCGGCGTTTCGGAAGCTCGATGTTCACGTTCTTGAGGTTGTTCTCGCGGGCACCATGCACCCGTATGCGATCGTGCATATCCACAGTGGGCATCAGGTGATGGTAGCCCGCCTGGAGAGCGCTGCCAGCGCTCTCCAGGGCCGGCCGAGCCCGTGAAGCTGGGGCGTCGATCAACCCCAGCGGTCCAGCGCGACGATCTGAATGAGATTGCCGCAGGTGTCGTTGACCATAGCGATGGTAGAGCCGGTGACCTTGGTTGGCGGCATGGTGAACTCCGCGTTCAGCGGCTTCATGCGGTCGTATTCGCGCTGCACGTCGTCCACGTAGAACATGGCCGCGGGCTGGTGCTGCTCGAACAGGGCCTGCTGGTAGGCCTTCGTGGCGGGGTTGTCGTTGAGGGCCAGCTGCAGCTCGGCGCCGTCCGGCTCTTCGGGCGAGGCGACGGTGAGCCAGCGGAACGGCCCCTGGCTGAAGTCGGCCTTCTTCACAAAGCCGAGCACATCGGTGTAGAAGCGCAGCGCTTTGTCCTGGTCATCCACATAAATGCCGGTGAGTTTGATCTTCATGGTGTGAGTCTCCTGTCCCTCCTGTTACATTCCTTGGCCGTGATTCGTCATCCCACTGACGTATCACGAGAGGAGAATGTGACCGATGGATGGCGACTGGCTGGCGAGACAGTTCGAGGAGAACCGCGGGCATTTGCAGGCGGTTGCTTTGCGCATGCTGGGATCATCCGCCGAAGCCGACGACGCCGTGCAGGAAGCCTGGCTGCGCTTCAGTGGGGCCAACACCAGCCAGGTCGAGAATCTTGGCGGCTGGCTCACCACCGTCGTGGCGCGGGTGTGCCTGGACATGCTGCGCTCACGCAACGCCCGGCGCGAAGATCCGTTGGACGAGCACCTGCCCGAGCCTGGCGCCAGCGGCGCATCGAGTGGCGATCCCGAGTACGAGGCGATACTGGCCGACTCGGTCGGCCCTGCTCTGCTGGTCGTGCTGGAGGTGCTGTCGCCGGCCGAGCGCGTGGCTTTCGTGTTGCACGATGTGTTCGCGGTGCCGTTCGACGAGATCGGCAGCATTGTGGGCCGCACGCCGGACGCGGCGCGCCAGCTGGCCAGCCGCGCCCGCCGCCGCGTGCAGGGGGCTGCCACCATCCAGCAGGCAGATATCGTCCGCCAGCAGCGGATTGTCGACGCGTTCCTGGCGGCAGCTCGGGGCGGCGACTTCGAGGCCCTGCTGACTCTGCTCGACCCCGATGTTGAGCTTCGGGCAGATGCCGCCGCCGTAGCCATGGGTGCACAGAGCGAACGCGGCCGGCGCTTGGCTGGCGGCAGTATCAGAGGTGCGCGCGCGGTCGTGGAGCAGGTTGCCGGTGGCGCGCGCATCCTGCATCCCGCGCTCATCGGCGGCCTGCCCGGCCTGGCCTGGAGCCAGGCTGGCCGCCCTCGCGTAGCCTTTCGCTTCACCTTCGCCGGCGACAAGATTGCCCGCATCGATCTGCTGGCAGATCCCGAAACGCTCAGTCAGCTCAAGATAACGATCCTGCGTCGCTGACAGCTCGCGGAACAGCCAAGGTGCCCAGATGTTTCCCAGCGTGGACGCCACGGTTGCTGTCCTGGCATAGTCGTAGCTGCGCAAGCCATCCATTTAGTACCGCCACTGCCAGCGGCCGCCGGCGTGATGACCCTGGCACCTCCGTGATTGTCGCCTGGAGAGGCTCGGGTGGCGCGCTCACGGGCCATGCTCAAGATGCACAGTTGACGGAAACCTGATGCCAACATCGCAGTACGCTGGCTATGAACAATGAGTTGTTCGCCAACTTGAGCTCAACTTTGGTGGCCCGGGCAGGATTCAACCTGCGAGACCGTGGGCTTATGAGAATGGGCACCACTTTGAGTCAGGATGTCAGCTCGGTTGGTTGAATTCGCCGACAAATGATGTCCGACAACTCTACACTTGAATAAGCAATGGCGACGAATCTCTTCGATCTGAAGACAGTGGTTGATGGGCTGGAGCAAGACTTGGGAGTACCTGCTGAAACACTGGCCGCTGCCTTGTCTGTCGATCGTCGCACAATCGAGCGCTGGCGAGCAAACCAGACAGTGCCACAGGGCAAGACCCGAGAACGGCTGAGTGAGCTGGCAGCGCTGCGCGATCGGTTGCTGAAAGTCATGCGGGACAAGAACGCTGTCCATGAGTGGCTGCAGGCCGAAAGCCGATATCTCGGCGGCTTTACGCCTGTTGAAGCACTCAAGGCGGGCCGCATCGACCGTGTCTCCGCCGACCTCGATGGGCTAACGGGCGGAATCTACCTCTAGCCGGTGCCTTCATCGGACTGGAGCGCTTCCGAAGCCGCAGCGCACGGCCCGAAGATTCCATTCCGTGGGAGAGTCTGGCGAGCGCATTGGCGGGAAGTCGGCCCGACTGACTGGAAGCTGTCGTTAGGGAGTTCGGGCCGGTATCACCAAGGTCGTGACATGTTCCCGGTGGACCAATGCTGGGCGGCTCTGTACACATCTTTGACACCCGAGGCGGCCGTGTGGGAGATGGTCCGCCGAAGCGCAGCACGAAACCTGGACCACCTCCGAAACAACGTGCTCACGGAATTAGACATTGATGTGACGGTCGTGTTGGATGCGACTGAGCCAGGCAGCATCGGCCTTCAGATCGCAGACCTGACGGGGAGTGATCCCAGCGCCTGTCGCCAGCTTGCGCTGGCGGCGATTCTCGAAGGCTGCGAAGGTCTGCTTGTTCCCTCGGCCGCCATGCAAGGAACGAATCTTGTCCTGCTTCCAAACAATTTGCCGGATCCACTGCCGGCGACCGTGCTCAGCACCCGCTCGTTGCCGATCGAGCTGACCAGCGGCACTCAGTCCTAGTTTGGGCAGCGCACGTAACTGGCCTGTCGTGTGACGATGCATCGATGAAGCTGAACGCTCGCTTGGCCAGTCAAGAACGACTGGTGCTTGGGCCGTGTCGCGAGCGCCACAAGGACGCTGACTTCGCCTGGAAGCCTCGTCGACCCACTCCAACCTCCTGCCGAGGAATGCCTTAGGGGTACATCGATGTCCATTATGGCGACGCCTGCTATCGACGCCTCCATTTTGGCCCAATTTGAGCTCGAATGTGGTGGGCCCGCCAGGATTCGAACCTCCGGCCCTGGGATGATGAGACTCGTCCGAACGTGCGCAAAAGTGGCATTTTGATCTCAAAGTGACTGCCCAGATGTGCCCCCTGCCCGGATATCCCCGGTACGTTAATGTCACGCTTGATGTCAACAAGCGGCCGCCTGCAACCGTCCGACGGGCAGCCTATGGACATTTTCCTTTACTGGAGTCTACGACTTGCTACTGGCTCGACCGCTTGACATAGTATAAGTTGAGACTTATAACGAGATCGTGCCATGGGAGGTCGAGGCAACGGATGAGTTCGGAAGCTGGTACCTGGACCTGGCCCAGGCCGAGCAGTCGGCGATTAACGCGGTCGTAGACCTGCTCGACGAGCGAGGACCTGCCTTGGGGCGGCCTTACGCCGACACGATTGCCGGCTCCAGACATGCCAACATGAAGGAGCTCCGACCGCCGGAGGGCAACATTCGGATATTGTTCGCCTTCGATCCGCGCAGAATGGCGATTCTGCTCCTCGGCGGCGACAAGACGAACGAGTGGGTGGCCTGGTATCGACGGATGATCCCGGTGGCCGACGGCATGTACGACGAACACTTGGAGGACTTGAGACGAGAGGGGTTGTTGCCATGAACCGACGCAAGTTTTCGGAGCTGCGAGCTCAGACAGTGCGCACACCGGAAGCCGCCGCCACAGTCGAGGCGTACAAGTCGGCAATGCGAGACGTGCTGGCCATTGAGGAGTTGCGCGCCGGCAGGAAGCTGACGCAACAGCAAGTCGCCCAAGCCCTCGGCGTGAGCCAAGCTAACGTCTCCCAACTCGAACACCCGGACAATATCTACTTGAAGACGCTGGGCAGCTACATAGAAGCACTCGGGGGACAACTCGAAGTCCGAGCCATATTCCCCGATGAGACTGTGGTGCTGGTGCTGCCGGCAACGACGCCAAGCTAGGCACTGCTTGAGGAGGTCTGAGACTTAACGGTCAAGGAATCCGAGAGAGGAGAACACCTGATGGTTACTCGCTGCCCCCTGTGCGGCGGAAAGACGGAGTTGCGCCGAGTAACCGCCGAGAATTGGTGGGGCGACTCTCTTGCACTTGTTGAGAATGTGCCTGCCTGGGTGCGCCAGCAGTGTGGTGAAGCGTACTTCGAGGCCGAGACGAGCCGACAGTTGGATCATCTTCGGCAGGCGCCGCCGCAAGCGACCCGCACGGAAAGGGTGCCGGTCTATCCCTTTGAAGCGGTCGCTTAGCCGCGGATCCGCCTCAGACTGAAGTGCGGACGTCCGCCGCACCAAGTCAGTGAACTGGTGAACCGACAAAAGTTCTCAGAGCTGCGGGCTCAGACAGATAGCTCGCCGAAAGCTGCCGCCGAAGTAGAGGCGTACAAATCAGCGAGGCGCGACGTGCTTGCGATTGAGGAGCTGCGCGCCAGCCGCACGTTCACACAAGGAAGGAGGACTCGAGGTTTTGCAAAGAGTTCGCCAAAGGAGGGCGGATCAAGAGGTCCTTCGGCATCGCGCGAAGGAAGATCGGCTCCGGTTCGAGTCTGGGGCTAATCACCCGTAATATAGCGGATCATCTACAC
>DATKQD010000125.1:0-6757 GCA_035532895.1 Chloroflexota bacterium
CGCATGGAGCGGGGCAACATCGTCATCCTGCTGGCGGATGGTGGTTGGAAATATCTGAGCAGCGAGCTGTGGACCCGCGGCTACGAACCCAGCGCCGAGAAGAAGTTCTGGTGGTAACCCGCCGCTGGACGAACCACTTCGCCCGCCCTCGGCGGGAGAGGGCAGAGTGAGGGCTCCTCTCTGTTCGGAGGCAGATCCGTCCCTTTGGAAGCACCGCGCTCGTGGGCAAGCGGGCGAAGCATGGCGGCCCTCAGTGGCCCCGAGCTCGCGATGATCGTGGACCGCGCGCTGGCGGAGGAGATGATCGCGCACGCGCGGGCGGAACTGCCGAATGAGGCCTGCGGCATCGTGGCAGGCAAAGATGGGCTGCCGGCGCACTTCTACCCCACCACCAACATCGAGCACAGCCCAACGCGTTTCATGGTGGATGGCGCGGAGGTGCTGCGCGTGCAGCGTGAAATGCGCGCCCACGGCTGGGAGATGCTGGCCATCTTCCACTCGCACACCCACACCGCCGCCTACCCATCCAGCACAGACACCAACTTCGCCGCCAACTGGCCGGACGTCTATTACCTCATCGCCTCCCTGCAGAACGAGCCACCCGCGCTGCGCGCCTTTCTGGTTGAGGACGGCACGGTGAAGGAAGAAGAGGTCGCCTACCGCCAGGAGGCGTAACCGCCTCAGCAAGTGGAGTTCAGCAGGTGCGGGCAGTGTTCCAGAGGGCCGCGCTGACGATATTCAAGGGGCGCTCGGAGGCGCGACAGCCACCGCTGGGCGAGTCAATCCTCAGAATCGAACAGGTCCGCCCACGGTAGGCTGAACCCCACCAACACGGTCGAAATGGCAGGATCCGCGGCCGTAAGGGTGTCCGCGACGAGATCGATCACCTCAATTGTGTTCACAAAGGGATCAATGATCCAGTACTCCAGAACGCCGAACGCCGCGTAGAAGCGCCGCTTATCTTCCCTATCCCACTTGACCGAAGATTTCGAGAGAATCTCCACTACCAGGGGTGGGGGGATCCTCACGTCCTGCTCGGCGCGCAGCCGGGCGAACTGCTCGGTCGTGACAAAGCACAGGTCGGGCGAAACGTAGGTGTGCTGCGAATAGTACAGGTCCACCGGCCCCAGCACCCGCCCCAGCTTCTTTCCGCGCAGGAACGTGGCAAGCAGCTCGGTGAAGCGCGCGCTCAGGTATTCGTGCCAGACGTTTGGCGATGGCGACACGAATTCTTCCCCCGCGATCATCTCGTGCTCGTAGCGATCCGTCTCCGGCAGGCCGCGGTACTCCCTGTAGGTCAGCCGTGTCTTGGTGATCATGGCGTCACGTCAAGCTTAGCCGTCCAGCGTGCTCACGTCTCCCACATCTTCGCCCAGCTCGCGGGCTTTGAGCAGCCGCCGCATGATCTTGCCGCTGCGCGTTTTGGGGAGCGAAGGCACAAACTCCAGCTCATCGGGCTGTGCAATCGGCCCGATGGTGTTGCGCACGTGGCTGCGAAGCTCGGCGAGCAGCGCATCCGTGGGCTCGTTGCCCTGCCGTAGGATGCAGAAGGCTTTGATGCTCTCGCCCTTCAGCTGGTGCGGCTTGCCGATGACCGCCGCTTCGGCCACGGCGGGATGGCTGACCAGCGCGCTTTCGATCTCGGAGCTGCCCAGCCGGTGTCCCGCCACTTTGATCACGTCATCGACGCGGCCCTGCACCCAGTAATAGCCGTCCTTGTCCTTGTGTGCCGCGTCGCCGGCAAAGTAGACGCCGGGAATCTGGCTCCAGTACTGGGTCTGATAGCGCTCCGGATCGCGGTAGATGGTCCGCAGCATGGACGGCCAGGGCTTGCGAATGACCAGGAAGCCGCCTTTATCTGAGCCTACTGGCTGGCCGTTCATGTTCAGCACATCGGCCTCAATGCCGAGGAAAGGCCGTGTGGCCGAGCCGGGCTTCAAGGACGTGCTGGGCACCGGGCTGATCATGATCGCCCCGGTTTCCGTTTGCCACCAGGTATCCATGATCGGGCAGCGGTCGCCGGTGATCTGCCGGTACCACATCCAGGCCTCGGGGTTGATGGGCTCGCCCACCGAGCCCAGCAGACGCAGGCTGGAAAGGTCGTGCTTGGCCGGATGCTCCTCGCCAAAGCGCATGAGCCCACGGATAGCCGTGGGCGCGCAGT
This sequence comes from Chloroflexota bacterium, assembly GCA_035532895.1. Lineage (GTDB taxonomy): Bacteria > Chloroflexota > JAJPGV01 > JAJPGV01 > JAJPGV01 > DATKQD01. The sequence continues at coordinate 2,165 of DATKQD010000125.1, forward strand.
ACAGGATGGTTGCTTTGTACTTTTCCACCAACGCCCACCAGATGCCCGGGTCGGGGAAATCCGGCGTGCCGTCGTAGAGGATGCTGCTCACCCCGTTCAACAGCGGCCCGTACACGATGTAGCTGTGGCCGGTTACCCAGCCGGGATCAGCCGCGCACCAGTACACATCGTTCGGCTTCAGGTCAAAAATAAAGTGCGCTGTGGCGTAGGCGCCGACCATGTAGCCCCCATGCACATGAACGATCGCCTTAGGCTTCCCGGTTGTTCCGGAGGTGTAGAGCGTGTACAGCAGGTCCTCGGAGTCCATGGGCTCGCAGGGGCATGCAGCATCGCCCGTATTCATGACCTCGTCAAACCACAGATCGCGTCCCGCTTCCATGGGCACGTCGCTGTTGGCGCGCTTGGCCACGATGACGTGTCTCACGGTGGTGCCTTTGATGGCGTCATCCACCACCGCCTTCGTCCCCACCACGCGGCCACGCCGGAAGTAGCCGTCCGCGGTGATCACGGCAACCGCTTGCGCATCGTCAATGCGCGATCGCAGCGCCTCGGCCGTGAACCCGGAGAACACCACGGTGTGGGCGGCACCGATGCGCGCCAGCGCCAGCATGGCCACGACTTCTTCGATGATGGGCGGCATGTACACCGCCACGATGTCACCTTTCTTGATGCCCAGCTTCTTCAACGCGCTGGCGAAGCGGTTCACCATGTCGAAGAGCTGGCGATAGGTGACGGTTTTGGACTGCCCGCCTTCGCCCTCCCAGTAATACGCCACCTTGTTCTCTACGGGCGTGCCCATGTGCCGGTCCAGTGCGTTGTGCACGATGTTGCACTCCGCATCCACGAACCACTTGGCGAAGGGACGGTTCCAGTCCAGCACCCGCGACCACGGCTTGGACCAGTCAAGCCGGCCCGCCATGTCCGCCCAGAAGTCTTCCGGATGCTCGATAGTCCAGGCGTACAGTTGCTCGTAGGAGCCGAAACCCTTGGAGCGCGCGTAGGCGGTGACGTTCGCCTGTTCCACAATGTCCGCGGACGGCGTGAACAGCCGCTCCTCTTGCAGTACGCGGTTGGTATCTTCGAATGCTAGCGCCATAATGTTGGCCTCCTTCAGGTGTGCCCGGCGTACGTATCCTACCGCTCCACCTGGAGCAGCGGGAAGCGCGGCGTGGAGTCGCCTGGGAGCACTATGACGGCGCTGGCTCGCCCTTTATGTGCACGGGTATGCCAGCAACCATCAGGATCACCCGGTCGGCCGCGGCGGCAACCTGCTGGTTGGCCCAGCCCAGCTCGTCCTGGTAGCGGCGCGCTAGTGGGTTGTCCGGCACGATACCCCAGCCGACCTCGTTGCTCACCACCACCAGAGTGGCGGCGCTGACGCGCTGCCAGGCCAGCAGCGCCTCGATCTCCTGGCGAATGGGCTCGCCAGCCAGGAGCAGGTTGCTCACCAAGAGCGTGAGGCAGTCCAACAGCACGGTGCTGGCCTCATCGGCCGGCAACCTCCACGAGGGATGCAGCGGCTCCTCGATGGTGCGCCAGCTGGCCGGCCGAGCGGCCTTATGGGCCACGATGCGGGCGTGCATCTCGTCGTCTCCGGCTTCAGCCGTGGCCACGTACACCACCTGGCCACCGATCGCGCGAACCAGTATCTCGGCTTGAGCGGACTTGCCGCCCCGGGCGCCCCCGGTGATCAACGTGAGGCTGCCAGGATAGGCCGACGGCATTACGGGACCTGCTCCTCCAGGTGCCACGTCTCGTTGAAGCACAGCAGTCGGGGCTGCCCCTGGCGGATGGCCACGATGCTGAGATTGGCGTTGCGGTTGCGCAGCCGAAACCAGGAGTCCAGCGGCAGCCGCAGCAGCACGGTGAGCAGGCCACACAGGGTGCCTCCGTGGGCCACCAGCAAGACGGATTGCCCGGGGTGGCGAGGCAGCACCTCGCGCAGGAACGCCGCCGCCCGCACGGCGACATCGAGGAGCGACTCGCCGCCACCCGGAATAGCAAAGCGCACTGGGTCGGCCCTCCGCGCGGCCGCATCCTCCGGATACCGCTGCTCGATTTCAGCGAAGTTGAGGCCCTCCCACCGCCCGAAGGCAGCTTCGCGCAGACGCGCATCGGGTGTAACGGGCAGCCGGCGTTCACCCACGGCCATGATTGCGGTGTGGGCAGCGCGCTTGAGATCGCTGCTGAAGGCCGCGTCGATGTGTTCCGCCTCCAGCCGGATCGCCAGCGCGGTGGCCTGGGCGCAGCCGGTGATGTCCAGCGGCGCATCCATCTGCCCCTGGTAACGCGACTGCGCGTTCATTGCCGTTTGGCCGTGCCGGCACAGCAGCAGCCGTGTGCCATCGGCAGCGGCCACAGCGCTGGCGATATCGAGCGCGGCTGGCAGCGGCTCGCTCACAGAACCATCAGTCCGAGCACCCCGATACGCGCGTCTGCATCAGCTGTGAGGGTACTCCCACGAAGGAATCGCGGCGCAGACCAGGTGGCCCATCGCCGGTGAACACTCGCGCGGGATCGATATCGATAAGCGAAGCGCGCCAGTGCAGCCCCACGTTTTCTCCGGGCGCGCGGGAACCCTCAGTCGAGCGGATCTTGCTCATCCGGTGGAACCAGGCCATAGAGAAAGCGGGCGCCAGCCACGGGGAACAGGCTGCCGGTCACCAGTGTCAGCTCGTCCGGGCAGGCCCGCGCGTCAACGAGCGCCAGCGCTTCCTCCAAGGAGGCGGTGACGTAGCCAGCCGGGAAGTGCGCCAGCAGGGCAGCCGGGCTCGCCGCGCGGGGATGGCGCGAGCGAGTGAGGATGATCTCGTCCGCCACGGGATTGAGCACCCGGGCCATGGCGGGGATTTCCTTATCCGCCGAGAAGCCGAGAACGAGCCGCAGCCGGCGGTAGCGGAAGTGGCGGCGCACCGCCTCGATGAGGCGCTCCATGGAGGCACCATTTTGGGCCCCATCACCCACGACCAGCGGCTGGGCGCGCAGCACCTCAAGCCGGCCTGGCCAGCGCACCTCGGCCAACCCCTGCCGCGTGGCGGCCTCATCGAAGCCCAGCTCCGCGGCAGCTTCGAGCGCCACGGCGGCGTTGGCCAGCTGGTGTTCGCCCAGCAGGCTCAGCCAGCAAGGCTCTGCGTCCGCGGGCCAGCCGTGTGGCCGGAACCACTGGCCCAGGCGCGCCGGCAGCGGCTGCCCGGCCACGATGCCGAGCGGATCGCCCACCGGCTCGCCGGGCGGCACAAAGCGCAGCGGCGCGCTCTGCTCGGCCGCGACGCGCCGCAGCACGGCCGCGGCTTCGGCCGTTTGCGGAGCGGAGAGCACCAGATGGCCGGGCTTGATAATGCCCGCCTTCTCGAACGCGATTTCGGTCAGCGTGTTGCCGAGCACGTCCCGGTGGTCGTAGCTGATGGGCGCAATCAGCGACAGCTGGGGCCGCAGCACGTTGGTGCAGTCGAGCCGCCCGCCTACACCCACTTCCACCACCGCTAGATCCACCGCCTCGGCCGCGAACCAGCGAAAGGCCAGCAGCGTGCACAGCTCAAATAGGGTGACCGAACCCAGATCGGGCCAGCGGCGTTCCAGCTCGGCCAGCAATCCTGGCAGCTGCTCCACCTGATGGACGAACACGTCCTTGCTGATCGGCACCCCCTGCAGCCGGTAGCGCTCGCGGTGCGTGTTCAGGTGCGGCGAAGAGTAGAAGCCCACGCGCTTGCCCGCCGCCTGCGCAATGGCGGCCAGCATGGCCGCCGTGGAGCCCTTGCCCTTGGTGCCGGCCACCAGCACCGATGGGTAGCGTCGCTCCGGCCGTTCCGCGAGCTCAAGCAATCGCTCCATCCGGGTGAGCTTGAACGCGCCACGTGGCGCGGCGCGTGTTTCATAGTTGGTGAAGGAGTAGAGGTAGCGCAGCGCCTCCTCGTAGCTCATAACCGGGCCGCGTCCCAGCGCTTCTCCGCCCCTAGTCAGCCCTCTTCCGCGCGTCGCCATGTGTGGCAGCCACTGTATGGCGCGCACCTATTACAGTCAACCGGGCATTTTACCGCTTAATCATAAGAAAAACCTAATGCCATTCCTGGCGCGCGTCGCGAAGGTGCCTCCCAAGGGCGTGGCAAGGTATCTACTAGCTGGCAGCTATCTCAAGAGCCAGCCCAACCGGCGGTGGTCAGGGCTTGCTGCCTGCCCCTCGACTGGGTGATTTCGGGCCTACCTTCTGCTCACCGGCCGCGGTCCTGCCAGAGGGCGATGCCGCCCAAAAGGCCGGCCTGGTTGGAGGCGATGCGGACGTTAGCGGGCAACTCAGCCTTATGCAGGAGGCGCGCGTTGCCACCGCCCAGGTAAAGCAACCGGTAGTTCCAGATGGGCTCCAACTGGCGCACCACCTGCAGGACGCGCTTGCGCCACCGCTTGGGGCCGACGCGGTCGAGCGCGGCCTTGCCGATGCGCTCCTCGTAGGTTTGTCCGCGATCGAACGGCTGGTGGCCCAGCTCCAAATTCGGCAGCAGCCGGCCATCCACGTAGACCGCGGAACCGAGGCCCGTGCCGAGCGTGAGCACCATCTCAACGCCCTGGCCTTCGATGTCGCCGTAGCCCTGCACGTCA
>DATKQD010000126.1:0-5209 GCA_035532895.1 Chloroflexota bacterium
GTGCGGACGAATTCTCCAGCTCGTTGCCCGCCCCGGCCGCCAGCGACCCCACGGTGATCCTGGCGTACGAGATGAATGACGCCGTGCTGCCGCTGGAGCATGGCTTTCCGGTGCGGCTGATCGTTCCCGGCCACTACGGGCTGAAGAACGCCAAGTGGATCGTGCACCTGCAGCCGATGTCGCGCCCGTTCGTGGATTGGTACGGCCAGCGGGATTGGAGCCGCACCGCCCTGGTGAACACCATGGCCCGCATCGACGAACCGGCTAACGGAGCCACGGTGTTACCCGGAGCCCAAACCATTGGCGGCGTCGCCTACGCGGGCGACCGTGGCATCGCCAGGGTGGAGTACAGCGCCGATGGCGGACGGACCTGGACGGCGGCCACGCTGCTGCAGCCGGTGCTGGGCCGCGATACCTTCGTGCGCTGGCAGGGGACCTTCCACGCCCAGCTCGGGCCCCCGGTGACGCTGGTTGCGCGCGCTACCGATGGCACTGGCGCCCTCCAAACGGAGACCTTCAACCTGCCGCAGCCCAACGGCGGCACCGGCTGGAACAGCATCCAGGTGAAAGTAGCCGCGAGCTGACCCGCGGGCCGGCAAGCTTGCTGGCGGCGGCGGTTACAATGGCCGCTGTTCGACCGCGGGGTCGGAAGAATCGAGACGGAGGCGACGATGGATTGCCAGCAACCCGGCGTATCGCGGGGCACGGTTGAATCAACGCCCGCGCGTATCCGAATCAGCCGGCGGGCCGCCCTGCAGGTGGCCATCACGGGCCTGGGCGCCACGCTCCTCGCGGCCTGCGGTTCGGCCACGCCCACCGCCAGCTCGCCAGCAGCCAGCGCTGCTCCAGCCAGCCCGTCCGCGGCCAGCACCTCGCCCGTGTCGCCGGCGGCATCGGCTGTCAGCACCAGTCACCCCGCCACAGCAGCTTCAGTACCAGGGGCACCGGCCCTGCCGACGCACGTACCCATCACTGCCGGCCCGGCCCCGGACCTGCCCGGATCGGCCGACGGCAACGTGGACCCGGTGTTTTATGCCTACCCCAAGAATCCCTTCAAGTCCCTGGCGAAGACTCCGGGCGACGGCAGCGATATCACCATGATGAGCTGGTCCTTCGGCGCGCCGCCCACACCCGTGGGCAGCAACGTCAGCTGGCAGGCCATCAACAAGGAGGTGGGCGCCAACCTGAAGGTGCAGCTGGTGGCCTTCGCCGACTACTACACCACCAAGCTCACCACCACCATTGCCGGCGGCAGCCTGCCCGACATGCTGAGCATTATCAACGACCCCACCATCGTGCTGCTCCCGGAGTTCTTCGAGAAGGAGTGCGTAGACCTCACGCCCTACGTGAGCGGCGACGCTATTAAGGACTATCCCAACCTGGCCGCCATTCCCACACGCCCCTGGAAGACGACTATCTATGACGGCAAAATTTTTGGCGTGCCGCAGCCATTGCGGCCCTATTTCTGGTGGTTCTGGGTGCACCAGGAGCTGCTGGATCAAGCCGGGCTGAGCCAGCCTAAAAACGCGGCGGACCTCAAGAAGCAGCTGCAGCAGTTCACCAAGCCGCAGCAGAACATCTGGGGCATTGGCGCCGAAGGTGGTCCGCAATACGCCTTCGACGTGGTGAATGGGCTGTTCCCTTCCATTTTCAAGGCGCCCAACAACTGGGCCGTGGACGCGACGGGCAAATTCACCGCCGCGCAGGAAACAGAGCAGTTCAAGGCCTCCGTGGCCTACGCGCTCGAGCTGAACAAGGCGGGCGTGTTCGATCCCGATGGCCCCGGTTGGAATACCCTGAGCGCGCGCGATGCCTTTGCCGCGCGGAAGGTGGCCTACCGTTACGACGGGCTGGACGCCAACTACTGGCTGGCCGGGCCCAAGCTCCAGCCGCCCGCCAATGTCAAGGTGGTCCTGCCCTTCTCCAACGACGGCAGCACGCCGGATTACTTCTTCGGCCGGCCGAACTTCGGCTTCATGGTCATTCGCAAGGGCACCTCGGATGCGCGCGTAAAAATGCTGCTGCGCGTGCTGGACTACCTGGCCGCGCCCTTCGGCAGCGAGGAATATCTGCTGCTGCACTACGGCTCCAAGGGGGTGGATTACAACTTGGATGGCAAGGGCAACCCGGTGAGCACCAATGCCGGGAAGAACGACATCATCCCCTGGAACACCATCGTGGGCCCGGCCCCCGTGCTCTACTCGCCGCTGTCAACCAAGGTGCCGGCGGATTACCAGGCGGCAGAGAAGGTGCTGTTCGCCCATGGGGTCGAAGATGCGAGCGTCGGCCTCTACTCCCGTACGCTGGCTACGAAGAACACCATTCTCACGCAGACCTTTGGCGATGGGCTGAACGCGATCATCAAGGGTCAAAAGCCGATGAGCACCTACGACGGGCTGGTCAAAGCCTGGCTGGCCGCTGGCGGCGCTCAGGCCAAGATCGAGTTCCAACAGGGCTACGCGGCCGCCCACCACTGAGCGGCCGCTGGCCCCACGAAGGGCAGGCTGAGTCTGGCTGCCGCCCGGCTACTTCCAGAGCTGGGCGGTGGCCAGCTTGGCGCCTTCCACCAGCGCCTCGAACTTCGCCCACATGATGGACGGGTGCACCCGCTGCACGCCTTTCGACTGAGCAAAGCCGCAATCCGAGCCGCCGATCACGTTTTCGCGCCCCACCAGCCTGGCCAGCCGCACGATGCGTTGCGCGACGAGCTCCGGGTGCTCGACCACCGTGGTGTGGTGGGTGATGACGCCGGGGATGAGGATCTTGCCTTCGGGCAGCTTGGTGTTCTCCCACAAGGTCCACTCGTGCTCGTGCCGGGCATTGGCTGCCTCGATGGCGTAGGCGCCGGCGTTGACCTTGAGCACCAGCTTGATGAGCTTGGACAGTGGCGCGTCGGCCACGTGCGGCACGTGCCAGCTGCCGAAGCAGATGTGGTAGCGCACTCGGTCCGGCGGGATGCCCTCCAGGGCGTGGTTCAGCGCGTCGATGCGAATCTCCGCCCAGCGCTCCCAGCCCGGTTGTTCGTGCATGTGCGTGAGCACGGCGTCATCGACCTGCAGCAACAGGCCCGCGTCCACGATGGCGCGATACTCGTACCGCAGCGCATCGGCGATGGCGAAGGCGTACTCCTCATCGCTCTTGTAGTACTCGTTCACGCCGTTGTAGGCGGTGCTGGCCGGCGCGGCGACCGGCAGAAATGCCTCGTCCACGGAAACCGTGGCCAGCGCCGCCTTGAAGTTGGCGATGTCGCGGTCCATGGCCGCCTGGCCGGTGTAAGTGATGGGTCCGTTGCACACCTCGGCGGGTACACCGCCGGAGGAGGGCATGTCCTCGGCGAAGAAGTCCGCGAAGCGCTCCCGGTCACTCCCCAGCCACAGCAGCGGAATGCGGCGGTCGCGATCGAGCGTAAAGCCGGAGACGCGCTCCAGCACGTAGGCCGCCCAGCTGGACTTGCCGAACTCCCCATCGCTGATGGCGTCGAGCCCCACGGCAGCTTGCTTACGCACCACCTCCGCGACCTCGTTGCGCAGGGCGTTTTGATAGGCCGCCTCCTTGGTGGGATCCTCCTGCGCGGCCTCGCCGAGCCTCAGCAGCTCTGGCGGCCGGATGAGGCTGCCGGTGTGTGTGGTGCGAATACGGTCGGTGCTGCGCTTCAATCTGTGCCTCCACCCGTGTTTGACGAACGCCGCTCATTCTACCGTCCAGTAGGTTGAATATGCGGGCCTCGGCAGCGTTGGTTTACTATGTTGGCAGCGCATGATCGAGCCGCCGCCCGCGGGGCCTTCGCCGCTTCCCCGGCGCGGCCGGCCTCGCAACGCCACGCCTACCGCGGACTACCTGGCGCGCAAAGAGCAGGTGCTCCGCACGGCCGCCGAGGTGTTTGCCAGCAAGGGCTACGAAACCGCCACGCTGGACGATGTGGCCCTCGCCCTGGATATGCGCAAGGCCAGCCTGTACCACTACGTGACCTCGAAGTCGAATCTGGTCGGGCTGCTGTTCGTCCGCGCCTTTCAAGCGGGCATGGAACGGCTGGAAGAGGCGGCCCGCGTGGCCGATTCGCGGCAGCGGCTCATCGCCATCATCCGCGTGTTTGTGGATGAGATGGCGGACCATCCGGGCCTGGTAGCGGCCTTCGCCGGGCACCGACCCGTGTTCCATGACGAGCGGGACGAGCAGTTCAAGGCCAACGACGATCGCCTGGTGGACATCGTGACCCAGGCCGTGGCCGCGGCCACGGCAGCCAAGGCGCTGCCGGAGGTGAACCCACGCTACGCTGCGCTGGCCATCATCGGCATGCTGAGCTCGGTCTGCGTGTGGTACGACCCCGCGCACGACTTGGCGGCGGATCAAGTGGCGGCGAACATGGTGCGGCTGCTCAGGCTGGATGACGATCTGGAGGCGGTGAACCCAACGGCGGCCAGCCCCGCGACCATCGAAGAACAGGCAGGCATCGGAGCGGATGTCGCCTCACTCGCGCGGCGTGGGGCGCGCGGCCGGTGAGCGAGGCGCTCGCCAGGCACTACCGCTATCACGAGCCGGGCCACGAGTGGGATGGGCTCATCTGGACCGTAGTGCAGCATTGGCCTGGCACCTACGGCTCCGGCGTGGCCCTGCGCACGCTATCCGGCATCCAGCTCACCGTGCACAGCAGCATGCTGGTGGCCCCCGAATGGGAGCCCCTACCGGATGAAGGCGAGCAGCAATTCTTATCTCATCCTTAGCCGCTCCATCTTGAGCGGGGCCATGTCCTGGTGTTACGCTCGGCTGAGGATATGAAGGCACGCGGGCTGGTGGCACTGGTCGGGTGCCTGGCACTGGCCGCGTGCGGCGCGCAGGCAAGCCCGCCGGTGCAGACAAGTTTCGGCCATCCAGCGCTGGTGAGTTCTAGCCAGGCGATGACCAGCACGGACACGGCGTCACCCAGCGGCGCGGGCCAGACGGTGTCGGGTGCAGCCCCTGGCACCGCGGGTTTGCCGGCGCCTTCCGCCTCGTCGGGGACCTCTGCAAGTCAGGTGGTTGGAGGAGCGGCGGGCAGCATCGGCGCTGCCGTGGCCGATGGTGTTCCCGTCAAGGCCGCTGCGCCAGGCGTTGCCGGCAGCGTTGACGCACCGACGTCAAACAGTGCGCCAGCCGGAGTGGTTGAAAGCGCGGCCGCGGTGAGCGCCCCGGCCGCGCCGCCGGTGCCTGTCGCACCTACGCCAGCGGCTTT
>DATKQD010000127.1:0-20412 GCA_035532895.1 Chloroflexota bacterium
GCTGGGCGACTCATCAAGCTTGCAGGTGGGCCAGACGGTGCTGGCCATCGGCAACCCCATCGGCTTTACACAAACGGTCACCTCAGGCATCGTATCGGCGCTGAGTCGAACAGTGACAGAGCCGGCCGATCAAGCGACCGGCCTGGCCGGGTCCACCATTCCCAACATGATTCAGATCAGCGCGCCCATCAATCCCGGCAACAGCGGCGGAGCGCTGATCGACCTCAATGGACGCCTGGTAGGCGTGCCGACGCTGGCCGCCACGGACCCGGAGCTGGGCGGAGTGGCCCAGGGTATCGCCTTTGCCGTGCCTATCAACAAAGCCAAGCTCATCGTGCCGCAACTCATAGCGCAGGGTAAGGTGACGCACTCCGGCCGCGCTTTCCTGGGGGTGGCAACGCAGATCATCACGCCGCCGCTCGCCGCGGCCTACCAGCTGCCGGTGAACCACGGCGCTTACGTGGCACAGGTTGCAGCCGGTTCGCCCGCCGCCAAAGCTGGCCTGGTCGTGGGCGACATCATCGTCACGCTGGACAGCACGTCCATCCAAACAAACTCGGACCTGGCGGACATCATCCTCAGCCATAAGCCCGGCGACCAGTTGAAGATCACCTACTACGCGGGGCGCCAGCAAAAGTCCGCCACAGCCACGCTGGTGGAGGCGCCGGCCGGCCAGGGATAGGAGGCTGGCCACCCTGGCGAGCTTCTAAGATTCAACAGCGATGCCGCTGGGACTGATCACGCCGGTGCTGGCGTTTGGCGCGGGCGTGCTGTCCTTCATCTCACCTTGCTGCGTGCCCCTGGTGCCGGCCTACCTTGGCTACATGACCGGTATGTCGGTGGAGCAGCTGGCCGTGGCGGGCCCCAGGGCGAACCACAGGCTGGTGGCCTCGGGCGTGTGGTTCGTGCTGGGGTTGGCGGTGGTGTTTTCGGTGCTGGGTGCGTCGGCCAGCGCGGTCGGGCAGGTGCTGCTGGACTTCCGGCCGCTCATCCTCAAGCTCAGCGGGCTGGCGGTTGTCATCTTTGGCCTGCACCTGATGGGTGTGCTGCGGCTGCCGCTGCTCATGCGCGAAAAGCGGGCTGAGGTGTCGCGCTATGGCAAGGGCCGCCCCGGTGGCGCCTTTTTCATGGGTGGTGCCTTCGCGCTGGGGTGGACGCCGTGCATTGGCCCTATGCTGGCCGGCATCCTGGTGGTCGCCAGCCAAACCAGCACGGTGCTGCAGGGCATGGGCCTGTTGTTTCTCTACGCGCTGGGCCTGGGCCTGCCCTTTGTTCTGGCCGGTCTGCTGTTCGCACGCTGGTCCGTGCTGGCCGCCTTCTTTCGCCGCCACGCCACCGCCCTCAGCAACGCCAGTGGCCTGCTGATGATCGGCCTCGGCGTGCTCCTTTTCAGTGGCCGCCTGGCCCTCATCAGCGCCTGGGCTACGCAGCACTTCGGGCTGGGCCTGGCGCTGTAAGCATGGCACCAGATCCAGGTGGATACGCGCCACCTGGGCCGCTGCCCCGTGCTCGCGGCGCCCGTGCCAGGGTGAGGCAGCTTACGAGTGCGCTGCTTGTCGTTCGCGCTCGATGAGGGCGATACGTAGGATCTTGCCGGAGCTCGATTTAGGGATACTCTCCAGGAACTCGAGCTGGCGGATGCGCTTGTAAGGCGAGACGCGTTCGGCTACATAGGCCATGAGCTCGTCGGCGCTGCAATCGTCGCGACGGACGACGAAGGCCTTTGGAACTTCGCCCGCTTCTTCGTCTGGAATGCCGATGACCGCGGCGTCGGCCACCCGCGGATGCGTGAGGAGCACGGCCTCGAGCTCCGCCGGCGGCACCTGGTAGCCCTTGAACTTGATGAGCTCTTTCAAGCGGTCCACAATGTGGAAGTAGCCGTCGGCATCGCCAGAGCCGATGTCTCCCGTGTGCAACCAGCCCTCAGAGTCGATGGTGTGCGCGGTGGCTGCGGCGTCGTTCAGGTAGCCCTTCATCACCTGCGGCCCACGGATCCAGATCTCGCCCGCCTCACCCGGCGGGAGCGCGGCGCCGGTTGATAGGTCTGCCACCAGGCACTCGGTGTTAGGAATGAGCAGGCCAATCGAGCCAGGCCGGTTGCGCGCTTCGGGTGTGATGTGCGTGACCGGACTCAGCTCTGTCATGCCATAGCCCTGTTTCACCACGCAGCCCAGCCGCTGCTCGCAGGCGATGCTGAGCTCCGCGCTCAGCGGAGCCGCGCCGGAAGTGATGACGCGCAGTTTGGAGAGATCGAACTGGTCCACCGCGGGGTGCTTGGCCAGAGCCAGCACAATCGGGGGCACCAGGCAGGCGTTAGTCACGGCGTAGCGCTGCATCAGGCCCAGGAAACTTTCGAGGTCAAAGCGCGGCAGCACAATCTGCGTGGCGCCGCTGTACAAGCCCAGGTTCAGCACGACGGTCATGCCGTAGATGTGGTAGTACGGCAACACGGCGATGAGCACGTCATCCTCCGGCAGCCGCTCCACGGCCTCGGTTTGCAGGAGGTTGGCCGTGAGGTTGCGGTGCGTGAGCATCACGCCTTTGGGCAGGCCGGTGGTGCCGCTGGAGTAAGGCAGCGCCACTACATCCACCGCCGGGTCGATCGCCACCGACGGCGGATCGCCGGTTTCGGCCAGCAGCGCGCTCACCGGTGTGGCGCCCTCGGCCTCACCGAATACGAACAACTCGCGAACGCGCGTGTCGGTGGCGGCCTCTCGGGCCTTGGGCAGCAGCGCGGGTATCGTAACCACCAGTGTGGCGCCACTGTCCCGCAGTTGCCTGGCGAATTCTTCGGCAGTATTCAGCGGGTTGGCGGTAGTGACGATCCCGCCCAGCAGCGCCACCGCGTGAAAGGCGACGGCGAACTCTGGCAGGTTGGGGCTCCACAAGGCCAGCACGTCGCCTTTGCCAAAACCTCGCCGGCTCAACCCGGCCGCCATGCGGCGCACGCCCGCGGCCACCTGGCCAAAGGTGAGAGTTCGACCGCTAGGGCCATCGATAAAGGCGGGCTTGTCCTTCAGTGCCGTGGCTTGGTGCAGCACGAGATCCGTGAGAGGAATAGAAGGAATAGCAACATCCGGAAACGGCGACCGGAAGATGTGACCGTCTGGTTGGCCGGCCATAGTGGCCGCAGTATAGATCGCGCGGTAGCGCTCGACAAATGGCGCGTGTAACAGCTAACTCAACCATGAGCCACCATGACCCCACCCGTGCGACGCGAGGTGGGGAGTGGCTCACTGAAGCGGCGCCCTACCCGCTGTAGGTCAGCCTCTTCAACTCCGGACACGGGGACGCAGGCTCGATCAAGGAAGCGAGGCCTGCGTCGGTTATGGACCGGCGCGATGCCGCGGGCTATCTGGGGTGTTCTACCAGCTCGATGAGCACGCCGCCGGCGGACTTGGGGTGAATGAAGGCCACTTTGGTGCCACCGGCACCTGGCCGCGGAACCTCGTCCACCGTGCGCAGACCGGTCGCCCGCACCGCGGCCAGCGTGGCGGCGCAGTCCTCTACCTGGAGGGCGATGTGGTGAACACCTTCGCCATGCTTTTCGATGAACCTGGCCAGCACGCCATCCTCAGTTGTCGCTTCCAGCAGCTCCACATCGCTCTCGCCGATGCGCACAAAGCCTATCCGCGCGCCCTCTGATGGCACCAGTTCGCTGTGCACGCCGCCCAGGCCCAGCACGTCCGTGTACAGCTTGAGCTGCTCCTCCAGGTTGCGCACCGCGATGCCGATGTGGTCGATGCGGACGATCATGCGCTGGCTGCCACCTCCCGAATGAACTCAACGATCTCCCTGGTGGACGTGCCGGGGCCGAACACGCGGGCTACGCCGTGAGCTTCCAAGAAGGGCACGTCTTCCGCCGGGATGATGCCGCCGGCCATCAGTACGATGTCTCGCGCGTCGTTTTCGGCCAGCAGCTTGGCCACGCGAGGGAACAGCGTGCTGTGCGCGCCGGACAGGCAGGAGAGGCCAATAACGTCCACATCTTCCTGCAGGGCAGCCTGGACGATCTGCTCCGGCGTTTGCTTGATGCCGGTGTAGATCACTTCCATGCCGGCGTCACGCAGCGCCAGGGCCACCACCTTGGCGCCGCGGTCATGCCCATCCAACCCCGGCTTGGCAATAAGCACGCGGATGCGACGGTCGGGTCCGGTCACAGCACGCTCGGCGGGTGATATTCGCCGAACTCGCGCCGCAGCACGTCGCAGATCTCACCGGTAGTCGCCCGGCAGCGCACCGCCTCGATGATGGGCGGCATGAGGTTGACCGTACCGCCCGCCGCCTCGCCCAGAGCATCCAGCGCGCGCTGCCAGGCGCGGCCATCCCGCTCCTGCCGAAGCTGCGCCAGCTCCTTCGCCCGCTCGTCAGCCAGGCAGGGGCTGATCCGCAGCAGCGGCGGACGCTGCTTCTCTTCCATCACCTGCACGTTTACGCCTACCAGGTGCCGCTCGCCGCTTTCCAGCTGGCGTTGATGCTCGTAAGCCGACCGTAGGATTTCCCGCTGCTGGAAGCCAGCCTCCAGCGCGGCCACTGCGCCGCCCAGCTGCTCGATGCGATCCAGATACTGCCAGGCTTGCGCCTCCACTTCGTCCGTGAGCGCCTCGATGGCGTAGGAGCCGGCCAGCGGATCGATGGTATTCGCTAGCCCGCTCTCTTCAGCGATGATCTGCTGGGTGCGCAGGGCGATGCGCGCCGCGTCCTCCGTGGGCAGCGCCAGCGCTTCGTCGTAGGAGTTGGTGTGCAGCGACTGTGCGCCGCCCAGCACGGCGGCCAGCGCCTCGACGGCGGTACGCACGATGTTGTTGAGCGGCTGCTGCGCGGTGAGGCTGGCGCCGGCCGTTTGCGCATGGAAGCGCATCATCTGCGCCGCGGGGCGCTTGGCTCCGAAGCGCTCGCGCATAATGTGCGCCCACATGCGCCGGGCGGCGCGAAACTTCGCTACTTCTTCCAGCAGGTCCATCTGCGCGTTCCAGAAGAAGGACAGGCGGGGGCCGAACTCATCGGCGTCCAATCCCGCGGCCACGGCGGCCTGCACGTAGGCCACGGCGTTGGCCAGGGTGAAGGCCAGCTCCTGCACGGCCGTGGAGCCCGCCTCGCGGATGTGATAGCCGGAGATGCTGATGGTGTTCCAGCGGGGCACCTCGCGCGAGCAGAAGGCGAAGATGTCGGTCGTGAGCCGCATGCTGGCTTCCGGAGGGTAGATGTACAGCCCCCGGGCGATGTACTCCTTCAGCACATCGTTCTGCACGGTGCCACTGAGCTGGCGCCGCTGCACGCCTTGCTGCTCACCGGTGACGATGTACATCGCCAGCAGCACAGCCGCGGGCGCGTTAATAGTCATGGACGTGCTCACCTGGTCCAGCGGGATACCGGCCAGCAGCGTTTCCATGTCGCGCAGGCTGGAGATGGCCACACCCACCTTGCCCACCTCGCCCTCGGCCAGCGGCGCATCCGAATCGTAGCCGGACTGTGTGGGCAGGTCGAAGGCGGTGCTCAGGCCGGTTTGGCCGGATTGCAGCAGGTACTTGAAGCGCCGGTTCGTGTCCTCCGCGCTGCCGAAGCCGGCGTACTGGCGCACAGTCCACAGCCGTCCCCGGTACATGGTGGGCTGCACGCCACGCGTATAAGGGAACTCGCCCGGGAACCCCAGCTTCTCCGGTGGGTCAGCATCCTCCGGGAGGTACACATCGCGCAGGGGCAGACCGCTGTCCGTAGCAAAGGCAGCCCGGCGCTGGGGCAGCCGCTGGAGCGACGGCGCTACCGTCTCCTCGCGCCAGCGCGCTTCATCCGTCACGAAGCGTTTTCGGCCTGGTCGCGCCGGGGCAAGCGCTGGTTGGCCGGCTGGCTGCGCTGGTACACCGCTGCCAGAATACCCCGATAGCCGAAGAAGTAGAAGGCGCCGGAGTACAGCGACGCGATCACCGCGGCCAGGGTGCCCCACCAGCCGATGGTCTGGGTGACCGAGAGGGGCGCCACGAGCGTGGAGATGATAATCAGCAGAGTCACCAGCGCCTGGATGTTGGCCTTGATCTTGCCCGGCCGCGCGGCGGCGATCACCAGCCGCCGGTCTGTCGAGGCCATGAGCCGCAGCGAGGAGACGGCAACCTCGCGCCACACGAGCACAATCACCATCCAGCCGGGCACGAAACCCAGCGAGAGGAAGATGAGGAAAAGTGTGAGGTGGAAGATCACATCCGCCATGGGGTCGATGAGCTTGCCGAAGTCGGATACCAGGTTCTGGCGGCGGGCCACCAATCCGTCAAGGAAATCGCTGACCTCACCGAAAATAAAGAGGACCAGTACCGCGACGCGGACCCACGTGTTTTCGACGAAGAAGAGGAGCAGCAGCGGCGAAATGGCCAGGCGAAAGAGGGAGAGGCCGTTGGCCAAGCTCATTCGATGTGCGTACGCTCCTGCACACAGCTTCGCGGCCGGCAACCTGAAAGTCAAGCGTCGGCACGGCTTGCGAGCAGGCGGGCTTGAGGAGTAGAATGGGCACTCGATGGCAGTAACTCTGGCGGGCCAGGACATGCAGGGCGAGGCACAAGGGCCCCTTCCCGCGCTGCAGCCGAACCAGCGCATGCTGCGCCCGGTCTCCCGCACGGCCGTTCGCCGAGCGGTGTCCGCGCTGGAAGCTCTGGATGAGATGAAGTTCATCCACAACACCCGGCGCGACGAGGAGGGCCGCCTGGAGCTGGCCATCACCTATCTGGAAGACCTGGAGATGCGCATTCCCGGCGCCACGCTGGCGCTGGAGAAGTGGGCCAATCACAAGCGCTCCACCCGCCAGTGGGAGTTCACCGCGCCGGCTGTGCTGTTGGGGGTGTTCGGGCTCTTCGTGGGCGAAATCGGCCGGGTGCTGGACCTGGGGATGCTGGTCGGGGTGATTCTGTTCTTCGTAGGCATCGTCGCGGTGTTCTACCGCGTATTCGTCGACATCGATATTCGCGCGCTGTCGCTCCTCGCGGAAGCTTGCACGCTGGTCGATATCTGAGCGCTCGCTAAACCGGCAGCGTTTCTCCTGAGTCGCTGCCCGAGGCAGCGATGAGCTCGATCCGGGCTTTGGCGAGCAGGTGCACCAGCATCTGCAGCTCATCCTCGGTTAGGCCGGCCCACAGGTCCCTTAGCCGATTAAGGTGGCTGGGCAGCACTTCATGCAACCTCGTGCGCCCCGCGGGCGTGATGCGCGTGACGACGGCCCGCCGGTCACGCGCGCTGGGTACGCGCTCCACCAAGCCCTCGCGCTCCAGCCCGTCGATGAGGTTGGTGACATAGGCCTTGGTGACGTGCAGCCAGCGGCCAATATCCGTCATGCGCATCTCGCCATCGGGTGAGTTGTTGAGGAAGGCCAGGGTGTGCAGGCGCGCGCGGGAGAGGCCGAAGACGGCCAGGAAGTCGTCGATCAGGTCATTGAGCGTGCCGTAGGTACGGATCAGGGTGAGGCTGGCTTCCTGTGCGCGTGTGTCACAGCCTGGGAACTTGGCGCGATCCACCTCCGCGATGCCCTGGGCCATCGCGTCCCTCAGCAACGCCTCGCTGGCCACCGAAACCTGAACCATTCGCCCGCTCGAAGTTGGCGCATGCCGCCGCGCTGGGCAATGCTGATTCATGTTGACGAGTATAGCTGGCCGCCCGCTATGAGCGACCCCGATCCAGCGATCCGTGCCGCATAATGGGGTGCGAAATTCGTGCGTGTTCAACGGCGATGCCTCAGGCAGCACGAGACGCTCTCACATCCCCGACCTTCAGGAGACACCTCCATGCGCCACAGCCTGAACCGCATCGCCGTCGTTCATGCCGGCTCACTGCCCCGGCCGGCCGAGCTGCAACGGACGGTAGAGGCGGGGGATATGACGGCTTTCGGTGAGCGCTTGCCGGCGGCTGTGGCGGAGGTGGTGCAGCGGCAGGTGGAAAGCGGCTTGAGCGAAGTGAACGATGGTGAGCTGAGCAAGCTGAGTGGCTTCTCAGGCTACGCGCGGGAGCGCTTGCGCGGGCTGGAGGAGCGGCCCTACGAGTCCGGGCACGGCCCCGCGCCGCGCGATGTGAATGCACGGGATCAGCGGGCGTTTCCCGGCTTCTTTGATGCCAGCCGGGGCGGCATGGTGTTTCGGACGGCCAGCCGGCAGATGTTCTGCGTTGGCCCGCTGGAATATTCCGGTGGCCCCAGCATCGCGACGGACATCCGCAACTTGAAAGCCGCTCTTTCGGTTCACGGCGCCCAGGTGGAGGGCTACCTGCCGGCTATCGCCCCAGGAACGATCGAGCACTGGATGTGGAACGAGCACTACGCTTCGGACGAGGAGCTGCTCTTTGCCATCGCCGACGCGATGCACGAAGAGTACCAGGCGGTGACCGACGCCGGTTTGGTTTTGCAGATCGATGACCCAGACCTACCGGACGGCTGGCAGATGTTTCCCGAGATGAGCGTGGAAGACTATCGCCGCTACGCAGCGGTGCGGGTGGAAGCGCTGAACCATGCGCTGCGCGGCCTTCCCCGGGAGCAGATCCGGTTGCATGTGTGCTGGGGCAGCGGACATGGCCCGCATCAGAACGACATCCCGCTGCGAGATATCGTCGATCTCATCCTTCGCGTGAACGTCGGGTGCTACTCGATCGAGGCTGCCAACCCGCGCCACGAGCACGAGTGGACGGTGTGGGAGGATGTGAAGCTGCCAGAGGGCAAGCTGCTGATGCCCGGCGTGGTGGGCCACTCCACCGACATCATCGAGCACCCGGACCTGGTGGCGCAGCGCCTCGTGCGCTACGCTGGCCTGGTAGGTCGCGAGCAGCTGGTTGCCGGCACCGACTGCGGCCTCGGCCCTCGCGTGGGCCACCCCGAGATCGTGTGGGCGAAACTCACGGCCCTCAGTGAAGGCGCCCGTCGCGCCAGCTCCACCTTATGGGGCCCATAGCTTTGTGGCTACTCACACGCACCGAGGCGCGGAACCGATCCAGCGAGACCCTATGGGTTTGCCCGTCGCAGTAAAGGCCGCCAGGCGTTGCAGGTCCGGATAGGTGTAAAGGCCAATTTCCAGGCGGGCGGCGCCAGCGACTTGATGCAGCGTCAACGTGTCGACAACTGTTTCGCCAGCGGCCCAAAGATTCGTAGGATAGCTGCCGTTGTGCGGTAGGCTGTCGTGCTGCTCTAGCAGCCTGCCGCCTGCATCGAGCACATGGATAAAGCTCGTGTAGCTCGCCCCGGGTTTGCTGAGCGCGTGCCACACCAGTTGCAGCTGGGCTCCGGCGCAACTTGCTTTGAGCAACGCGATCTCCTGCTGGCCGAACACCGCCAGCGGTAGCGCGCCGGCGGTGGCCTGCACCGGTGGGACTCCCAGCACTTTGAGCGGCCCAACCCGGACTTCGGTTCCCGCTGGGTGGCCCGCCCTAGACATGGGCAAGCGCTGATTGGAGTAGGCGGGAACAAAGCCTGTCTCGATCCAATACCCACCCTGGGGCAGCGTGGGTAAGGGGTCCAGATTAAACCGGGTGAGCACGAGGTCGCCCGGCTGCCACAGCGCCGCCCGATAGCCGTGGACATCTGGGGCGCGCGACCAGGTAGTGCCGTCGGCGCTCACCAGGTGGCCAAACTGATCGATCTCAGCCGGCAGGCTGGATGAGGTGCCCGTGACCTGCCACTCCAACGTGACAGGTGAGGGCCTGTCCGCTTGCAATCGGCCGATGGCGAGCCCGCGCAACCGCAACACGTGCCCCACCCTTACGTCCAGCGGAATCACGTGCCCGCCACTCAGGCGGTACTGGCTGCCCGCGTCCGCTGGAACAGAAAAGATGTAGTAAGCCACAGCGCCCGAGGGTGTGCGCACCTGGGCCAACGGCGGGCCGTCGTGCCGGAGGAGGAACTGGTCCGCGAAGCCGCCATCAGCTTCGGCGATGTACAGCGTCGACCGCCGAGGGAAGACGAAGCTGTATCGCCCATCTACCTGGGTTGCCGGGCGCGTTCCGCCCAGCAGATACCTGAAGGTGTCGGTGGTGTAGCCCTGACTCGCCACTCGAATCGGCTGCCCGTCGCGATCCAAGGCTTCCGCGTCGTGCGCGGCCATAGCGGCGTAGCGCAGCGGCACGCCCAGCACGCTGCCATGATTCGGCGCATTCAGTGCACCTTGAAAGGCTGCGTACTGGGCCAGGCAGATGGTAAAGGCACCCACCAACCCGGGGAGCGCAAGCGCGCGCGGCAGGCCCGTGGCGCCGAGGCCCGCCAGTACGAAGGCCCCCGGCATGGCCGGCAGCATGTAATACGACTCGATGCCTACCGTATGTCGCAGCGAGGCCAGCACGGGTAAGCCCAATGCCGCGATGGCCACCCAGCCTTCTGCTCTACAGCTGGCCACGGCCACGCCGGCAATGACGAGCGCTATCAGCAACCAGCCGGCGGTAGGCACTGTTGGATGGTACGGAGCATCCGCGGCGGTCAGCAGTTGGCTGTACCGCCCACCGCCGACCACAGAGAGTGTGGTCTGCACCACCGCCAGGTCCAGCACCTTGTGGCTGGTCAGGAATTGCACTGCCGCACGGGCATCTGCCCAGTGATGTTGGGTCTGAAAATTGAGATAGGGCGCCAGGGTGAGGGCCAGTAAGGCCACGGCCAGGGCTGACCAACCAAAGTTCACCGCTCGGCGCCGCCACCATAGCCAGCCGGCCACCGCGGGCCACAACAGCAACAGGCCGGCAGCAGATGGATGCAGCTCCACAGCCACGCCCAGCGCCAGCAGCGCCACAGCCAGCCAGCGACCGCCTTTGCTCCTCAGCGCGCTCACAAAGCTGTACAGAGCCAGCGCTACAAAGCAGGGCCCCATGTCCGGATTGGTGACAGTACGGCTGAACGCGATAGCTGCTGGCGCCAATGCGTACAGTAGGCCGGCTGCCAGTCCCGCTCGCCAGCCGGACAGCAGCCTGCCTGTGAGGAACACCAGCACTGCCGCTACGCTATCCAGCAGCGCGGTGAATGCGGCGACCCAGGCGGGGTTCCGATTTATGCTGAGTGGCACCGCCAGGATGAACGTTGTCAAGGGTGGCTCGTTGATGCCAACACTGAAGCGCTTGCCAGTTGTAGCCGGCACCTGATGCGTGGCCAGCATCTGCAGCGCGGGCGCGAGGAGCTCTGCCTGATCGTCCTGAAACGCCGTGAGGTCGATCCGATACTCACGCACGGCGAACGCCACTGCAAACACGAGGATCACCGCCCACCAGCGGCCAAACTTCAGCGGTGCTGAGGAGCGCCGGGCACCCTGGAGATGTTGGTGGGCGAGAATCACGCAAGCAACAGTAAACGACAGAAACCGTTCGGTGGTACGAGAGGCAGACGGCACTTGCGACTAGCCCACCATACGATCTCGGATCGCAGGCCCTACCGTGCCTACAATGTGCGCAACGGCGCAATCGCCGCAAAACCGATGGGTGAATGAACGATGGGTGAGATTCTCGGCATTGGCATCAGCCACTTTCCCGGCTATGTGCACGATGACAGTGACATGGCGATGCGCATCAAGGGCATCCTCAAAAGCGGCCAGGTGCCAGCGGAGCTGAAGGAGCCTAAAAACTGGCCGGCCGCCATGCAGGCTGAGTGGGGTGAGGATGAGGGCGCCTCTTTCGCCACCCGGCACCGGGCGCAGTTCGTGGAGAGCGCCCGTAAGCTGCGCGCTGCCATTGACAGCTTCCGGCCGGACGCTGTGATCATTTTCGGCGACGATCAGTACGAGAACTTTCGCGAGGACCTGATCACGCCCTACTGCGTGTACATCATGCCGGAGTTCCGCATGCACCCCTACGTGTGGAATCGGGGCGATCACTTTCAGCCCAACGTGTGGAACGAACCGCGCGAGCAGGAGTTTGTGTACCCCGGCAACGTGGAGGTGGCGCGCTTCATCACCAAGGCGGCGCTCTCAGCCGGGTACGACATGAGCTACGCCTACAGCTTGCACCACATCAAAGAGCAGGGCCTGGGACACGCCTTCAACAACACCCTGCTGTATCTGGACTACGACCGCGCCGGCTGGCCGCACCCGATCATTCCTGTGCACGTGAACGCCTATGGGTCTGACGTAGTGCGCAACCGCGGGCTGATGAACCACCTCTTCAGTGGCGAAGGAGCGGAGGCCGATCCGCCCGCACCGTCGCCGCGGCGGCTGTTCGAGCTCGGCCAGGCGCTGGCGCGGGCGCTACGCCAAAGCCCCTGGCGCACGGTGCTGGTGGGCACTTCCAGCTGGTCGCACGCCTTTCTCACGAAAAAGAATCACTGGGTGTATCCGGACATTCCGTCAGACCGCCAGCGCTTCGAAGATCTGCAGTCCGGCAACTACCTTGCCTGGCGCGATCTCACCCTGGACCAGCTGCTGGATGCCGGCGAGCACGAAGTGCTGAATTGGATGCCCATGGTGGGTGCCATGCACGAACTGAACCAGAAGCCGAGCTACTCCGTTCTCATGGAAACGTGGATCATGAATTCCAGCAAGTGCTCCACGATCATTCCGCCGGCTTAGGCACTGGGCGGAGCGTCCTCTGCCCAGTGGAGGGAACGCTGGATAGCGCGCCGCCAGGTGGCGAGGAGCTCAGCGCGACGGGTGGCGGCCA
This sequence comes from Chloroflexota bacterium, assembly GCA_035532895.1. GTDB lineage: Bacteria > Chloroflexota > JAJPGV01 > JAJPGV01 > JAJPGV01 > DATKQD01. The sequence goes on from DATKQD010000127.1 coordinate 12,589, forward strand.
TGGCGGGCTCGAAGCGGCGCTCAAGGCGCCACATGGCGCGCAGGGTGGCGGCATCCGGCCAGATACCGGCGGCCAGGCCGGCCAGGAAAGCAGCGCCCTGCGCGGTTGTTTCATGCACGGTGGGGCGCTCAACGGGCAGCCCCAGCAGATCGGCCTGGAACTGCATGGTGAAGTTGTTGGCAGATCCGCCACCGTCCACGCGCAGCGCGGCCAGGCTGGTGGGCGCTTCGGCCAGGATGGCCTGCAGCAGCTCGGCTGTTTGGAACGCTTGCGCCTCCAGCGCGGCGCGCACCAGGTGTGCCCTGCCGGCCGCGGCGGTGACGCCCAGCAGCGTGCCCCGAGCTGTGGGGTCCCAGTAGGGTGAGCCAAGGCCGCTGAAGGCGGGAACCAACACCAGCCCGGCGGTGTCCTGCACGCTCAGCGCGAGAGCTTCCGTTTCCTCCGCGGTCTGGATAATCCCCAGGCCGTCGCGCAGCCACTGCACCACTGAGCCGGCGTTGAGAACGGAGCCTTCGAGCGCGTAGCAGGGTTGACCTTGGCCGTCGATGGCCAGCGTGGTCAGCAGGCCGCGTTCCGAGGCGGAGGGGTGAACTCCGGTGTTCATCAGCAGGAAGGCCCCAGTGCCGTAGGTGTGCTTCGCCTGTCCGGCGTCAAAACATCCCTGCCCAAAGAGGGCCGCCTGCTGATCGCCCGCCATCGCCAGCACAGGAACGCCCTCCGGCGTGGTCCCGAACAGGCCGGCCGAGGGCTGCACCTCTGGCAGCAGCGCCGGCGGGATGTTGAGCATGCCCAACAGGTCCGCGTCCCAGCGACGTTCATGGATGTCGAACAGCAGCGTGCGGCTGGCGTTGGTGTAGTCCGTGGCGTGCCGGTGGTCGGCCGTGAGGTTCCAGAGGAGCCAGGTGTCCACCGTGCCGGCCAGCAGCTCGCCGTCCATGGCGCGCTGCTGGCCCTGGGGCGTATGGTCCAGCAGCCACCGGATTTTCGTGGCGGCGAAATACGGGTCGATTGGCAGGCCCGTAGCGCGGCGCACGCGAGCTCCCCAGCCGCCCCGCTCCAGCTCCGCGCACAGCGGCGCGGTCCGCCGGCACTGCCACACGATGGCCGGCCCCAACGGTTCGCCCGAGCGGCGGTCCCAGACCACCGTGGTCTCGCGTTGGTTGGCGATGCCGATGGCAGCGACATCGCTCCAACGCGCCCCCGCCTCAGCCAGCGCGTGTGTGGCCGCGGCCTGGGTGGCCTGCACCAACTCGTGCGCATCCTGCTCCACCCAGCCCGGCTGGGGGTGCCGTGCAGCCACGGCACACTCCGCGGCGGCCACCACCGAGCCGGTGGCATCGAACAGCAGCGCGGCCGACCCGCCCGTCCCTTGATCCAGCGCCAGGATGTACTGCGTGGCCATGGTGCTCAACGTGGGAAGAGTAACGGATAGGGCAGGGCAACGCCCCTGTCAGCTATGGCCGAACGAAAAGGCGGGCACCTGAGGCGGTGGCGGCGGGTCGAAGTGCGGCGGGTCGAAGCGTGGGGCAGGAGGAGGAGGAGGCGGCGGCGGCGGTGGTGGTGGTGGGCTCACGTGCAGCTCGTGGTTCTGGTTGCCGGTCGGCTCAGCATTGCGATTGCCCCCCGGCTGGGCTTGCTGGATAGCCACGCTGATGTGAGGTGGTGAAGGCATCGCCGGCGGTGTGGGCACGGTCGGCGTGGGGAGCTTGAGCGCGCTGAAGGTGGAGCTTGTGAGCGCAAAGCCCGATAGCCCTGAGATGCAACGCTGCGCCTGCGAAGGTTGCGGGCAGGCGGGCGAGCCGGTCTTGGCGGCACCCTTGCCCTGGGTGCCGCTTGCCTGGCCGCCACTGCTCCCCGGCTTGGGTGAGACTGGTGCCAGGGAGGGCTTTGCTGCCTGGTCAGCAGCACCCGCCGGACCGCCATGGCCGGCCAGCCCAGGTCCTGGGTGTTCCTCAGCTCGACCATGCACCGAAGTCGGAGTGACTTGAGATGGAGGCCGCGGTGTAGGAGTGAGTACCCCGGCCGCCGCGGTGGGGCTGGCGTCGCGAGCTGAGCTGCCAGCGGAGGAAGATTGCGTGGCAGGCCGGCCAGTTGCCGTCCCGACAGTGGGCGCCGAGGTCGAGCGAGGGAGGCTGGCGGCCGCCGGCAGGGCGGTGGGCGAGGGTGGAGGCGCGGGAGGCCTTGGTCCTACCAGCGGAGCTGGAGCCACCTCCAGCGGCGGTATGGCCGGGATCACGCGGTGCAGCGCCCGTGAAACTGGTGGTACTGCGCGGGCGACCGCCTGCACGCTGCTGCCCACGCTCTGCTCCACGGTGCGCCCAGCCGGCGTGGCCACAAGCACCGCTACGGCCGCGGCTGAGGTCACGAGGCCGGCGGCAGCGTAGGCGAGGAAGGCGAATTGCAACCGGCCGGCAAGCACCAGGCCCAGCGCGCCCAGCTTGGGGCCGAAGGCGGCGACTAACTGGCGCACGGTTCCTCCTCCGCGGGGAGGTGCACGGTGAAGCGCGAGCCCCGGCCCTCCTCACTCCACACTTCGATGTGGCCGCCCAGACGCTCCGCCATCGATCTAGTCAAGGCCAGGCCCAAACCGGTGCCCTGGGCTTGGCGCACCTCGCGCGAGGTGCCGCGAAAGAATTTGCTGAACAGCCGCGCCTGATCAGCGGGGGGAATGCCGATGCCGGTGTCCTCAACCGAAAACAGCACTTGGTCCGGCTGGCGTTCAAGCCGCACCCGCACCTGTCCACCGGAGGGGGTGTACTTGATGGCATTGGTCAGCAGATTCTCCGCGATCTCGCGAAGCATCCAGTCTGAGCTGCGCAGCTGTGCGTGAGGCGGGATGTCGACCTGCAGGGAAATGGGCTTGGCGTCAACCTGCACCCGCAGCATTTCCACCAGTTCGCGCACCACGCCGGCAGCGTCCACCGCCGTAAGCTGCGGGCCACTCTGCTGCTCCACGCGGTGCAGATCCAGCAGGCGATCGGTGAGGCTGAGCATACGGCGGGCGTTGTTGCTTAATGCGTCCAGGTAGCGCTGCTCCTTCGCTCCAGTGGAGGCAGGCTCCAGCACACCGCGCAAGAGGTCGGCATAGCCCATGATGCTCGTGAGCGGGCCGCGCAGGTCGTGGCTCACGATCTGGGTGAGCTCCCGGTTCGTGTCGAGCGCCTGCTCCAGATCCTCCTCCTGCTTGGAGAGGCGCTCGTAGGCCATTTTCAGCTCCCGATGAAGCGTTGATAAGTTGACATAGGTGCGCACGACGATGAGCAGAAGTGCCAAGGCCAGCGCGCTGATAGTGAGGCCGAGCTGGCCGGCGCGCGCGAAGATGGTGGCTAGGGCCAGCGGCAGGGGCGCCAATAGCAGGTTGGTGAGCAGCTCGGGCGCAGGATCTTCGCCGGCGCTTGGCGCCAGCCAGGCCTGACCACGCGCCAGCCCCCAGGACGTCAGGCTGTAGGTAGCGGCATACAAAAGGGCTTTCTCCGCGCCGGTGAGGGAGAGGCTCAGGGCAGGGCCGCCCCACGCCAGGCGCAAGGCCAGCAGTCCGGCGGCCGCGGCCAGCAAGAGCCGCGGCGCCCGGAGCAGGCGAATGGGCAGGTTTCGCAGCGCGCCCGGCCGCGCACGAGCCAGCGCCGCGATGCCACCGGCCACACCCGCGCAGGCAACACCCAGGCCGGGCCCCACCGTCGCCGCGACAACAAAGGGGAAAACGTAGCCTACCGACAGGTTCTTGCGATCCGGAAAGTCCAACGTCAACGACTCCGCCAGCGCCGCCGCGGCAACCAGCGCCAGCAGCAGTGCGCGATTACCTGAGGATATTCCGGCTGCAGGCCAGCCCAGCCAGCAGACCACGCCGGCCAGCGCAAACAGACCAGCGAGGGCGGCGCACCGCCAGGTGGCGGACCAACGGCGCCCCGGCAGGCCGGCCGGTTCGCCGGGTGCGAGCAGGTCGTGCAGCAGGGTGTTCCTTTCCCTCTGCCGGTCAGCGCGGTCCGGCCGGCGGAGCGGAGCCAATCCATATTCATTTCAGCGCGCCCGCAACGGCGAACGTGCCGCTTTCACTCAGGCGCTAGGAAAGATGTCCTGAACCCAGCGCCCTTTTGAGCTGATCCGCCGGTGAAGTCTCGCCAAGATGGCTCCTTTGTGATACTCCCGGTGAGACACTGCCGCTATGCCAACTGTCACAGCGCGCTGGCACGTTTTCCGCCTGGATATGTGGCACACTTCTTGCTTGAAAGGGAGCCGGCATGGTTTTTGCTTATCGGCGCCCCTGGTGTCTCGCGGAGGTGGCCTGAAATGGCGATGGAGCTGACCCAAACTGCCTTTCAGCAGCAGACGGCCGCCATCTCAGCCAACATGGTCACCTCACTCAACATCCTCCAGCTCTCATCTGAGGAGCTGGCCCAATCCATCCGCCAAACGGTATCCGAGAATCCCCTGCTCGAGTTGGAAGAGCAGAGCGCGTGCCCGCGCTGTGGCGCCGCAATGCAGGATGGTGCGTGCCCGGAATGCGCGGCGACGCTGGTGCGAGAAGAGGATCACGCCCTCAACGACGATGATGATGACGAACCCACATCCTACGCGGACGTGAGCGCGGCCCGCCAGCCTGTGGACACCTCCGACTACGACCCCATGGCGCGCGTCGCTTCGCGCGTGAGCCTGGCCGATCATCTGCTGCACGAGCTGCAGCAGGTGCTGTCCTGGGAAGACGCGGCGGTGGCCCAGTTCGTGGTGGGCAGCCTGGATAGCTGCGGCTACCTACTGGCCTCAGATGAGGAGATAGCGGCGGCGTGCAACGTGAGCCTGGAGCGCGCCGCGGCGGTGGTTGCCGCCTTACAGCGACTCGATCCGCCGGGCATCGGTGGGCGAGATGTGCGAGAGTGCCTGCTCATACAGCTGGAGCACCTCGAGTCGCTGGGCGAGGTGGATGCGCACGCGCGCCGCATCCTCACCGAGCAATTCAGCGAGCTGGGTGAGCACCGTTTCGAAGTCATTGCGCGGCACCTGGGCATCACTACAGACGCTGTGCTGGCGACCTGGACGTTTATCAAGCGCAACCTCACACCCTTCCCGGCGCACAGCTTCTGGGAGGACCAGCGCACGGCTGGCGAACTGCCGGCGTTCGTTGCGCCCGACGTTGCCATACGACGGACGGCGAGCGGCTTTCACGTGGAAGTGCTGGAAGCGGAGCGCTATTTGCTCACGCGGAATGAAGCCTACCTGCGGCTAGCCAAGAGCGGCCAGGGGATTTCGGTTGAGGATCGCGACTTTCTGCGCCGCTGCGCCAGCCAGGCGGGCTTTCTCATCGACTGCATTCGGCTGCGCTGGAATACATTGCGACGTATCGGTGAGTGTCTGGCGGAATGCCAGGCCGAATACCTCGAGCACGGCCCCGCCCATCTGAAGCCGCTCACCCGCGCCGAGGTGGCCATGATGGTGGGACTGCATGAGTCAACCATCAGCCGAGCCACAGCCAACAAGTTCATTCAGCTGCCCAACCGGCAGGTGGTGAGTTTTGATGACTTCTTCGATGGTTCCGCTGCCGCCAAGGTGGCTATTCGAGAGATCGTGCAGGACGAGAACCCGCGTACACCATTAAGCGACCAGGATATTGCCCAGCGGCTGGAGCGCCAGGGTTTCTTCCTGGCGCGGCGAACCGTGGCCAAGTATCGCGAGGCGCTGAGCATCCTCCCCTCGCGGCTGCGCACTGGGCCGGCGCATTGCACGCCAGCCGCTGGCAGTGCGTATGGCGCGGCCTAAAGGTTTGCGCCGCGCTGCCACGAGGCAGGCAGCCGTGAGGGGCATGTTGTGAGTCGCATTTTGATCGTCGACGATGACGAGGACCTGGTGGAGCTGATGTCTGAACTACTGAAGGATGCTGGCCACCAGGTGGAGGGCCTCACCGAAGGGCACCGGGCGTACGCGCAGGTCAAGGCCACCCACCCCGACCTTGTGCTGCTGGATTTGATGATGCCCGAGGTGGGTGGGTTGGACGAGCTGAAACTCTTCCGCGATGACGCGGATCTACGGGACCTGCCCGTGATTCTGGTGACGGCGGATCAGCGGTTTGTAGACGATCAGGCTAACCGAGCCACCTACGGCATCACCGATTGCGTGGCCAAGCCTTTCGCTCTCACTGACCTTCTGGAGCGGATCGAAAGTGCGCTGAAGTAGCTCCTGCCGAACGCTGACCTTCACGTGGCTCAGTGTCAAGGGTCAGCCAGGAGTGATTGGTCGGCCCCGGATGTGTCGTCAGCCCGTGCTCTTCAGCGTGTTCAGCAGGCGGTCGAACTCCCGGCGGGTCAAGCTGAGTGCCGCGGCAGCACGGTGGTGGTCGCCTTCGGCGAAGTCGAGCGCCTGCTCCAGCACGTGGCGCTCCACTTCGGCCAGGATGTCCTGGTGGGACATGCCTTTGCGCAGCCGCTCGGTGATGTCCACGGTACGGCGCTCGCCCGCGGGAGTGAAGGTCAGCTCGTCCGGCCCCACGGGGCCGCCCTGGGCGGTTACCACCGCGCGTTCGATGGTGTTTTCCAGCTCCCGCACGTTACCGGGCCAATCGTGCGCCAGCAGGCGGGCCATGGCTTCGGCCGACACCTGGGACAGCGGGCCCGCGGGATCCCAGCGGTGTTTCTCCACAAAGTGCCCGACCAGCGCGGGGATATCGTCCCTGCGCTCGCGCAATGGCGGCAGCTCGATAGAGATGACGTTCAGGCGGTAGTACAGGTCCTCGCGGAAGCGGGCGTGCTGCACCTCCTGACGGAGGTCCTTATTGGTGGCAGCGATCACCCGCACGTCCGCCTTCACCGGAGTAGAGCTGCCCACACGCTCGAACTCGCGCTCCTGCAGCACGCGCAGCAGTTTGCGCTGGGTGGAGAGGGTAAGCTCGCCGATTTCGTCCAGGAAGATGGTCCCATGGTTGGCCAGCTCGAAGCGCCCGCGGCGCTGGGTCATGGCGCCGGTGAAGCTGCCGCGCTCGTGCCCAAACAGCTCGCTCTCCAGCAGGTTCTCCGGCAGTGCCGCGCAATTCACCTTGATGAGCGGCCCGTCGCGCCGGCCGGAGTGCTGATGAATGGCGTCGGCCACAAGCTCCTTGCCGGTGCCCGTCTCCCCCCACACCAGCACTGTGGCTTCGGATGCGGCCACGCGGCCAATCATCTTGTACACGTCCTGCATGCGGGCACTGTTACCCACGATGCGCTCCAGCGGATCGCGCCCGGCGAGATCGGTGCGCAGCGCCTCTACCTCGGCCACCAGGTCCTGGTGCTCGAAATAGCGCTCCACGGTCATGAGTACGGCGGCCAGCTCGAAGGGCTTGGTCACGTAGTCGAAGGCGCCCAGTTGCATGGCCTGGATGGCTACGTTGGCGCTGCCGTAGGCCGTCATCAGGATCGCGCCGAGGCGCGATGGGGCGGTTGCCACTTTCTTCACCAGGTCCAGGCCGCTCGCATCCGGCAGGCGAATATCCACCAGCAGCAGGTCAGGCTGCCGGGCTTCTACCAGGCGCTCGGCCTCGTCGGCATTGTCCGCCTCCAGCACGTCATAGCCGCGCTCGCCCAGAAAGATTCTCAGCAGGTCGCGGATGGAGGCATCGTCGTCAGCCACCAGGACGCGCCTGGCGGGCCGGCGCTCGCCCTCCAGCGGTAGACGCTCTGTCACAACACCCTCAGCTTCGCTCCTGTGCCTATGTTATCGACAAACAGCCCGGCAGCTTGATGTTTTGCGGCGGAGCGCCAACGCAGCCTGCCAGTTCGGAAATGGCTGCTCTGATACACTCGGGAGTGACTCCTGGGACGACGAGGTCTCTCATTCCGAACGCACACGCACTGCCGATTT
>DATKQD010000128.1:0-19011 GCA_035532895.1 Chloroflexota bacterium
TGATGATCTCGGCCGTGCATCCGGCGGCGCTCACCGCCTCCGCTCGCACGTTCCACTGGCTGCTGCTGCTGCCACTGGCCGGCTCCTACATCCTCTTCGTGGTCTTCCGCGCGCTGCGCTGGCATTTGCTGCTGCGCTCCACCGGCGCACCCAATTCCGTCTGGGATTCCGTCATCCTCTTTTGGGCGGCGCAGGCCGCCGTGCTTGTGCCTGCCGGGCAGTTCCTGCTGCCAGTGCTGCAAAAGCGTCGCCACGGCACCTTGATTCGCCGTTCGGCCGCCACGGTCCTGGTTCAGGAGCTGCTCTTCGGGCTGCTCATTTTGCCGGCCGCGCTGCCGGCCATCCAGCACTACCCACTGGCCGGCTGGCTGCTGCTGGCGGCCTTTGGCATCTCGGCCGGCGCGGTGACGCTCGTGCTCAACGATGGCCTCGCCAACGCCGGTATGTTCTGCGCCAACCTCGTACCGGCGTTGCGGCGCCACATGCACAGCGTCCACGACCTGCGGCACCACATCGTGCGCCTGGTGAGCACACCCGAGGCGCTGCTGGGGTCGCTGTTGGACCTGGCGGCCATCGCTGCTGGCGGCACCGGGCTGTTTGTGGTGCTGGCCGGGCTGGGGCTCGCACACATTGGTTGGATTGTGGCCATCGCCTCGTATGCACTGGGCACCGCGGCCGCCACGCTGTCGGCCCTGCCGGGCGGACTCGGCGCCAACGAGGATATCGGCACAGCAGTCCTGAGCCACATGGGAGTGGCCGCCGGCCCCGCCGCCGCCGGCATCCTCATCTTTCGCGCCGTCACGCTCATCGGCGGTACGCTGGTTGGCCTGACAGTCTTGCTGCTGCTCAAGGAACACCTGCGGGGCGGCCTCAGCCTGAGCCTGGGCGACTTACGCTCAGAGGCGGCGGTCGCTGATCTAGCGGCCTGAAGGGAACTGAACGGCGGTATCATAACCTCCGTGGCGCCCGAAGAGTCAGGCTCGAGCTGGCTGGTCGCCCTGCTGGCCGACGAAGAGCTCGCGGTGGCGGAACTGGTGCACGCCTGCGATGACTACTGCGCTGCCGTCGCCGCGGCAGACGCCGAGCAGGCGGAGGATGCACAGCGCGCACGCAATCGAGCGCGCACGCGGCTCACCACCGTGCACCAGCGCCTGCAGAAGGCGTTAGCGGAGCACGGCGCTCAGGCGCGTATCGCTTAGGCGCGCAGAAGGAGGCATATGGCGAAGCTGGTGCACCTGGGGCTGATTGGCGTTCTCTGCTTAGCTGGGATATTGATGGCCATCGCCATGATCCCGCTCATAGCGCTCATCCTGCTGGGCATGCTCGTCTTCAACCTCAGCGGCGGCAAGGATCCGCGTGAGCTTACCCGCCGCGTAGCCTTGGCCCCCAGCCCCCGCCAGGCGAACTGACGTTTCGCCGAACAGCGCACTCAGGGCAGGCGCAGGGCCAAGCCGTCCCTACCAGCCCCCATGGACACATTCGGCCCGCAAGGCACAGTTCGCCCTCGAACTACCCAATGGCTGACGGTTGTACGCTGAACTCTCCCCTGGCAAGCTGTCCTCCCGGCCTCGGCAGGGTGCCGACCCAGTATCCAGCCAGATGGCAGCGAACCTCCGCAAGCGCGCGAGGTCGAGCAAGCGGCCAGTGGTGGCTCAGCACTTGCTGAGCGTCAACTTCGCGGCAGAAAAGGTGGCGGCTGAGCGACGTATGCCCCGCGATTCCCGGGCGTGGCGGGCCGGCGTATGAAATGGCTGGTGCCCGGGATGAATATCAAACGCTGGCTGATTCTGCTGTTCCTCGGCGTCGTGGGCTTTTCACTGGGAGCCGGCCTGGTGGCCCTGTACGTGTTGCGCGCGGTTCGGCTCGAAGGCACTGCCAGCACGGCGGTGGCGGCCACTACACTGCAGTTCATCCCGCGCGTGGAGCGCGCCGTCATCATTGTGGGCATCGGGCTCATCGTGGTGGTCATCAGCCTGCTGCGCCTCAGCCGCTCGCTGCTTTCGGTCGTGCTGCCCGGCCCTCGCAGCCAGGTGGCGGAGATGATCTACCGGCGGCGCAAACTGCCCCGCGGCCCACGAGTGGTCGCGATTGGCGCGGGGTCGGGGCTCTCAAGCGTGCTTCGCGGCATGAAAGAATACACCTCCAACCTCACAGCCGTTGTCACGGTGGCCGAGCCGGCAGGAGGCACCGCCGGTTGGGATGAGAGCTTCGGCATTCTGCCCGGCGGCGACGTGGGCGACTGCATCGTCGCCATGTCGGACGAGGAGCCGTTGATGGGCCGGCTGTTCCTCTACCGCTTTGGCGCCGAATCAGGCCTGGAGGGCCACAGCTTCGGCAGCCTGTTTATTGTGGCTCTGGCCCACATCACCGGCTCGTTCGAAAAGGCCCTGCGGGAGATTGGCCGCGTACTGGCCGTGCGAGGGCAAATCCTCCCCAGCACGCTGAGCACGGTACGCCTGGTGGTGCAGGCCGAAGGCGACGCGGATGGTGCCTGCCCGGCCCCCGCGCCCACGGAGCCCCTGGTAAGAATCGAGCCAGCAGAAGTGGTGGCTTATGCCGACGCTGTGCGCGCCATTCGCGAAGCCGACATGGTGGTGATTGGGCCTGGCAACTTGCTCACCGGCGTGCTGCCCACGGTGCTGATCCCTGGCATACACGAGGCGCTGCTCGCCAGCCGCGCTCTGAAAGTGTTTGTGGGCAACGTCGCCAGCGAGGCAGAAGATCCGGCTGGCGGCGACGTGTTGGAGCAGGTCAAGCTGCTGCAGTCCCATGCCGGCAGCGGCCTGTTCGATTATGTGGTCGCGAACGACAATGTATCGCTCACGCTTCCGCCGCTATGGGGCAGCCAGCTGGTGCGCTGCTCCGGCCCATTGGCGGGTGACCTGCAGGACCTGCGCCTGGTTGAAATGGACGTCATCGACACCGAGGACCCCCGCCGCCATCACGCCGGCAAGCTGAGCGAGGCACTGATGAAGCTCTTCTACGACCAGTCGCCCCGCCGCCGCGCGGCCTTGACCAGCGCCGCCGTTACTGCTGCCTAACGCGCCCTGGGGCCGCCTGAGAGCCATGTACCCGGTCGTGGCAAGCCCGCACCGCCTGGCGCAGGACCCACCCGCTCAACTGCCCCGAATCGTAAGGGCGACAGGCGAACCGGGCGCCAGCTTGGTTCCAGCGGCCGGGCTCTGGGCACTCACCTGACCCACGGCCACGCTGCCTTGATTGTTGTAGGTGAGTGCGCCGGTATTGAGGCCGGCCGATTGCAACGCCGCGGCGGCCTGCGCCTGTGTCATCCCAACAACCCCCGGCACCGTGGCTTGCGCCGGGGCAGTATTGATGACTACGGTGGCCTGGCTGCCGGGCGGCGCCGTGGGTGTGGGGGTGCCGCTGGCCGCTGCCAAAGGCGTAGGGGTCTGCGCCAGCGTGGGGATGGCTGGGGGCGTGAGTGAAACGCCGGCCGGAACCGTGGTGCCCTCGGCGCGGGCCGTGGCGAAGGCCGACACTGCCGTGGCGGTGGCGATGAGTTGGTCGCGCGAGGGCGTGGCCACGAGGTAGGTGGAGCGCGTTGTGGGCTCTGTACCCTTGACGAACACCTCCTCATACGAGGGCTCACCTGGGTTCGGCAACAGCCCGGTGATGCTCGACACGCGCACCGTGACGATATTGGGCGGCTTGGTGAAATTCTGGGCCGGCGTGCCCTTGAGCGCGGCCTCCATCACGTCATGCCAGATAGGGCCAGCGCCGTCGATGCCGATGACGTTGCGCATGGATGCGTTGTTGCTGTTTCCGGCCCACACTCCCACCACCAGATTGGGCGTATAGCCAATCGTCCAGTTGGCCTTGAACAGATCGGTCGTGCCGGTCTTCACCGCCGCGGGACGGTCCGGCAGCTCTAGGACGGAGTGGCGGCCAAATTCGCACACCTGGGGGCTGCACCGGGCGCTGTCGTCAGACAGGATGCTGCTGATCAGGTAAGCGTAGGCCGGCGGGATGACCTGTGCCGGCGGTGGTGGCGTGTAGTGCTGAATCACCTTGCCGCTGCTATCCGTGATCGACAGGATGGCCTGCGCCGGTACGCGCGCTCCCTGGTTGGCGAAGACACCATAGGCCGAGGTCATATCCAGTAGGGTCACCGCATTGCCTCCCAGCACCAGTGAGAGCCCCACGTTGCTCTCGTCGTTGATGGTGCTGATGCCCATGGCATGCGCGGTTTGCAGAGTGGAGTGGATGGTCGCATCCTTCAGGACCTTGACCGCGGGCACGTTGAGCGAGTTGGCCAGCGCCACGCGGGCCGTCACCTTGCCGTGGTATTTGCCGTCGTAATCCACCGGCCGGTAGTAGGTGCCATCGAAATTCGGAAACTCATCGGTGACCTTGCTGTCGTCCCAGATAGTGGCCGCGGTGCGGCCCTTCAGGAAATCCGTGACGTAGGCGAACGGCTTGAACGACGAGCCCGGCTGCAGCGGCGCCAGCGCCGCGTTGAACTTGCCATCCATGGTGCCGTTAGGAAATTCTTGGTTGTAATCGCGCGATCCCACCATGGCGAGAATCTCGCCGGTGTGGGGATCGATGGCCACCACGGCGGCGTTGTTCACGTTCTTGCCGGTCAGCTCGGTGGCGCTCAGATCCTTTTGGACAATCTGCTGTGCTTGATTCTGGAGGTTGAGGTCCAGCGTGGTGGTGATTCGCAAGCCGCCCTGGTACAGAAAGCGAGCGCCATACTTCTGCTCCAGCAAGTCACGCACGTAGAAGACGAAGTGCGGGGCCTGGATGGCCTGCGTTTGCTTGGCGAAGTTGAGCTTCTCGTTGTAGGCGGCCTGGGCCTGCTGGTCGGTAACGTAGCCTTGGTCCACCATCTGGTTCAGGACCTCCAGCTGCCGCACCTTAGCCCGCTGCAGGTTTTGCAGCGGGTCGTAGGCTGTAGGCGATTGCGGCAATCCTGCCAGGAGGGCAGATTGCGCCAGGTCGAGCTTGATGGCTGGGATGCCAAAGTAGGATTCCGCGGCTGCTTCGATGCCTACAGCATCATTCCCGTAGAAGATCTGGTTGAGGTACATCTGCAGGATCTGGTCCTTCGTCTTCTCCTTGGACAGGGTGTAGGCGATAGCTACCTCTTTGAGCTTGCGCTGCAGGTTAACCGCCGGCGTAAGGTACACCTGCTTGACCAGCTGCTCAGTGATCGTGCTGGCCCCGCTCACTATGCGGTGATGCACGATGTCGTCGTAGGCCGCGCGCAGTATGCCATTCACATCGAAACCGGGATTGGTGTAAAAGGTCTTATCTTCGATGGCGATGGTCGCGTCGCGCAGGCTGACCGGGATTTGCTGCAGCGGCACCTCCGTGCGTCGGCCGGCGGTAGGGTCTACAAACTCGTACAGCAGCTTGCCGTTACGGTCGTAAATGCGGCTGGTTTGGAACGTGGCCTGGTGGCTGGTGACGGAAAGCGAGTTCAGTGCACCCGCCGCGTAGCTGTAGGCCGCGAACGCCAGAGCAAACGGCGCGGCCACCAGGAGAATACCAAGCACCGAGAACACCACCACAATGGACAACAGGATCGTGGTTCTGCCACTGCTGCCGCGCGCCTTGCGCTGGCGGCGATCCTTAACCGGAGTACGCTTCACGCTTGCCGCAGCAGTATAACAGCGCCCCGCCGCTTATTTACCGAGCCGGCGCTGTGGCACACGTCGCGTACAATTGCGGCCGGTTGGATGACAAGCGAAGATCCATGCGATCCCTATTCAGTGCTTCCACGCTCCCGGTGGACCTGATGTGGCTACGATGAACGGCGGACGCGGCGTGCCGTCGTCGCTGGGAATTCGCGAACAGGTGCTGCAGCGCTTGCGCCTCAGTGTAGGCGAGGCGGCGCGGGTGAGCGGGGTGACGGTGCGGCAGCTCAGTTACTGGACCGACAAAGGATTGGTGCGCGCGCTGGGAGCACCCGGCCAGCGACGCTACGACTACCGAGCGTTGGAGCGCATCGCGCACATTCGAGCCAGCCTCAGCGAAGGCTATACCTTGGAAGAAGCCGCCGCTCAGGCATCGGCGCGCCTCAAAGCGAAACCGTTGGGCGACAGCGAGGCGCGACAAGTGATCATGGACCGGCTGGGAGAACTCGAAGACCTGCTGCTGCGCCTGAGATCCCGCTTGTCGGAACACCAGCTTTCGCGGCGTGAGCTGCGCTCCTCCGCACGCCAGCTCACCGAGCTGAACGTCCGGGCGGTTTTCGACGAAGCGCCTGGCACGCGGATCAGCGCAGAGGAGCTGGCCGAGGCGTTAGGCGAGACTCGCGATCGCGTGCGTGGTGCGCTGGAGGTGCTGGTGGCGGAAGGATCGCTGCTGCGCCAGGGGCGCATCTACCGGCGCAAATAGGCCACCGGATGCTGACCGATACACACTGTCATGTGCAGGTGCAGGACTTCCAGGCCGACCGGCCCGCGGTGCTGCAACGCGCCCGTGACGCGGGCGTGGCTACCCTCATCTGCGTGGGGTACGACCTGCCCACCAGTACTGCCGCCGCACGGCTCGCACAGCGGCCGGCGAACGAAGTGGGCAGCCCCCGGCTGTATGCCAGCGTGGGCCTGCATCCGCACGACGCGCACGACCTCACGCCTGCCCTGCTCGACGAGCTGCGTGCGCTCTCCCAAACGGAGGGCATGGTCGCCGTGGGCGAATGCGGGCTTGATTACTACCGTAACCTCAGCACCCCGGAAGAGCAGCGGCGCGCTTTCGTGGCGCAGATTGAGCTGGCCACGGAGTTACGGCTGCCGCTCATCGTCCACGACCGTGAGGCGCACCAGGAGGTGTACCAACTGCTGCGCGAGCATGGGGCAAAGCGGGGCGTCATGCACTGCTTCTCGGGCGATTGGGACTTCGCACGGCGCTGCCTGGACCTCGGCTTCTTCATTTCCCTGGCTGGGCCGGTGACGTTCAAGAACCCGCGCGACCTGCCCGACGTGGCTCGCCGGGTGCCCACCGATGCGCTTGTGCTGGAAACCGACAGCCCCTACCTGGCCCCTGTGCCCCGCCGCGGCACACGCAACGAACCCGCGAACGTGCGCTACACCGCCGAGTGCGTCGCCGCGCTACGTGGCGTCGAGCTGGACCAGCTGGCCGAGCAGACCAGCGCCAATGCCACGCGCCTCTTCAACCTGAGCTGACCCTTCCCCTGAGGGAGGCACCAGCCCTCGTCGGCGCCCTCAGACCCACGACCTGTCCATGCTCTGCGAGGGCAGCGGCATCGCTCACCTGCCTTGATGAGCCCCGCTCGCGAGGCGGTGTGTCCAGCAGCAGGGCCATGTGGTTCGGAGGCCTACCGCGCGGAGGTCCCCCGGGCAGGTAAATCCGCCCCCGCAGCGTGACTCAATATGCGCACGTCTGGTGCTCCCAATGCGGAGCCCGTGCGCGGCGGGCGCTTCCCGCGGCACTGCGCCGCCCGCGTGACGACCGTCCTACCCAGCGACAAGCCGCGGCCCGTTCGGCGGCACATTTCTGCCGATGGCGGGCTCACCCCGCTGGCAGCCGGGTTAAGGCTGGGCCGCGCCCTCATCGCCGGCAGGTTTCTCGCCATCGGCAGCCTGCGCGGACTCCGTGACGCGCGGCGGCTGAATCTTCACCACCAGCTCGTCGGGATTGTCGAGAATCTGCACTCCCGGGCCGGCCGAGAGGTCCTTCACAAAGACCGCTTGATCCAGCTCGGTCAGGATCGAAAGGTCCACCTCCACCGCGTGCGGCAGCGCACTCGGCAAGCCAGCCACGGTAACCCCATCGAGGAGGTGTTGCACCATCCCCTCGTGGAGTTTGACGGCGGGCGCCTCGCCAACCAACACAATCGGCAGCCGCGCGCGCATCACCTCGTCGAGCCGTACCTGGAACAGCTCGGCGTGGATGAGGGCGCCGCTCACGGGGTGACGCTGCACTGTGCGCACAACCACACTGCTGCTCGCATCGCCCTCGACAGTCAAAGTCATGATGCTGCTGCCGGTGGCATGCTCCAGCGCGTGCCGCAGCGCCCTCTCTTCGATTTCCAAAAGTCGGGATTCCACACCCTTGCCATGCACGTTCAGCGGCACGAAGCCGGAGCGGCGAAGGGCCTTGTTCTGTTTACGCCGGGCGTCGCGCGGCCGCGCTTTCAGCGTGAGTGCTTCAGCCATAACCGCTTGATGATATCCGAAGCGCTCTCACGCTCACCTGCTGTTCATCGTCTCCCGCGACTATCCAGGTGGCGCCTTCTCGGCGGGGGCACTGTGTTTCAATTGCCGGGCGATGCGCGTGCGGCCCGCCCGGACCTCTTGAATGGCCCAAGCATTGAAACGGCTTGACCCGCCAACTCGCCGAGCCAAGACGGCCCCAGCCTCACCCGTCGGCAAGGGTCCGCGGGCTCTGGCGGTCAGCTCGCCGATCCCGCTCTATTACCAGATAGCCAACGTGCTGCAGGCGCGCATCTATTCCGGCGTGTACCCGCTGGGCTCCCTCCTGGGCACCGAGGAAGAGCTGGCGCGCGTGTTTGGTGTGAGCCGGGTCACGGTGCGCAATGCCATCGGCGTGCTGGCGGAGCTGGGCCTGGTGGATCGTCGCCGCGCCCGGGGCACCTTCATCTCCGCTGACATCCGGCCGCGCCCGGCTGTGCAACTGCACGGCTTTCTGGAGGATGTTCTGCTGCTGGGCGACTTCGGCCGCACTATAGCCGAGGAGCACGACGAAACCCCAGCGCCGGCCGATGTGGCGGCCCGGCTGGGCATCGCCGCCGGATTGAGCATCTTCCGCATCCGCCGCGTCCGCTCCCTGAGCCGAAGCCACGAGCCGGATACCTGGATCGAGAACTACTTGCCGCTGGATATCGGCCGCGCGCTGGATCCCGCCCGCCTGAGCAGTGACTCGCTCATACAGCTGCTGGACGAGCGACCCGACTTTCACCTGACCGCTGGCTATGAGACGATCTCCGCCGTGTCAGCGGACAGCGATGTTGCCGCTCGCCTGCACATCGCGCCCGGCAGCCCCATCCTCGTGCTGGAGCGGGGCCTGCAAACCGCTGCCGGGCGCACCGTGGACTTCGCCCGCTTCCACCAGCGCGGCGACCGATACCGCTATTCCGTACGCCTCAGCCGCATCTCGCGATGATCGACGCGACTGAGGCGTACAGGCCACTCAGCGGAAGGCCCGGAACAGCGCCCCCTGGTCGTCCGCGGAACCGCCCAGCACCTTCACGCCGGATTTAACGCCGGGCACGTAGTCGCGCCCGTACATCAACCGGCAAAACTGCTCCGCCGGCATCTCCAGAGAAAGTTCAGCCGCACTATTCTCGCCCTGGCTCAGAACGGGTGCGTCGCCGCTGAGGTCCAGCACGTAGCTGCTGGCGGGGTTGGTGGTGCGAAACTGAATGACGCGTGGCTTCAGCTTCTCGATGCGCGTCTTATCCAGCGTTGCCGCCCGCTGGATCGGCAGCAATGCCTCCACCGCGCCCTCCGGCAGCTTGGCGGTGCGGTCCCGGCCAACGTAGATGTCCCAGGCGTGAAGGGTCGTCTCGCTGAGGCGGGCCAGCACATAACGCATCGCCGGGGCTTTGCCCGCGAAGGCTTCCACCTCGGTGTTGGCCTGCTCATCGGTCAGCGTATCCAGCAGCGCCAGGTAATCGCCGTGCGCCTTTTTGAACTCCGGCACCATCTGCTGCGCGGTCAGGGAGTCGAAGTGCCCCCAAATCTTCATGAAATCCTCGCGCCCGAGCGCCGCCTCGCCCTTGAACCAGGTGGCGAACCGCCCTCGGGTGATGACGGCGTTGGAGCTCATGTGGGAGGCAACGCGCAGCACCGGCCAATCCGCGCAGTAGGAAATCTCCTGCCAACCATCCGGGTCCAGCTTTTCCAGGTAGGCTGAGAGCCGGTCAAATTCGCGGTGCTCCGCGGAACGAACGCTATCCAGTGACGCTGCCATGTGCACTCCGTACGTTGAACTGTTGAGATGAGGTGCAGTGTACGGCAACTCGCGTTCGCTGCGCGAACGCCCGCCCCGGGTTTCTACGCCGCGACACTCCGCGTCGTAGACGATTATCACTCTGCCTGATTATCTGTGCCAAAGCTCACGCACGGGTTCGAGCTGATGCCAGCGCCGGCCGTCCGTCTCAACATGGGTGCGGCCGAAGCGAATGTGCTCGCCGCGGCGCTGGAACGGCGCCGTAAGGGTGCGATGCCGGCCGTCCGCCGCCTCCACCAGCATGACCACCGCCTCCCGCCGGGGTGGCAGCGGCGCGCGGAAGAGCCGCCCGCTCTCTACCTTGGGTGCGGCCGGCACCGCGCACACCAGCATCAGCGCGCGCGCTTCGAGCCGGGCGATCTCTCGCGATATCGTCAGCCATACCGAATAGCTGTTGTACAGATGATCAGCGGTCTGCTCCACGTCCACCCAGTGGCCGGCGGGCAGGTACAGGCGCACTGTCTCCTGGTGCGCCTTGTCGCGCGCGACCACCCGCTTAGCGTCTTCGAAGTACTTCGCGGTGAGTGACAGCGGGTCCTGCTCCGCCCGCGCCAGCGCCTGCTGCAGATGGCGCAGCCCGCCCAGCCGCCTGGCCACCATGTCGCCCGTTTCCTCGTCGCGCTCGATCCACTGGCTCCGTGGTCCCTGCAGGCGGCCGGTCCGCAAATTGAGCAGCAGTGTGCGCATGGCCGTGGACACGCGCATGCAATCGAGCGGCCGCGGCCCAAGAAGCGGACGCCGAAATGAGGGCGTTGGTCCAGCGCGCACCACCTCGGCCCGCTGCCCGTGCGCGGCCTGCAGGAGGGTAGCGGTCGCGGCGTAGCCGTAGGCCAGCGCCTCCAGCAGCTCCCAGCTCTCCAGCCCCCGCATGGCCCAGCGCCGCTCGATGGTGAGCTGGCCCGGGCTTTGGCCTCGCGGAATGTCCAGCCCAGTCAGGCTCAGGGCGATCTCGCGGGTAGGCAGTGAAACGGGGACGGAGAGCTCCGCCAGGGGCGGCAAATGGTCGGCCACCAACAGCCGAGCCACCGCGCTGCTGGCGCTGTCCAACTCGTGCGCTTCCAGCCGCCCGCGGCCTGGCTGCAGCAGCCAGGCCAGCACTTCGTCGCCGGAGATCGCTTCGCGCCAGCAGCGGTGCCAGGTCTCGAAATCAAGCAGGGCTCGGGTACGACGCTGCACCATAAGCAAACAGGTCCGCAGCGCAGCGAGAGCGGCCTCGCTGTGCGCCCGAAAGTCCTCCGGCAGCGCGTAGGCCTCCGCGGCCAGGTGCCACGCCTTGTGCGCCTCCTCCAGCCGGCGGTGGGCATTGGGCAGAGGGCAGTCGCGCTCCGGCGGAAACGCCGCCCCGGTGTGGGCGTGCTGTCCGGCCATCCGCCCCGCCGCGTGTGCCGCTGGCAACACCATCGCAGCGTCCATCTCCCGCATCCTTCTCAACCCATCCTTACCCCAAGCGCCGCCCTCTTGTCAACGCTTGCGGCAGACGCGACCGCGAACAGCGAGAACTGCTTGAGGCCCTCCCCGAGCGGTAGCGCCTCGATCCAGCGCCACAGCGCGCGTATGCTGGTGCTGATGTGGCAGGGGTTGGCGCTCTACTTCGCCCTGGTCGGGCTGCATGTACTGCTCAACTATGGCGGCCTGCGCACCTACCTGCTTCTACCCCTGCTGGCGCCGACCGAGGAGGAACCGCCGACCTGGCCCGGCGTCACCGTCGTGGTTATGGCTGCCGGGCAGAGCGCGGCGCTGATGACCAGCCACCTGAAAAGTCTGCTCGCCTCCAGCACCGCTCCGCGCCAGCTGATCGTGGCCGGCGAGCTCGATGCGCAAGCCGCGGCCGCCGCCACCGAATTCGGCGCCAGCGTGAGCCCCACGTGGCCGCCGCCGATCCACATCCAAACGGAATGGCTGCTGTTCACGACACCGGACACCTTGCATCAAGCCACGGCGTTGAAGCTGGCGCTGGGGACCGCGTTGCGCGGTGGCCTCGACGCGCTGGCCCTGCTGCCGCGCGCCCACTGCCTGAGCTTTTGGGACCGACTGGTGGTCCCCTTTGCCGAGCAGCAGTACTTCGCCGCGGCTCCCGGTGACCGGCTCAACCGGCCGCACGCCCGCGCAGCGCTGGCGACGCCCTGCTACTTCTTGGTGCGCCAGGCCGCGCTGCACGGGCTTCCAAGCAGCGCACCGCCCGCCACGCTGGAGGCGGCGACAGCGCTCGCGGAGCAACTGAAGGCCAGTGGCGGAGCTGTGCGCTTCATGCGGGGCGACTTTCAGGTGAGCGTTCAGCGAGCGCGCACCTGGAGGCAACTCCGCCGCACCGCCCGGCCCCTCATTGGCCTGGGCCTTGGGCGGCGGCTCCTCCTGGGGCTGAGCCTGCTGCTTTCGTGGCTGGCCGTCCCCTGTGCCATCTACGGCCTGGCCACACACTCCCTGCCGTTCGAGCTGGCCGCGCTGCTGACCTACGCCATCGGCAGCGCCGAACTGCTGACCTGGCAGTTTCTCTGCCAGGCGCCGCTGGCCTACTCGTTCCTGACGCCCATCAGCACGCTCGCCTTCGCCCTGCTGCTGCTCCCGAGCCGGCTGCCCGGAGCCAGCTCCCAAACCTGACGCCCGGTATTCTGGTGGAATGCTCAACATTGCAGTCCTACCGGGCGACGGCATCGGGCCGGAGGTGTGCCGCGAGGCGATCAAAGTGCTGAAGGCGCTCGGCGGCAAATTCAAGCTGGATTTTCAATTCCGCGAGGCGCTGGTCGGCGGGGCCGCCATGGATGCCCACGGCACGGCGCTGCGCGAGGAGGATTTCGCGCTCTGTAAGCGGGCCAGCGCGATCCTGTTTGGCGCCGTGGGGGGCCCTCGCTGGGACGATCCTCAGGCCAAAGTGCGGCCGGAGCAGGCACTTTTTCGGCTGCGCTCCGGCTTCAAGCTGTACGCCAACCTCCGGCCGGTGAAGGTCGTGCCAAGCTTGCTGAGCGCCTCGCCGATTAAGGAAGACGTGCTGCGCGGGACAGACCTCGTGGTGGTGCGCGAGCTCACCGGCGGGCTCTACTTCGGCAAACCGAGTAAGGTCTGGACGACGCCCGGCGGCATGGTCAGGTCGGTGGACACTATGGCCTATTCCCGCCCCGAGATCGAACGCATCCTGGTGACCGGTTTCGAGCTGGCCCGTGGCCGCCGCAAGAAGCTCACCTCGGTGGACAAAGCGAACGTGCTGTCCACCTCGCGCCTGTGGCGGCAAACTGCAGGCGAGGTAGCCAAGCGCTACCCCGAGGTGGAGTTCAGCTCCATGCTGGTGGATACCTGCTCCATGCAGCTGGTGCGCGATCCACGCCAGTTCGACGTCATCGTGACGGAGAACACCTTCGGCGACATCCTGACCGACGAAGCCTCGCAGCTCACCGGATCCATGGGCCTGCTCCCATCAGCCAGCACTGGCCAGGGCACCTTCGGTCTGTACGAGCCCATTCACGGCACGGCGCCGGACATCGCCGGCAAAGGCATCGCCAACCCGCTGGCAGCCATCCTCAGTGCCGCGCTGATGCTGCGCCTGACGTTCCAGCTCGAAGCACCCGCTGCCGCCATCGAGCAGGCCGTCCAACGCGTGCTGGACCAGGGCTACCGCACCGCGGACCTCGCCGCGCCCGGCGCCAAGGCCACCCACACCAGCGACATGGGGGACCTCGTGGCCAGCCAGGTAGCCGCGTAGATATCGCCACTGCACTTCAGTGCGCATCTCACAGCACCGGTGCGAATCGGGACCGCTACTCTTTTTAGGTGATCCAGCGGCTGTGGGGGCGAGATCGGGGCACGGTTGTGCCCGCGGACCAGGCCGGCGCAGCGTGGCTGGTGGTCGGGCTGGGCAATCCAGGCCGCCAGTACGAACGCAACCGACACAACGTGGGCTTCCGCGTCCTGGATGAGCTGGCGCGCCGCCAGGGCGTCCGATTCGACCATCAGCGAGCCAAGGGCAAGCTGGCGATCGGCAAACTGGACGGCCTAGCGACATATCTCCTGAAGCCGCACACGTTTGTGAACGACAGCGGTCTCTGCGTCGGCCCGGTTGCGCACTACTACCGCGTACCCCTGGAGCGGCTGCTGGTCGTGTGCGATGACATCGACCTGCCCTTTGGGCGCCTTCGCCTGCGCCCTAGCGGCAGTTCCGGCGGCCACAATGGCCTCAAGTCCATCATGCAGGCACTCGGCGGCCGGCAGGATTTCGCCCGCCTCCGGCTGGGAGTGGGCCGCCCACCCCATGTGCCGGAGGTGGTCATCGGCCACGTGCTGGA
This sequence comes from Chloroflexota bacterium, assembly GCA_035532895.1. Taxonomy (GTDB): domain Bacteria; phylum Chloroflexota; class JAJPGV01; order JAJPGV01; family JAJPGV01; genus DATKQD01. The sequence goes on from DATKQD010000128.1 coordinate 14,238, forward strand.
CAACTTCTCCAAGGCCGAGGAGGAGGAGCTCGCCGCGCTCATTCCAGCCGCGGCGGACGCGGTGCAGCTGGTGCTGCGGGGCAGCCTGGATCAGGCGATGGACCGCTACAACGGGCGCACCGCTGCCGCCCCAGCGAGCCCCACCGCCAGCCGGCAGGCGTAAGCCCTCCGATGGCGCTGTATGGGCTCCTGCCGGCTCTCCAGCAGGCGCCCGCATTCCAGGCACTGGTCGCCTCACTCAAGCAGGGCACCGGCCCCAAGACCGGCGACGATGCCGTGGGCGGTGTGCCAGCGGCCAGCTTGCCCTTCATCCTCGCAGGGCTGCAGGTAGCCCTCAAGCGCCCCATCGTCGCCGTGCTGTCTGAGGCTGAGCGCGCGCGCCAGGCGTTTGACGAGCTGCACCAATGGAGCCTCGAACCGGCCTCGGCGCTCCTTTTCCCCGAACTGGAGGGGCAGCCCTACGATGCCGGCAGCGCCCGGCCGGATACCCTTCGCACCCGCGCAGCGGTGCTGGCTGAGTTGAAAACGCAACCCAAACACGAGGGGCGCTGGTTCCGGCCGCTGGTCATTACCTCTGCCGCGGCGCTCTTCCCTCGGGTCACCCCGCCGGACCAGTTCGCGGCGCAAGTATTCACCCTGCAGCAGGGCCAGATCATCACGCCCGATGCCCTGCTGCGCGAGTGGTATCACATGGGCTTTGAGGCCGTGCCCGTCGTGGAGGAACCTGGCACCTTCACCCGCCGGGGCGGCATCGTGGACGTTTTCCCGCCAGCGCACGCGCAACCCGTGCGCATCGAATTCTGGGGCGACCAGATCGAATCCATACGTCTGTTCGACCCCACCACCCAACTCAGCGCGGGCCAGCTGCAAACGGCCACCTTCACGCCTGTGCGGGAGGTGCCGGCCGGCGCTGCCGAACGGGCCGGCGAACTGCTGGACCGCCTGAACTTTGATGGCTGCCGTGAGGAGGAAGCCGGCCGCTGGCGCCAGGCACTGGACGCCATCGCCGCGGACCAGAAGGTGGACGACGCCGATTTCTACCTGCGCTTCCTCTTTCCCCGGGCCGCCTCGCTGCTGGATTACCTGCCCCCCGAGGGGCTGGTGTTGCTGGCCGAAGAGGGCGCGCTGGCCCGGCAGATGGCCAACCTGGCTGCTCAGGCCGACGAAGCGCGGGCGGAGCTGGCGCGGGAGGGTGATCTCCCCGAGGGCCTGCCGCGGCCCTACCTCACCTGGCCCGAGGTGCTGGCAGCTGGCGCTCCCACGCTGCGGCTCACCGCCGGGCCCACGGCCAACGTGGACCTGGGCTTTCGTGTCGCCAGCTCCTACGGCGGCAAGCTGAAATCCGCCGCTGCCGAGGTCAAGAAGTGGCTGGCCGACGGCGATCGGGTGGTGCTGCTGAGCCTCCAGTCAATCCGCCTGAGCGACCAATTGGCGGAGGAGCAGCTCATCGCCCCCCCGCTGGAGGACCTCACTGCCCTGCCGGAGCCCGGCGCCCTTACCCTGTTGACCGGCGCCCTGAAAGAAGGCTGGCGCAATCCCGATCTGCACCTGGACCTGCTCACGGACATTGAGCTGTTCGGCTGGGCCAAGCCCAAACGGTCGCTGGCGGCCAAAGCCACCGCGCCGGCGATGGTGCTGTCCGACATCGCACCGGGCGATTTCGTGGTGCACGTCGAGCATGGCGTGGCCCGCTACGCCGGCCTGGTGCGGCGGGAGCTCGAGGGTATCGGCCGCGAATACCTGGTGCTGCACTACGCCGGGACCGATCAGCTCTTTGTCCCCGTGGAGCAGATCGACCGCATCAGCCGCTTCGTGGGTGTGGGCGACGCCAAGCCCGCCCTCAGCAAGCTCGGCACGGCCGATTGGGAGAAGGCCAAGAGCCGCGTCAAGCAATCCATCGTGCACCTGGCGGCGCAGCTGCTGGCGCTCTACTCGCGGCGTGAGATGAGCCACGGCTTCGCCTTTCCCCCGGACGCGCCGTGGCAGGACGAGCTGGAGGCGAGCTTCCCTTTTATCGAGACGCCGGACCAGCTGCAGGCTGCCGCCGAGATCAAGGAGGACATGGAGCGTGCCCGCCCCATGGACCGCCTGCTGTGCGGCGATGTGGGCTTCGGCAAGACCGAGGTGGCTCTGCGCGCCGCCTTCAAAGCGGTGACGGCGGGCAAACAAGTGGCCGTATTGGTACCCACCACCGTGCTGGCCGAGCAGCACTTCCACACCTTCAGCGAGCGCGTGAGGGCCTTCCCGGTGAAGGTAGAGATGCTGAGCCGCTTCCGATCGCCCGCCGACCAGAAACGGGTGGTGCAGGATTTGCGTCTGGGCGGTGTGGACGTGCTCATTGGCACGCATCGCCTTCTCCAGCGGGACGTGCATTTCAAGGACCTGGGGCTGCTCGTCATCGACGAAGAGCAGCGCTTCGGTGTGATGCACAAAGAGCGGCTGAAGGAGCTCCGCCAGGATGTGGATGTGCTCACCATGACCGCCACGCCTATCCCTCGCACCCTGAACATGGCCATGGTCGGCGTGCGCGACATGAGCGTCATCGAAACCCCGCCGGAATACCGGCACCCCATCAAGACCTACCTCGAGCCCTACCGCGACGATGTGGTGCGTGACGCCATTTTGCGCGAAGTGAAGCGTGGCGGGCAGGTGTATTACGTGCACAACCGGGTGGAAACGATGGCGCCGGCTATCCAGCGCCTGCGCAAGCTGGTGCCCGAAGCGACCTTTATGGGGGCCCACGGCCAGATGGACGAGGGCCAGCTGGAAAAAGTGATGTACCAGTTCGAGCGTGGCGAGTACGACGTACTGGTCTGCAGCACCATCATCGAAAACGGGCTCGATATCCCCAATGTCAACACCATCGTCATCAACGAAGCAGGCAAACTGGGGCTGGCCCAGCTGTATCAGCTGCGGGGTCGCGTTGGCCGGGGCACCGTGCAGGCCTACGCATACCTGCTCTTCAAGGATGATGTGCCCATGACCGACCAGGCCGAGAAGCGTCTGCGTACCATCTTCGAGACAACCGATCTTGGCGCTGGCTTCAAAATCGCCATGAAGGACCTGGAGATTCGCGGCGCCGGCAACTTGCTGGGGCCGGAGCAGCACGGGCAGATGAACACGGTGGGCTTCGACCTCTACTGCAAACTGCTGGCGGAATCCATCCAGGAATTAAAGGGCGAAGACATGCCCGATCCCACACGCAAGGACAGCGTGACCGTCGATGTGGGGCTGGATGCGCTGATCCCGGATGACTACGTCGCGGACCTGGCCCAGAAAATGAACCTGTATCAACGCCTGGCGCTGGTCACGACTGTAGGACAATCGGCTGCGTTGCATAAGGAGATCCGCGATCGCTTCGGGCCGCTGCCCGTGCCCGCCGCGAACCTGTTCTTCCTGCTGGACCTCAAACTTGCGGCGCTGTCCGCGGGGGTAGATGTAATCAAGAGGCGCCAGGACGAAATCCAGCTCATCCTGCGTGAGGGCGCCAGCTTCGATCGCGCCGGTCTGGCGCGCCGCTTCGGCCCAGCCCTCCGCCTGGGCACGCAGCAGCTGCACCTGCGGATCCTGGCCTCAGCCACCGAGCCGGAGGGCTGGCGGGCGCAGCTCGCTGCCCTGCTGGATGCGCTGGCTGGCACGCCAGCCGGGTCCGGCTCGCAGCCCTCCTCCGGCAACGGCTCCAACACCACGCCGCGGGGTTCCGCCGCGGCCCCGCTCGCCACGGCCGCGCGACGCGGCGCGATATCGTAAGACGGTGCGCCGCTGGAGTGTGCGCCCAAACCGGAACGACAAGCGATGACAGATGACAGCATGAATACAACCGAGCAATCCCCCCGCCTCTGTTTGATGACCATTCACGCCCACCCGGACGACGAAGCGTCCAAAGGGTCGGGCACCGTAGCCAAGTACGCGGACGAGGGCGTGCGCACCGTCCTGGTCACGTGCACGGGCGGCGAAGCCGGCGACATCCTCAACCGTGCCATGAACCGCCCCTGGGTGAAGGAGAATCTCAAGTCGCTCCGGGCGCAGGAGCTGGCGGCCAGCGCCGCGGTCATCGGCTACGATGCGTACTACCTGCTGGGCTACCACGACTCCGGCATGCCCAAGACCGACTGGAACAGCCGGCCAGACAACTTCCACAATGCCCCACTCAGCGAGGCCGTGGGGCGCCTGGTTAAGGTGATCCGTGCTGAGCGGCCGCAGGTCATCATCACGTACGACGAGGACCGCCAGTTCTACGGCCATCCCGATCACGTGCGCGTATACGAGATATCCGGTCCCGCGTTTGACGCCGCGGCAGACCCCGAGCAGTATCCGGAAGCCGGCGCACCCTGGCAGCCACTCAAGATGTACTACACCGGCCGCTCCGTGCGCCGCATGAAAGCGCTGGCGCCCTATTTCGAGGGGCGCGGCCAGGAGAACCCATTCCGCCGCTGGATGGAGCGCCGCAAAGAGCGCGGCCTACCCGAAGAAGAAGATCGCACCACTACGCTGATCGACGTGAGCGAGTACCTCGGCCGGCGTCGCGCCGCGCTGCTGGCCCACACCACCCAGATCGACCCGCACCAGGGCTCCTGGTTCCGCATCCCCGACGATGTGACGCGTGAGCTCTATCCCTGGGAGGAGTACCAGCTCGCCCGCTCGCTAGTAGAAAACCACATCCCCGAGGGTGAACTGGAGCACGACCTCTTCGCCGGCCTCCGCTGAGCCACAATCCCCAGCCTGCAATTGAGCGCGCCCGTGAAACGCGCTCGCACGGCCGTAGCCGCTGCGC
>DATKQD010000129.1:0-6253 GCA_035532895.1 Chloroflexota bacterium
CAGCGCAGGCCGCATTCCTCGTTGCGGCCAAAGAACAGTGATGCTCCGCGGTGGGGGCACGATTCCGCCAGCAGGCCAACCTGTCCGTTGCTGTCGCGGAAGGCGATGAGCCGCTCGCTCAGCAGCATCACCCTGAGCGGATCGCCATCGGCCTGGACCTCGCTGGAGAGCATGCAGGGCAGCCAGTACTGCCGCATGAGGTTGCCCATGGGTGTGCCAGGCCCGGTGCGGGTAATGAGCTCGTTTTCTTGGGTGGTCAGCATGAGTAGGACTCCTGTGAACGTGAAGCGCTTTTGTACTGCGCGCCACGATAGCCTACGCGCGCAAACCAGGTCAAGCCCAGCGCCGCGGTGGGAGGCGGCAGGAGCCACTCGCCACCGCGGCGGATTGGGCCGAGCAGGCCCTACTTCTTGCGGGCGAACTTCTGGATGCGCTGGCCCTCAAGCACCTCGCCCACATAGATGCTTCCGCTGGAGTCGACCCAAACAGTGTGGGGGCCCCAGAAGCGGCCGGGAACGTGGCTGCGATCGCTGCCAAAGCGGCCCAGCACGTTACCTTGCAGGTCCAAAATGCTGATGGCGTCCTCCAACTCGGACACATACATGATGCCCTGCTTGTCCACGAAGATGTCGGTGGGGCGGTCGAAACCGGTCCAGATGTCCAGGAAATCGCCGTTGGTGGTGAATATCTGGATGCGGTTGTTCTCCCGATCGAGCACAAATACGCGGTCTTCGTGCACCCAAATGCCGTGCGGGGTGTGGAACAGGCCAGGGCCCTCTTTGGAATTGCGCAAATCCTTGGCGTGGCCCGGCTCGCCCCAGGACCTGATGAGCTGCCCGCCGGCCGTGAACTTGTGCACGCGGCTGTTGCGATAGCCATCGGATACGAAGATGTCGCCGTTGCTGGCGAGTGCCACCGCGGTTGGCTGGTGGAACGGTGGCCCGCCAAAGCCTACGCCGTTGGTAATGGGCAGGCCGCCACCGGATGACCACGGTGCCGCGGGTACTCGGCCCTCCTCCGTGTAGCCGGTATCCGAGTGCTCGCCCTGCTTGCCGAGCGTCATCTCGTGCTTGCGGTCCTTGTCGTACTTCAGGATGAAGTGGCCGCGATGGCTGAGGATGAACACTGAATCGTCGGCGTTGATGGTCAGGCTGTGCGCGTTATCCAGCACGCCCTCACCCCAGTGCTCCACCATGGTGCCCGAAGGATCAAAAATCATGTACGGATGCTCGGTTCGCGTGTACACGTGCACGTTATCGTGCGAGTCGCAGGCGACGCCCGCCACCTGGCCCCACTGCCACCCTTCTGGCAAGTGGCCCCAGCCTTCCACCAGCTCGTATTCCCGATCGCCTGCCTCGAAAATTCTGATCACTCCTGCCTAAGCCCTCCCGTTGAATTTCTTGATGGTGTCTCTTTGACGTGGTTTGCTGGCCGCGCCGGCTAGGGGATGAAGGTCAGTGCACCTGCTCGGCTGTTGGGCCATCGCCTATAAGGGTGGTCCGCCGCACGTCGCGCGGCTCGTCGGCCGGGTAGCGGCGGCCGCGGTGCATGGTGCGGCGGTTGTCCCACATCACCAGGTCGTCCTGGTGCCACGTATGCGCGTACACGAAACGGCGCTGCGTCGCGTGCTCCACCAGCTCGTAGAGGAAGCAACGAGCCTCCGGCACCGGCCAGCCCACGATGCCGCCAGCATGCGAGGCGAGGAACAGCGATTTACGTTCGGTCGCCGGATGCACTCGCACCAGCCGCTGCCGCACGGGCCGAAAGCGCTCGCGCTCCTCCGCGGTGAAGTCGGTGAAGCCGAGCTGCTGGCGGGAGAATATCTGCGAGTGCTCGCAGATCAAATCCTCCACCTGAATTTGCGTTGGCTCATCCAGCGCGTCATACGCGGCGCGCATATCGGCAAACTCCGTGTTCCCACCACTCGCTGGGATGCGCACGGCCCGCAGCAGCGAGTACTTGGCTGGCACCACCTTGAATGAGCTGTCCGAGTGCCATAGCCTGTTGCCAATGGCGAACAGGCGCCGGCGGTCGTCCAGGGGGAACACCTGCTGGTTTCTATCCAGATTGGATACGTCAGCAAAGGTGGGCGGCAGCCGCTGCTGATCCGGCTCGCGCAGGCTGGTGCCGACCGCATCTTCGAGAGGGCCCAGTGCACGGCTGAAGGCGAGGTGCTGCTCGTCTGTGAGGGGCTGGTTGTGGAAGACCAGAACAGCAAACTCGTTCATGCCCGCGTGAATCGCGGCCGCATCTTCCGGAGTGAGCGGCTGGCGCAGATCCAGCCCGCTGGCCTCCGCGGCGAAGCAAGCTCCGATCTGCCGTGTGATCAGCGGCATGGCCGTGGCCTACGGCCGCTATGCGCAACACAGAACAGCTCGCCTTTCGCTTGCATGGCTTCCTCGCGGCCCTACACTACCATGCCCGCGCTGCCGCCCGTCGCGACCCGCGGTTACTATGGCGGGAGGCGGGGTCACGCCAGCCGCCCCGCAACGCCCGGCGCCCGCATTTCAGGAGTGGATGGTATTCACGCCGGAGGTGGCATGGGCAGACTCGGGCCCAGCGCGGAGGATAGCCAGGCGCTCGGCCATGGTACCGGCGATCAGGGCCAGGTCACCCGCCGTGGCCCGGCGCCGCGAACGAGTTCCCGCAAGCAACAGGGCTGCGCCGGCAGCGGTGCACGCTTGGGCTGTGCGGGCTAACCTGGCCGGCGCGCCGACTTTGTAAGGCTTCGCCAGGTGGCCAAGCTGAACCTCCATGGCTGCGAAGCTGGCCAACTCGACCAGGGCGCCGAAGACGGCCAGGCGGCGAGCCGGGCGGGCATCCTTGGGTGCCGTAAACAAGCAGCTTGAGGCGCCGGCACTGGCCGCGGACGAAGCGGCGAAGACCATTGGAAGGGCCATACGCGCCTCGTGCCACACGGGCACCTGAGTATCGGCCAAAAGCACGGCGGTGTACGTGCTGAGGGGTAGACCCAGCACAGCGCTGGCCGCATCGGCGGCGGCGCCGATGGGCCCCAGACCGCCGGCCGTGGCAGCCAGGTTGGCCAGTGCGCTGGCGCCGCTAAACGATGTCAGCAGCCAGGTACCGACGCTCATGGGCGAGGTTGGCTTGAATACGCGCAGCATGTTCAGGAAACGCTCCGGGCGCCCGAGATCGGCGATGAGCAACGGCGCACTGGCGCTGGCGGCTACGAGGCCCAGCCGCCGAGCGCCGCGGGCCAGTTCGTGCTTGCCGGCCAGGCGCGCGCCGAAGGCCAATGCCCCCGCGGCACCAGCCAGGCCACCAGTGAAGAAGTACAGCCCAACGGCATCCTTCCAGACTGGAGCCTTCAGGACGGGCCGGCCATAGTAGGTGTTCGACGGCGCGGACCTGCTGCGCGGTCGAACAGGAAGCGGCGTCTCCTTTTCGGTCCCCATAGGCGGGGCCGCGACCGACGTGGTGGGTGTCGTATCGATCATCAGCGTTCTCCTAAGGCCGCGGCGGCCACGCCTACAGCGAGGGCGGCCATGGCGGCGGCCGCAGAGGCCCACATACCGCCCAGGCGGCGCGTAGCAGCCAACGGTTGCTCTGGGAAGCGGTAGGCCGCGGGCTCATCCATCAGCAGGAAGAAGGCCCCGGCGCCGCCGATGGCGTTGTCGCGCTCGTCCGCCAGGTACAAACGCGCATCGGCGTGGCCCTGGGCGCGCAGCTCGGCCACGCGCCGCTGGGCTCGTGGCTGAAGCTCACTGAGCAGGCCAAACTGGATGGATTTCGTAGGGCAGGCCTGGGCGCAGGCTGGCTCGAGCCCGCCTTTCAGCCGGTCGTAACAGAGCGTGCACTTTTGCGCCGTCCCGCGATCGCTGCGCTCCTCAAAGCCATCGCGCCGCTCGATAACACCGAAGGGGCACGCAGGGATGCAGTACCCACAGCCGTTGCACACCTCTGCCTGAACCACCACGCTCCCGAACTCAGTTCGAAAGATCGCTCCGGTAGGGCACACGTCCAGGCAGCCGGCTTCGGCGCAGTGCTTGCATACGTCCGAGTTCATCAGCCAGCGCAGGCCGTCGGTGCCGTCTTGTTCGGCAAAGGAAACGTGGCGTCAGGTGTTGGCGCCCAGTGTGCCAGTGTTGTCGTACGAGCTGCCCAGGAATGCGAGCTCGTTTACGGGGACGTTGTTCCACTCCTTACAGGCCACTTCGCAGGCCTTGCAGCCGATGCAGATGCTGCTGTCAGTGAAGAAGCCTACCCGCTCGCTTATCGCCATCAGTGCAACCTCCTTCCTGCCCGCAAGTCGCAGGTTGAGGCCTTGACCTCCTGGATGTGCACGTTGGGATCGAGCACCACCGAGAACAGGTCGTTGGCCGAATCGCCGGTGGTCAGTCCCTTGCTGCCCCAGTGATAGGGCAGACCCACCTGGTGAACGCGCTTACCCTCGACCGTCAGAGGTTGGATGCGATCCGTCACCAGTACGCGCGCCTCGATGGATCCGCGCGCGGAGCTTATGGTGGCCCAGCCGCCATTCTCCAGGCCACGTTGCCGTGCCAGCTCGGGGCTCACTTCGCAGAACATGGCCGGTTGTAACTCCGACAGCACCGGCAGGTAGCGAGTCATGCCGCCGGCGGTGTGGTGCTCGGTGACGCGGTACGTCGTCATGATGAACGGGTACTCGCCATCGCCCTGGTTCTCCGGGTTGAGGGGCCGATGATACTGCTGGCGGGCCGGGTTGGCCTGCACTGGGTACAGCGGGTTGCGGACAGGAGACTCGCTGGGCTCGTAGTGGGCCGGCAGCGGGCCGTCGACGATGCCACTGGGCGCATACAACCAGCCGCGGCCATCGCCCTGCATGATGAAGGGCGCATTCCCGGCCAGCGCCGCGTCGCCCGTAGCGCCAGCCGGGGGCCGATAGTCTGGGCGCTTTTTTTTGGTGAAGTCAGGAACATCCTCTCCAACCCAGGAGCCCTTCGCCTCGTCCCACCACACATAGCGCTTTCGTTCGGACCAGGGCTTGCCTTCCGGATCGGCCGAAGCCCGGTTGTACAGCAGGCGGCGGTTGGCCGGCCAGGCCCAGCCCCATTCCGGGGCGACCCAACTCTGCTGCTGGCCTGGCTTCCGGCGCTGCACCTGGTTCACACCGTTCGCATAGCAGCCGGTGTAAATCCAGCAGCCGCAGGTGGTGCTGCCATCGTCCTTCAGTTCGGTGTAGGCGCTCAGCGGCTTGCCGCCCTTCTTCCAGCCGTTGATCTCCTTGAGGATGGCTTGGGCGTCCGGCTCGGCCATGCTGCCCTGGGTGGGGTAATCCCAGGTGAGGTCGAGGATGGCGCGATCCCTCGGGTCGGTCGAGCCACGCAGCTTGTCGCGGATGATCCGCCCAAGGTGGTAGAAGAACCACAGGTCCGAGCGGCAATCTTCTTTGGGCTCAACGGCCGCGTGGTGCCACTGCAGCAGGCGTTGAGTGTTGGTGAAGGAGCCACTCTTCTCCACATGCGAGGCGGCCGGCAGCAGGAACACCTCCGTTGGGATGTCCTCCGTCCGCAACTCGCCCGATTCAATCTCGGGCGAGGCGTACCAGAAGGCCGCGCTCTCTGTTTCATAAAGGTCCTGCACCACCAGCCAGTCAAGCTTGGCCATGGCGCGGCGCTGCAACTTGCCATTGGCCGAGCCCACGGCCGGGTTCTCACCAGGCAGGAAGAAGCCTTTCACCTGCCCATCGAGCATGCCCAGCATGCTGGTGTACGTGGAGTGGTCCATGTTTATGCGCGGCAGGGCGTCGAAATGGTAGCCATTTGCCGCGGTGGCATTGTCGCCGTAATAGGCTTTAAGCAGGCTGGCTGTGTACGCGCGGAAGTTGCCCCAGCCGCCAGTTTGAGAGTGGTGGCTGGCCATGTACGTCTCGAGATCCGTATCCTCCACGTGCGGCATGGGCAGATAGCCGGGCAGCAGGTCGTACAAGGTGGGAATATCGGTCGAGCCCTGAATGCTGGCGTGGCCACGCAGGGCCATGATGCCGCCGCCCGGCCGGCCGATGTTGCCCAGCAGCAGCTGGACGATGGCGGCGGTGCGGATGAGCTGGACACCTACCGTATGCTGCGTCCAGCCCACCGCGTAGGCAAAGGCCGAGGTACGCTCCCGGCCGGAGTTGGCGCACAGCGTCTCGGCCACCTTGAGAAAGAGCTCCTTGGGCGTGCCTGTTGCTTGCTCGACGAACTCTGGCGTGTAACGCTGGAAGTGCTTCTTCAGCAGTTGGAACACGCAGTTGGGGTGTTGCAGGGTGAGG
>DATKQD010000130.1:0-8603 GCA_035532895.1 Chloroflexota bacterium
TTGGCTCTTTCTTCTCCAGGTGTAGTTGTTACTCGTGGGCGCGGTGGCGCGAAGCTCTAAGGGAATGGAACGAGGCCGACCGGCCGGTCCGTGGGGAGGAAACTCATTAAGGTGAAGCTGTGGCTTCAGTCACCCCAGGCGGCCCTCTATGTAGTCCCGGCTGCGCTTGTCGGCCGGGGCGCTGAAGAACTGGCGAGCAGACGTAAACTCCACCTGCTCGCCGCCCGCCAGGAACAGCACATGGCCGGCGACGCGGTTGGCCTGCTGCAGGTTGTGGGTGACCAGAATCACCATCACGTGGCGGCGCAGCTCCGCCATGAGCTGCTCGATGTGTTCCGTGCTGCCCGGATCGAGTGCCGACGTCGGCTCGTCGAGCAGCAGCACCTCGGGCTCCACGGAGAGAGCGCGTGCCAGGCACAGCAGCTGCTGCTGGCCACCGGACAGCGAGAAAGGCGAGTGGCCCAGGCGATCTTTGACCGCGCTCCACAGCCCAACCTCGGTGAGCTTGGCTTCCGCCAGGTCACGAAGCTGGCGGCCGCGTGCCAGCCCATGGCTCCGCGGCCCCACCGTGATGTTCTCCAGGATGCTTTGCGGGAAGGGGTTCGGCCGCTGGAACAGCATGCCGACGCGCCGTCTCAGTTCGCGGACGTTCTGGTTGGGGTGATAGACGTCGGCCCCGTGCAGCAGCACCCGGCCCGCCACGCGGATGCCGCGCGTCGCATCGTGCAGGCGATTCAGCGCCCGCAGCAGGGTGGTCTTGCCGGACCCGGTGGCGCCGATGATCGCCGTCACTTCATGGTCCGGAAAGGTCAGGCTCACATCGCGCAGCACCCGCGCCGCGCCAACGTCCACCCGCAACTGCTCAACCGCCATCTTCGGCGGAGTTGGTCCGGCTCGAACTCCCTGCAGCATCCCAGCCAGCGACGAGCTATACGCCTGCACGGTTGCATCCGACTCCTGTCACGTGGTTCAGCTACCTGCATGTGACTGTAGGGGCGCTCTGTCAACCGCCTGTAAACCTTCAGTTAAGAGAAGGTCAACAATCTGGGAGCCTGGCCGCGCGGGTTGAGTTCTCCAGCCCCACAGCCGCTCCGGTGCCGCTGGCATCCCGGCACCAGGGGTCCACTGGAAGTTTGGCCGGAAAGCCATTGGCGGCCCCCGGCCGATCCCCTGCCGCCACAGTTGGCGCGCTCAATCGACGCTCGGGAGGAGCCCCACCCCGGCCGCCGCGGCAGGTTTCCGGCCAGGCTTCCAGCGCCAGGTGCGCCCTCAATCGTTGGGCGGAGCCTCGCGGCGACTCGGCTGGCCGGCTCGATTGGCGGCGCCAGCGGCGGCATATTCACCAGCTGCACCTTCAGCGGTGATGGAAGCCTGGATGTCTTGGCCTTCAGCTGCACGGCGGGCGTGCACCGAGAGCAGGGCTCAGGCCGAGCGCGCCGCGCCTTTGGTGGACCGTTTCGAGCGCGGCGCAAAGACGTCTCGGACCGCTTCAAGCGCCTGGGGCACCACGCGGTAGTACACCCAGCGGCCCCGGCGCTCGTGGCGCAAAAAGCCGGCCTCCTCAAGCACCCGCAGGTGGTGGCTGACTGTCGGCTGGCCCAGGCCAAGCGGCTCGCGGAGGTGGCACACGCAAGCCTCGCCCGCGGGCTGGGCCTGAATCAGGCTGAGGAGCCGGAGACGCGCCGGGTCCGCCACGGCCTTCAGCGTCGCCGCCAGTTGCTCGGCCTCGCCCGCGGACAGCTCGGCCCGGGAGATCGGCGGGCAGCAAGGCAGCGCGGTTGACGCTTGTACCATTGTCCCGAAATTGAACCACGCCGCCCTGACTCGACCCAAATCGCCGCCCCATGCCATTGACAACTGTCGATTGGTCTGCGACCATACGCATCGACTGATATCGATGTGGCGGCGACCCGATGAGCGGGGCCGCCAACGTACCATGAGGATGCATCTGATGGCCGATTCACCCACGATCCGGGTGCTCTTCCTGTGCACCCACAACTCCGCCCGCTCGCAGATGGCCGAAGGGCTGCTGCGCGAATTGGGCGGCGGCAGGTATGAAGTGGCGAGCGCCGGCACCGAGCAGACGCACGTTCGGCCGGAAGCCGTGGCCGTGATGCGCGAGCGCGGCATCGATATTTCCGCGCACACCAGCAAGACGCTCGACCGGTTTCTTGGGCAAGCGTACGACTACGTCATCACGGTGTGCGATCGGGCGAATGAAGCTTGTCCCAACTTCCCCTTTGGTGCGCACCGGCTGCACTGGTCCTTCCCAGATCCCGCCGCGGTGCCAGGCGCGGAGGCGGAGCGACTGGCCGCCTTCCGCCAGGTGCGCGACGCCATCGAGGGGCGCATCCGGGAGTTCCTCAAGCTTCCGGCTGAGGCACCGGCGTAGTGGCCGGCCAGGGGCGGCAGTACGTCGCCGAGTTCATTGGCACGGCGCTGTTGGTGGCCACCGTCGTGGGCAGCGGCATCGCTGCCCAGCGGCTCTCGCCAAACGCTATCGGGCTGGAGCTGCTGGAGAATGCGCTCGCCACGGGCGCGGGGCTGGTGGCCATCATCCTGGCCATCGGGCCGGTTTCCGGCGCCCACATGAACCCGGTGGTGAGCCTGGTAGACGCGGCCTTCGGTGGGCTGCCCTGGCGCAGCGTGCCGGGCTACGTCGTTGCGCAGGTCGCGGGTGCGATCGCGGGCGCGGTCGTGGCCAACCTCATGTTCGGCCTGGCGGCCATTTCGCTGGCTACCCACGCGCGCACTGGTGGAGGGTTGTGGCTGGGCGAAATCGTGGCGACTACCGGCCTGCTGCTGACCATTTTCGGGGTGGCGCGCTCCGGCCGAGGCGACCTTGCGCCATTCGCCGTTGGCGCCTACATCACGGCGGCCTACTGGTTCACCAGCTCCACCAGCTTCGCCAACCCGGCCGTCACCATCGGGCGCATGTTCAGCGACTCGTTCGCTGGCATTGCACCGGGGAGTGCGCCGGGCTTCATCGCCAGCCAGCTCGTTGGAGGAGCGGCCGCCCTGGCTCTTCTTCGCTACCTCATGCCAAACGCGCAGCGGGTGAGCGCGGAGATCCTCGTGCCACACGAGCCTGAGGGCTCGGAGGTGCCAGGAAAGCCACGCGACGAGCTCATCCGGAATACTGCCCCTTGACCAGCGAGTGGAGAGACGCGGGCATCTGGGCCTCGCTGCCGCCATAGAGGACTGGCGAAGGCAGCAGCCCGTGCTGCTGCATGATCTTTTGCCCATCGGCTGAGAGCAGGTACTTGATGAAGGCCGCGGCGGCGGCCGGGTACTTGCTCTGGCTCACCGTCGTGGCCGTGTAGAGGATGGGCGAGCCTTTCACCGTGTGGCCCTTGGAGCTGGTCCACGAGACGCGGGCGTAGGTCGCCGCCAGGCTGGGCTGGCTCTGGTTGATCTCATCGGGCAGGGTGATGTAGGGGATGTTCTGCTCGACCGCCTCATTGAGATAGAAGAAGCCGGCATCCAGAGCCCCGCTCTGCAGCCGGCTGACCAGGGTCTCTTCCGGGAATATCTGCGCGGGATTGGAATCGGCGCCGAGGACCTTCTGCCCGAGATCGGGCAGGTGGTAGTAGCCCTGAGCCAGGTCGAACAGAAACAGGGTGTGGTAGCCCTTGGGGTCGAGGTTGGGGTCCGTGCGGCCCAAGCGGAGGCCGGGTTCCTCCAGCACCTGGTACCACGGCAGGCTGCCTGCCTTGGCCTTCTGGAAATCCGCGGCGAACTTGCTGTGGGCGTTGTAGCCCAGCACCATTGATGTACGGGCGAACAGCACGTACCAGCTCACCCAGCTGCCGTTGGGCGGACCCATCAGGCTGGCATTCACCGTGGGGTCCGCGCTGATGAACACGTCGGCGAACTTGGTCCTGTCCTTGATGGCATTGGCCAGGGCCACGGAGCCGGCTCCCTGGCCGAGGTAGCGGGCGCCCGTCGCCTTCTGAAACGCGGGGCCGATGCCCTTCTCCATCAGGTTCACGAGAGAACCCGCGTACAGCACCTGGACCGTCTGCCCGGTGATGGCTGCTGACGGGCTGCTCGCAGCCGCGGCCGGCGTTGAGGCACTGGCTGTGGCTGCCCCGCTGGCCGGTGTGGTGGCGGCCGAAGGAGTCGGGTTGGCCGCCGCGGTTGCCGAACTGGCAGCCGAGGCGGAAGCCCCGGAGCCGGCACAGCCGGCCAGCAATAACACGAAGGGCACGAGGGCCGCCGTTGCCCAACCGCGGGGTCTTAGTCGATAATTGATCGAGTGCATGCCGAGCATCATACATCAAGGTCATGAATTGACTAAAAGAGGCCCGTTTAAAGATGTGGTCGCGGTGGTGCGCGGCGCAGGCGAGCTGGGTACCGGCGTGGCCTGTCGCCTGCACCAGGCCGGCATCCAGGTGGTGATGACCGAGCTGGCGCGACCCACCTGTGTGTGTCAGCCAGTCAGCTTCGCCGAGGCGGTGGCGGCTGGTTCCAAGACGCTGGAAGGTGTGACCGGCCGGTTCGTCGCCGCGCCCGAAGCACGCCGGCCACGAGGTGGTGACGACATCGCCGTGATGGTCGACCCAGCGGGAGCCGTTATTCGGGAATTGAAACCAGATGTGGTGGTCGACGCCATCATGGCCAAACGCAACACGGGGACAGCCCTCGGCCAGGCAGCGCTGGTGGTTGGGCTGGGACCGGGCTTCGTGGCTGGCCAGGATGTCCACGCCGTGGTCGAGACGAAGCGGGGGCACCACCTCGGGCGGGTCATCACTTCGGGCACGGCCGAGGCCAATACCGGCGTGCCGGAGCTGATTGACGGCCAAAGCGTGAGCCGGCTGCTGCTGGCGCCGCGAGCTGGGCGGCTGGCCCTGGAGCGGCGCATTGGCGACCGGGTGCACGCCGGTGAAGTCGTCGCGCGAGTGAACGAGCAGCCGGTCGTGGCTGGCATCTCGGGCCTGGTGCGGGGGTTGCTGCCGCAGGACTACGAGGTCGAAGCTGGCGCCAAGATCGGAGACCTGGACCCATCGGCCGAGCTGGAGTACTGCTACACGGTGTCGGATCGAGCGCTGGCCGTCGGTTCGGGCGTGCTGGCGGCGATCCTCGAGTTCTGGCCGCGAATCTCTGGAGTTGACCCGGCAACAGGCAGCCGCGGCCGAGGCCGCCGGCCGGGCCATCTGCCCGAGGATGAGCTCCTCGGGCCGGCCGAATTCGCGCTGCTCGGACTGCTCCGGCAAGGGTCCGCGCATGGGTATGAGCTGGCGCGGGCGTTCACGCCTGAGGCCGAACTTGGCCGCATCGTGCACCTGCGTCCCGGCCAGCTGTACGCCTATTTGAACAAGCTTGAGACGGTTGGCCTGATCTCGGGCCCGCCGCGGGCCATCGCCCGCGCCGCGCCGCGCGAGCGCAAAGTGTTCTCCCTGACGGAGAGCGGTCAGCGGCAATTCGAAGCCTGGTTGGGCCGCCCGGTGTACCGAACGCGGCAGCTGGCGGTCGACTTTTTGGCCAAGCTGCTGTTCGCCGGCCAGCTCGATCCGGCGGCACGCCGGGCGCTGATCGAGGCTCAAATCGAGAGCATCGAGCGCGAGGCCGGCGAGCTTCACGGACGCGACGGCGAGGCCACCCCATTGCAGCAGGCGGAAGTGCGTTTGTGTGAGGCGCATCTGAGCTGGCTGCGACAGCTCGCCTGCTCGTGAGGGAAGGGTCGCGCCGCGGCCTGGGCGTGTTTGCCGTGCCGGGCGGCGTGCTCGCCGTTTTCCTCGTGGCGCCGCTGGTGTACCTGTTCGTCGCGCTCGACCGAGGGCAAGTGGGGCAGGTGCTGGGCGACCCGCAAACGGGCAGCGCGCTGCTGGTGTCTTTAACCACGGCCACGGTTTCCACGGTGCTCCTGGCGGTGCTGGCAGTGCCCCTGGGCTACGTGATGGCCCGGCGGGACTTTGCCGGCAAGACACTGCTGAACGTTCTGGTGTTCGTGCCACTGATCCTGCCGCCGGCGGCCGCGGGCATTCTGCTGCTGCTGTTCTTCGGGCCTCACCAGGGCCTGGGCGGCATCCTGAACGCTGCTGGCGTGCAGGTCATCGACAACTCGGCCGGCATCGTGCTGGCGCAGATGTTTGTGGCCGCGCCGTTTGTGATCGTCACCTCGCGAGCCGCCTTTGACGCGGTGCCGATCGTTCACGAAAACATCTCTCTCACGCTGGGCGAGGGGCCCTGGATGACCTTCTGGCGCGTCGCGCTGCCGCTCGCTCGGACGGGCATTCTGGCCGGGCTGGTGCTGGCCTGGATGCGCAGCATGGGCGAGTTTGGGGCCACCCTGGTGCTGGCGTACCATCCCTACACCTTGCCCGTGTTCATGTGGGTGCAGCTGACGGGCACCGGCCTGTCGACGGCCTTGCCCGTCGTGATGCTGGCCATACTGGTGACGCTGGCAGCGCTGGGCCTGTTGTTCCGGGTGGACCGCCGCCTGCGCCCTCGGCTGACCTGAAAGTTCGGCCGGAAGGCCATTGGCGGCGCTTAGCCGATCCCCCTTGTCGCCACAGTTGGCGAGCTCAGCGGCGGCAACTTGTGCGCGGGAGCGGCGCTAACGCCAGCCTTGACGGAGAAGAGACTGCTTGCTGAAGCTGATGCTCGAGCCATAAGCGGTGTCCGCTCGATGGCCCGAGGCAGTTAGCGAGCCGAAGCGGTGAGCGCTGCTATGCGCGAATCACATATTGAGGGCCAGATGGGCTGGCTGGCCGGCGGGCGTTAGCAGCGTACTGAGATGATCCACCGACCGGTGGACGGCTCCGATTTCGACGGTGTAATGCCCCGCCGGCAGCAAATACGCGTACCGAGTCAACAGCAGGTCATTGGTTGGTACGCCCTCACCGGGGCGCTCCTTCAGCCCCAACGTTTCTACCGGAAAATAGAGCTTGTCCCCTTGCGCCACCTGGTGGCCGGCCGCGTTAAAGACATGGGTGTACAGGTCATATGGCCCGGCCGGCCGCAGTTGCTGCCAGAGAACGCTGAGCTGAACCGACCCCGAGCTGTGTGTCAGCGAGTAGCTCACGATCCGCAGCTCCCGTCCAAATGTTTGCCGGAACGGTATCTGCCCGGCCAGGAAATACTGGCGGCTGGCCGCCGGCCAGCGGAAGGCCCACATGCCTCCTGGATCAGCGGCGGTGGTGTGGGACAGCTCCTGAACTCCAGGTAGCCATGCCGGTGCCAGTTTGCCGATCGAAGAGCGCGGGGAGCCCGCATACAGGACGTCGCCGCCACCGGATGCCGGCAGGGGGATCGCGGCCGAATCCTCTGGATACCACGGCGCCTGTTCGGTGGCTGGCACGAGCGCACGAACTGGCTGTCCGCCGAGGGTGCGGATATCGGAGAAGTACACCCGCTCCCCTGGGTGCTGCTCGGCGAATCTGGCGATGGCCGTGTCCTGAGCATCGAAGGCGATAGCAGCCTGCGTGCTTGGTCCCCAGACAAGAAAATACTGGTCGTAGGCAATCGCGCCTTCGACAGCGATGATGACCGCGGCCGCGACTAGTCCGCTTCGCGCGGGGCTTCCCAGCCGGTTCCACACCCAGAGCAAGCCCAGCACTGGGAAGACGTAGGTCGCAGGCGCGGCGCCGAGTGCGCGGAAATAGCTGGGTGCATCGCTCGTCAAGGCGGTCGGCAGCAGCATCGCGACGAGCCAGAGCAGTATCCAGCGGTAGCGAGCGTCGCGCCACCGGAGCAGCGCCAGCAGCAGCCCGAGGCAGAACACCGCGGCCAGCGCAGGGTCGAATACTGGCCTGTTCGGCACAGCTTGCCAGGGCCGGTAGTCGCCAATGACGAAGAACATACCGGCAGTGCGGCGCAGCCCGTCCAGGATTCGGATCAGCGTCTCGCCCGCGTTAGGGCTGAAGATGGCGACCTGATCGGGCCGCTGCAGAACGATCGCGGGATGGAGGGCAAAGTAGATCCCTTCCGGCAGAAATGCGATCAGCGAGATACCAATCAGTGCCCCCAGCTGGCGCGCTCGAGTACGCGCTACGCGAAGCTCGGCCACGAATAACAGGAGCACCAGTACAGGCAGGAAGCGGATGGCGTAATAGCCATACTGGCTCAAGCCAAGCGCGAGCCCACCCAGCCACACATCTCGCCAGCGCCCCCAGCGCATGGTGCGCCAGATGAAGTACAGCGGCGCGGCGGTGCCCAACAGCATGGTGGACTGCCAGACGCCAATACGATTGATGAACAACACCCAGAGCGAACTCGCGAGGAAGGCCCCCGAAAGCAGCCCAACCCGCGCGCCAAACATCACTTTCAGCAAGCGCATGCTCGCTGCAATGCCCAGCAGGCCCATAGCAATGCCCGCGAAGCCGTAGCTGATGCGATGAGTCCCGGCGAGGCCGATCACGGCCGCTTCGAAGTACACGTACGCGGCGCCGTGCCCCATGTTGATGGGAAAGAAGATCGCCTGGTGGCCGTGCAGCACCTGCTGTACGTCGAAGCCGCCCACAGCCGTATCTACATGCAACCCTGGGGGAAAGTCCGTCAAACGATAGAACGAGAAGAAGGCTGCAATGCACAGCACGACGACACTCGCAGCCGCGACCGAGCCACGACTCGGCGGTTTCCGAGCAACCGGCCAAACCAGC
>DATKQD010000131.1:0-2154 GCA_035532895.1 Chloroflexota bacterium
TGTGCAGGTAATCCGCCGTGTGCGTCAATGCCGGATCGGGGGCCACAGGCGCACCGCCCTGCCGCAGGCGCCACCAGGCGCTGGCGAACACGGCCGTCGCGCCCACCAGCGACCAATCCTCCTGCTCCGCGGCTGGCTGGAGGTGAGCTAGGCCCGCCTTCAGCCCATCCATGGCATCCGCTGCCAGCAGTGCGTCGCCCAGGCTATTCAGCTGCTGAAAGGCGCGCATGCGCCCAGCGGCCAGCGCGGCGCGGGCGGCCTCACGTTCTGGCGCCGAGGGCAGGATGCCCTGCCACATCAAGTAGACCGCGTCCTCGAACGTGGCGCGGGGCGCAAGTTCCTCCACGCTGTGGCCGCGCAAGGTCAAGCGACCACGTTCGCCGTCCACATCGCTCAGCTCCGTTTCCGCCACCAGGACGTTCTCCAACCCTCGCGCCAGCACAGTCTGCATCGCCTTTCTCCTAATGTATTGATAGAGCTTGATTTCTATTATATTCTATTGATAATCAGGCCACATGTGACAATGCGGCTTTCAATGCAGCGTTCAACGCGGCTCGTCAGGAGAAGGGGAACATGGGACTACGTGAGCTCATAGCGGGGCCCACAGCGGTAACGGCGCCGCTGGTGCTGAATCCACTCATGGCGCGCCTGGCCCAAGCCGCCGGCTTCCGGGCCGGCTACCTGGGCGGGGGATCCACCGGCTATGAGAAGGCTGTACTGGAGGCCAACCTGAACCTCACCGAGATGTGCCAGGCCGCACTGGACATCCGAGCGGTCTCCGGCCTGCCGCTTATCCTGGACGCGGCCTGCGGCTTTGGCGACCCCATGCACATGCACCGCACCATCGGCATGGTGGAGGCGGCCGGTTTCGCGGCGATTGAGATCGAAGATCAGATCCTGCCCAAGCGGGCCCACCACCACATCGGCATCGAGCACATGATTCCCCAGGAGCTGATGGAAGCCAAGCTGGCCGAGGCCGCTCGCGCCCGCCGCTCGAATGAGCTGCTGATCATCGGCCGCACCAATGCCGTGCGCAACACCGGAATGGACGATGCGCTGCGCCGCTGCGAGGCCTACCGGCGCGCCGGAGCGGACGTACTGCTGCCCATGCCCCGTACACCTGAGCAGATGCGCGAGCTGGGCGAGCGGCTGGGTCCCCCATTGATGTACCTGGCCGGGCGCGGCGGCGTGGCCACGGCCGGCGTAACGCTGGCAGAGATGGAGAGCTGGGGCTACCGGGTGGTCGCGGACTCATCCACACCGCTGCTGGCCGCGTTCTTGGCCTGGAAGCAGGTGTACGCCGAACTGGCCCAGGGCTTCTCGGCCGGCACGTCCAGCCAGTGGCATAAGGCCGAGCAGGAGATGATGGCTGCCGTGGGACTGGAGGAACTGCTGGTTATCGAACGCGCGACCGTGGAGCGCCCGGCGGATTAGGTAGCAGCGGGCCCCAAGGGCTGGTCAGGCGAGCCCGATGCCACCTCGCTGCCGGTGGCACCCGGTGTGCCCGCCAGCCAGCGCTGGAGCTTGCCGCTGAGATCGTCAAAGTCGAACGGCTTCAACAGGAAGTCGTCATACCCGGTCGCGATGGCTTCGTCCGCGTTAGAGAGGGCGGACATGGCGATCATGGGCACGTCGGGCAACGAGCCGCGCATGGCGCCCAACAGCGACAGGCCATCCACGTTGGGCATGCAGATGTCGGCCAGTACCAGCGCGGGCGATCCGCGCTGCTCTATATGCTGGAGCGCTTGCGCCCCGTCGTCAACAGCCCCTACCGGCATGCCGGTGATCTCGTTTATGACAGTGACCAGCAGTTGCCGTAGGTTGCCGTCATCCTCGGCAACCAATACGTAACGTCCATCCCCTCCAGGCACGCGCGTCCTCCTCGCGAAGTTCGTTCCTTCACACGGCGCCAGGCGGCTGCAACCGCCCAGCACCGTCTGCACCGGTCCGCATCGTACGCCAGCGGCCGCGCCGTTGTGCCAGGGCAGGACCAACAGGCTACCCCAACCGTGTCGCCGGCCAGGACAAGCCGCGCCAAGCTATGCCGGCACCTCCGCCTGCACCAGCGTGCCTGCGCCTACCGCGCTCTCAATTCGCAGCTGGCCATGCAACTCCTTGACTCGCCGCTCCATGCCGCGCAAGCCCAGCGGGCTC
>DATKQD010000132.1:0-4336 GCA_035532895.1 Chloroflexota bacterium
CAGGCGCCGACCAATGGTAAGGGGTGTTGCGACGATGGCGGTGACGCGCGCCAGGTCAACCCGCTCCCGCATTCTCCGCGGCCTCGTCATCGCCACCATCATCGTGCTCTCGGCCCAGGGCTGGTTCGGCGATTTCGTCAACATCTTTATGATGCCAGCCAACGGCGTACCCCCACCACCCGCCTCGTTGCAGGGCATTACCCATGCTGTCACCAGCTTTCAACCGGCCTTGTTCCTGCTCTGGCATACGTACCAGGGCCTCGTGTTGGTAATCCTGGCGGTGCTGGTGCTTGCCCTGGCGTTCGCCTGGACCAACAGCCGCGGCATCCGTGGGTGGTCCATCGTAGGCCTGCTCAGCGTCATTTCGGCCGCCGTCGGCGGGTACCTGTTCGTTCGATCCGGCTTCGGCGATGGTGGCAATTCAGCTCAGATGGGCGGCAGCTTCATCTCGTCCTACGCCAGCTACTTCATGGTTCTCTACTACACCAAGTAGCGGTCAGCGTCAGCTGGCGCCCGCGCGGTGATCGCTCGTCAGCTGGACAGGTCGAAGGCCGCGCCGAGGCCGCGCGCTTTGGCCCACTGGTATCCCCACGTGGCGACGAACAGGTCCTGCGCCGTGCCGCCCTCCAGCTGGTAGAGCACCGTGTCGCCGCTGCCGCGACGGGGCACCGCGCCACCCGTGATGATCGTGCCGAGCGCAGTGAAGTTGCCTTGCTCAGTGATGCGTCCGTCGGCGATGAGCTGCTTGTACGGTGGCCGCGGCTCCGGCTCCCCGCTGAACGTAGACCAGCTGGCCGCCACGAGCCGTGCGCTCTCCACAAACTCCGGCCGGCACTGGTTGGGCGCCATGGAGATGACGAGCGCACCCGGCCGAACCCAACTGGGCTCGAACAGGGGCTCGCGCACATCGTGATGGCCTGGCGCGCACAAATCGATCACATCCGCGTCGCGGAGAGCCTCCTGAACCGAAGCCACGGGCTCGACTTCCAGACCGGTGCGCTCGGTCATGCTTTCGGCGAAGGCGCGCCGATGTGAGGGCGTTGGACTGAACACACGGATGCGCCGCAGCCTGGGCAAGGCCGCCTGTACTGCCAGGACCTGGGTCACCGCCTGCCAGCCGGAGCCAATCAAACCCAGGCACAGCGCGCCCGTGGGCGACAAATGCCGCGCCGCCACACCCGCGGTGGCGCCAACGCGCAGAGAGTTGAGCACGCCATAATCCATGAGCGCCAGCAGGGCTCGGCTGACGCCATCAAATAGAGCGAACGCCCGCGTGTTGGGCGGATTGCCAAAGATGCGCAGGCCACTGAACAGCCCCTCGCCGGCCAGCAGCGCCAACCGGATGCCCTCGAATTCGCCATCCACGCGATCGACCACGTGCTGGCCGCGGATGCGCCCCTCCGCCACCGCCCGGAGCGCCTCTTCCACGGCGTCCAGCGCGCCCAGGATGTGGCCGCTCTCCTCACGCAGCGGCCGGAAGTCGGAGGCAGTGAGCAGCAGCGCTTCGGTCATGCTGGAGAGCGTACCGCCGCGCGCCTTCCTCTGCACGCTGACCAGCGGCCGGAAATCCCCACCTGCAAGCACGGCGCCGGCACAGCCAGCGCCAGGATCCCCGCCTGTGACTGCCTCGAACCCCCGGCAATGTCCCCCGATTCCACCTCGCCGAGCTTCTCTACACTTGGATCACACCCATTGCCATCGAGGAGGCGCCAGCATGCCAAACCACCTGGCTCAGGAGAGCAGCCCCTACCTGCTGCAGCATGCGAATAATCCGGTGGAGTGGTATCCCTGGGGCAACGAAGCGCTGGAGCGGGCCCGCGTGGAGGATAAGCCCATCCTGCTCAGCATCGGCTACTCCGCCTGCCACTGGTGCCATGTCATGGCGCACGAATCGTTCGAGGACGAGGCGATCGCCGGCCTCATGAATCGCTCGTTCATCAACATCAAGGTCGATCGGGAGGAGCGGCCGGACCTCGACTCTACCTATATGGCCGCGGTGCAGGCGATGACGCAGCGCGGGGGCTGGCCGATGACCGTCTTCCTTACGCCGGACGGGGTGCCCTTCTACGGCGGCACCTACTATCCGCCGGAGGATCGCCTCGGCCTGCCCGGCTTTCCGCGCGTGCTGGCCGCTGTGGCCGACGCCTATTCCAACCGCCGCGATGAGGTACTGCGCAGCGGCCGCGCCTTGGTGGAGCAGCTACGCAACGGCCCGGAGCATGCGCCGGCCGCGGAAGCCCGGCTGGACCCGCGGGTGATCCGCGACGCCACGGACCACTTGCGCCAGTACTTTGATGCCGCCCATGGCGGCTTCGGTGGCGCGCCCAAGTTTCCGCAGCCCATGGTGTTGGAGTTCCTGCTGCAGGCCTACCATCGCCGGCCCGACCCGACGCTGCTGGAGATGGTGGAGCTCACCCTCAGCAATATGGCTCGCGGCGGCATGTACGACCAGCTCGGGGGCGGCTTCCATCGCTACTCCACGGACAGGGTGTGGCTGGTGCCTCACTTCGAGAAGATGCTGTACGACAACGCCCAGTTGGCCCTGGTGTATCTGCATACCTATCAGCTCACCAAGCGCTCCCTGTATCGGCGTGTTGCCGAAGACACCCTGGACTACGTGATGCGCGAGATGGTGCTGCCCGAGGGCGGCTTCGCCTCAACGCAGGATGCCGACAGCGAGGGGCACGAAGGCCAGTTCTTCGTGTGGACGCTGCACGACATCGAGGCGCTCCTGCCTTCACCCGCGGCAGGCTGGTTTGCCCAGGCTTACGATATTACCCCTGCCGGCAATTGGGAAGGCCGCAACATCCTGCACCTGGTCGCTGACGCGGCCGAGCTGGCGGGTCGGGCCGGCGAACACGCGTCCGCTATCGAGATCGGCGCCGCGCTGGAGGATGGCCGGCGGCGCCTCTTCGCAGAGCGCGAAACGCGCGTGAAGCCGGGGCTGGACGACAAAGTGCTGGCCTCCTGGAACGGGCTCATGCTCAAGGCCTTCGCCGAGGGCGCGGCCGTTCTCGGCCGGTCCGACTACGAGCGGGTGGCTCGCCGCAACGCCGAATTCGCCCTCCAGCACCTGGTGCAGGGAGAGCGGGTGCTGCGAACGTACCGCCAGGGGCAGGCCAAGCTGCCCGGATATCTTGAGGACTACGCGGCCCTGGCAGATGCCTTCCTCACCCTCTACGAAACGACCCTCGAAACCCGCTGGTTCGCCGAGGCCCACGCGCTGGCTACGGCCCTGGTAAATGACTTCTGGGACACCTCCAGCCAGACCTTCTCCGACACTGGCCGGCACCACGAGGCGCTCTTCACACGTCCGCGCGACGTATTCGACAACGCCACTCCTTCCGGCACCTCGCTCGCTGCCGGCGTGCTGGCCCGGCTGTGGCTCTTCACCGGCGACGCGAGCTGGCAAAAGCTGGCCGAAACGACCATCGTCGGGCTGCAGCCACTGCTCTCGAACTACCCCCTCGGCTTTGGCCGCCTGGCGTCCGCGGCCAGCCTGCTCATTGGCCCGGCCTACGAGATCGCCCTGACCGGCGATCCCGCCAGCGCGGAGGCGCTGGCCTTTCGCCAGGCTGTGTGGGCCAACTACCTGCCCAATAAAGTGGTCGCCGGCGCGAATGAGGATGACGCCGACGCCGCGGATCTCATTCCTCTGCTTCGCGGCCGCGGCCTGGTGCAGGGGCGGCCCGCCGCGTATATCTGTCAGGGCTTTGTGTGTCAGCAACCAGTGCTGGAGCCGAGCGCGCTGGCCGAGGCCCTGCGCGCCGAACCGTCAGACCTCGATGTCGATGAGTGAGCCTACGCCCAGAGGGTGCGGTGGTCCGCTCTTCTTCTGCTGCCGAGCGCCGCGCCGGCCGTTACCCTGGCCCTGATACATCCCCTTGCCACCGCCCGACGTCGCGTCGCCCACCTGGTTGCCCTGAGCGGACTGCATCTGCTGCACGACCTCCGAGGCTCGCTCATCCTCATGCTGCAGAAGTTGCTGCGCCTGGGCTCCCGCCAGCTCCGCGGCGGTCATGGCGGGTACCTGGTCGTGCGCCACCTGGGGCAGCTGCAGCACCGTGAGCTG
Organism: Chloroflexota bacterium; assembly: GCA_035532895.1. GTDB lineage: Bacteria > Chloroflexota > JAJPGV01 > JAJPGV01 > JAJPGV01 > DATKQD01. The sequence goes on from DATKQD010000132.1 coordinate 4,073, forward strand.
GATGTTCGAGATGTTGGCGGCCATGACTGCCCTCTACCCTAGCGCTTCTCTCTCGCTTTTGCCAGTAAAGCCTGGGACCATAGAGTCGTCCCTTCGATCTGATCCATCGGCCTCCGGGGCGACTCATAAGTCTGGGTTACCGGAGTGAAGACGGGAATCAGAAGTGCGGGTTACCGAACGTGTCCTGGCGACGGGAACACGTGGTGAACCAGGAGGGCTGACCAGGTCCCAGAGGCGTTCCAGTTCGACCTGCAGTTGGCGCTG
>DATKQD010000133.1:0-13804 GCA_035532895.1 Chloroflexota bacterium
GATCTTGACCGACTCCACGAATTCTTTGGCGGACACTTCACGCTGCCACTCCATAATCTGGCGCAGCCAGGCCAGCTTGGCCTCGAAGTCGTCATCAGTCGGGCCGCCCTCTTTGTAGCGCCAGTGCGCAGCAACGCCAAATTCGGCCACCCGGTGCATTTCGAAGGTGCGCACCTGCACCTCCAGGGGATGGCCGTCGAAGCAGAACACGGTGGTGTGCAGCGACTGGTAGCCGTTGGCCTTGGGCATGGCGATGTAGTCCTTGAACCGGCCGGGGATCGGTTTCCAGAGCGAGTGGATGACACCGATGGCGCCGTAGCAATCCCGAATGTCGTTCACCAGGATGCGCACCGCCAGCAGGTCGTAGATGCGGTTGAAGTCCACGCCGCCCTGCTTCTCCAGCTTCTGAGCGATGCTGTAAATGTGCTTGGGCCGGCCTTTCACGTCGGCCTGGATCTCCACCCGGCCCAGTTCGGATTTAAGTGCCTCCACGGCGCGATCGATGTAGGCCTCCCGCTCTACCCGCTTGCCTGCCAGCAGGCGGGCAATCTCGCGGTACTGCTCGGGCTCCAGGTAGCGGAAGGCGAGGTCTTCCAGCTCCCACTTCATCTCCCACATGCCCAGCCGGTGGGCCAGGGGGGCGAAGATCTCCAGGGTCTCCTGAGAGATTTTGAGCCGCTTGCCTTGCGGCAGCGGCTCAAGGGTGCGCATGTTGTGCAGGCGGTCCGCCAGCTTGATGAGGACCACCCGCGTATCCTCGGCCATGGCGAGGAACATCTTGCGGAGGTTCTCGGCCTGTTTTTCTTCGAGCGTCTCCCAGCTGATGCGACTCAGTTTGGTGACCCCATCCACCAGGCGGGCTATCTCCGGCCCGAACTCCTGCTCCACGTCCTCCAGGGTGGCGGCGGTATCCTCGGGCACGTCGTGCAGCAGCGCGGCGCACACCGTGGGCAGGTCCAGCTGCATGTCCGCCAATGTGAGCGCCGCGGCATAGGGGTGCTCGATGTAGGGTTCCCCGGAGACACGCCGCTGGCTGGCGTGGGCCTTGCGGGCAAAGGCATAGGCGCGGTCCAGCAGGCCGATATCGGCGTCCGGCAGGTAGCGGCGCACGCGGGCTACCAGCTCGCCGGTCTCAGTTATTGTCGCGGCCACACCAATCCCTCACCCGCAGTTCCAGGGTCTCGTAGCCCTTGTACCCGCTGGCGTTCAACTCGAACACCACATCTAACTCCGGCTGGCGGCGGATCTCGCTGGCGCAGTCGCCCAGGCCGTACGCAAAGCCATCGATCACCTGCCTGCCGGCCAAAAACGTCAGCCGCAGGTGGTTGCCGGCGGCACTGGCCCGCTGGGCCCGCAAGCCACGAATGAGGAACAGCGGCGTGGGGTTGCCGGTGCCAAATGGCGCTGCCTGCTGCACGGCACGATAAATATCCCAATTCAAGTGCCGCGGCTTAAGCTCCGAATCGATCTCCAAGGCTGGTTCTACATCCCGCGGAGTCAGTGTAACGCCCGCGCAGGCCACAATCCGGCGCGAGAAGTCTTCGTACGCTGCTCGTGGCAGGGTGAAGCCCGCCGCGCGCGCATGCCCGCCAAAGCGCGTGAGCAGGGCGGCGCAGGTGCCCATAGCTTCCACCAGATCGAACCCCGCCACGCTCCGAGCGGAGCCGCGACACACGTCGGCCCCCAGCTCCATAGCAAACACCGGCCGCCCGAACTCCTCGGTCAGCCGGCCGGCCACCAGGCCCACGACGCCGGGGGTCCAGCCTTCGCCCGCCACCACATAGGCCAATTGGCCGGGGTCGGCCGCCAGCACTTGGAGCCGCGCCGCGGCCAGCACTTGCTGCGTGAGGCGCTGGCGCTCCAGATTCAGCTCCCGGAGCCGCGCGGCCAGCTCGCCGGCCTCGGCCTCATCCCGCGTGACCATGAGGCGAAAGGCGAGGCTGGCATCATCGAGGCGGCCGGAAGCGTTGATGTGCGGCGCCAGCGAAAAGCTCACGTCGCCGCAGGTGAGGCGCCGCTGGTCGATGCCGGCCAGCTCGATCATGGTGCGCAGGCCAAAACTGGGTTCACTCCGCAACCGCTCCAGCCCCTGTTGCACGATCACGCGATTCTCGCCTTGCAGCGGGACCATGTCCGCGAGTGTGCCAATGGCGGCAAAGTCGGTGAGCAGCTCAGGATCGACGGCCTCCGGCACCGACCGTGGCGCGGCCAAGTACAAGGCCTGGGCCAGTTTGAAGGCCACCCCAGCCGCGCACAGGGAGGCGAAAGGGTAGCCGCCCAGGCCGGGGTGCAGCAGCGCCAGCGCCGGCGGAAGCTCGGCCGGCAGCTTGTGGTGATCGCACACAATGACGTCCATCCCCAGCTCCGAGGCGCGCGCGATCTCGTCCACCGAGGTGATGCCGCAGTCCACGGTGATGACCACTCGCACACCGTCGTTCGCGAGGGCCTCCAACGCGGCCTGGTGCAGCCCGTAGCCCTCCTCCAGCCGCTTGGGTATGTATGAGCGGGGCGTCATGCCGAGCCCGCCCAGCGCCCGATGCAGGATGGCCGAGCCGGTCACGCCGTCCGCGTCAAAGTCGCCATACACGCACACGACTTCGCCCTGGCGCGCCGCCGCGAACAGCCGGTCGACCGCATGCTCCATGTGCGGCATGAGGAAGGGATCGTGCAGATCGGCATAACTGGCGGCGTGGAAGCGCTGAAAGTCCTCTGCCTGGGTCACCCCGCGGTTGTAGAGCAGGCGCAGCAGCAGCGGATGCACGTCCGGCAAGGACGCCTGCAGCTCCGCGGGCGGCGGCTCGGCGATGTTCCACCGCTTTGGCCGGTGTACGACCGGTCCCGGAGCCATCACCACTGGGCTGGATTATAGGGAGGCGCGAAGTTGCGCCTCGTTCCGCCCAGCGCCTGGCGCACCGGCGGAGACGCCGGCCAGCGGGTCAGCCGGGGGAGCCGCTGGCGCTATCGAGCAGGGCCTGGGCGCTGGCGCGCGCGGCGGCGCTCACCGGCGCGCCGGCCAGCATCTCCGCCAGCTCATCCACGCGCTCGGCCCCCGTCAACAGGTCCACGGTCGTGCTGGTGGTGCCGGCGCCGGCGATCTTCCGCACGCGGTAATGGCTGCCGGCCAGCGCGGCCACCGGCGCCAGATGGGTGATGCACAGCACCTGATGGTGGCGGGCGAGCTGGCGCAGCTTCTCGCCGATCACGCGCCCGCTGCGCGCGCCCACGCCAGCCTCGATCTCATCGAATACCAGCACGGGGGTGTCATCCATGGCCGAGAAGGCCGACTTCAGCGCCAGCATCAGCCGAGACGTCTCGCCGCCGGAAGCGACCTGCGCCAGCGGCCGGGGCGGCTCGCCAGGATTAGCGGCCAGCAGGAATTCCACGTCGTCGATGCCGCTGGGGCGCGGGCCAGCCGGCTCGTGTCGCTCCTCGATGGCCACAACGAAGCGTGCGCCGGCCATGTTCAAGTCGGCGAGCTGGCGCTCTACCTGAGCGCTCAGCTCCTGGGCGGCCGCGGAGCGCAGGCCTGACAGCTCGCGCGCGGCAATGTCGATGTCCTCGAAGAGCTGGCGCTCCTGCTCCTCCAGCGCGGCCAGCCGCGTATTGGCGCTCGCCAGCTCGTCGAGCTTGGTGGCGGCATCGCGCCCGAAGGCCAACACTTCCTCCACGCTGTCGCCATATTTGCGCTTGAGCGTGCGAATCAGTTCCAGCCGCTCCTCCAAGCGAGCGAGCTCAGCCGGATCGGCCTCCACCTCACCCACCCGGCGACCGAGTCGCCGGGCTACTTCCCGCAGTGCCTCCAGGCCATCGCGCAGGCGCTCGAGTTCATCCTGCAGAGAGGGGTCGAGCCGCGTCAGCTCCTCCAGCTGCTTCAGCGCCCGGCCGGCGGAGTCCAGCGCGGCGCCATCTGCATCGAGCGCCGCGGCCGCGGACTGCGCCAGCTCCTGAATCTTCTCGGCACTGGCCAGGAGCGTGCGCTGCTGGCGCAGCTCCTCTTCCTCGCCCAGCCGCGGCGCGGCGCGCCCGATCTCTTCCATCTGAAAACGGAGCAGGTCGACCTGACGGGCGGCATCCCGCTCGCCCGCGCGCAAGCTGGCGATGCGCGCGCGCAGGCCGCGCAGCTCAGCCACGCGGGCAGCCAGTTTGTCCGCCAGCGCAGAAGTTTGGGCGAAGCGGTCCAGCAGGCGCAGCTGCTGAGCCGGCTGCAGCAGGCCCTGGTGATCGCTCTGCCCGTGCAGGTCCACCAGGGCACGGCCGGCGACTTGCAGCATGGAAAGCGGCACCGAACGGCCATTCAGGCGGGCCAGCCCGCGGCCGGCGGCCCCGACTTCTCGGCTCAGTACCAGCACGTCATCATCGGGCTCGATCTCCAACTCCGCCGGCAAGTGCTCGGGCCGGGAAAAGGTCGCCTCCACGAGCGCGCGGCTGGCGCCATCACGCACCAGCAGCGAGGTGGCGCGCCCACCCAACACCAGTGCCAGCGCATCGATGAGGATGGACTTGCCGGCGCCCGTTTCACCGGTGAGGGCGTTCAGGCCGGGGTACAGGGCCAGCCGCAACTGGTGCACGATGGCGAAGTCAGTAACAGACAGCTCCAGCAGCTGGCCGGCCGTGGTGGCCTGGGGCAGCCTCAGCTGGGCGACCGGCGGCACCGGGCCGGCTGTGGCAGGCGCGCCGTTCGGACTCAGCGCGCCCGGTTGCAACGGCTCCTTCGCGCCCCCCTTACGACTCAAGTCCGTACTTCAGCGTGGAGCGCAAAGCCTGAAAAAAGTAGCGCTCGGAGTCGCGCCGCAGCAAGCGGGTGATGTACTCGCTCTTGCACACTTCGATCACATCGCCATCGCCCACGGGGGTTTCAGTGCCGCCATCCACGCTCAACACGGCCGGCGCAACGCTCTCCACCTTGAGCGAGATGACGGCTCCTACCGGCGCTACGAAGGAGCCGAACCGCGGCTTGTGCGGGCTGATGGGCGTAAGCAGCAGCTGCCGATCAGCAGGGTGCACGATGGGGCCACCGGCGGCGAAGGAATAGGCAGTGGACCCCGAGGGCGTAGCCACAATCACGCCGTCGGCGGCGAAGGTAGTGAGGTGGTTGCCGTTCACCGAGGCGCGTACGCGGATGATGCTGGCTACGGAAGCGTGGCCCACCACGGCATCGTTCAGGGCGTGCTTGGTCGAGAGCGCCTGGCCGCGGTGGGAGTGGATGACCTTGAGCATCATCCGCTCTTCCATCTCGTAGTGGCCCTCCAGGTAGACAGGCACGTCCTCCAGCGCGCGGTTGGGGCCAATGTCACACAGAAAGCCGAGCTTGCCCAGGTTGACACCCAGAATGGGGATTTCGCGCGAGGCGGCAAAGTGAGCCGTCCGCAGCAGCGTGCCATCGCCCCCGAGCGTGATCAGCAGGTCGGTGGCGGATGGGATACCCGCGGACATCTGCTCCTCTGTCTCGCCTTCGCAGATGGCCACGCCGATGCCCCGCCGCTCCACCAGCGTAGACAGCGCGTGCGCCAGTTCGTGTGCATCGGCCACCCTGGGGTTGAAGAGGATGGCAACAGAGTTCAGCGGCCCACGCAACGCTCCACATCCTCGTCCTCGATATCGCCGAACGCGCTCGCCTGCGCGCCGGTTGCCAACCACAGCAGGAATTCGCGGTTGCCCGCGGGTCCCAGCAGGGGCGACTCCGTAAGCCCCGCAACACGCCAGCCCAAGGCCCGGCCGCTGTCAATAGCGGTGTGCAGCGCCGCGCGGTGTGCAGCGGGGTCGCGCACCACGCCCCTGGGTGCGCGCTTGGGGCCCACTTCGAACTGCGGCTTTACCAGGGCAACTATGCTGAGAGGCGGCCGATCGTCCGGCGCGCCAAAGCCCATGGCCAGGCCCACCGGCTCCAACACTTTGGTGAGCGAGATGAACGACACATCGATCACCGCGAACGCTGGCTGCTCAGGCAGGCTGCCGGCTTCAAGGTGGCGGGCGTTCATCTTTTCCAGGACAACCACGCGGGGGTCCGTCCTCAGGTGCCAGTGCAGCTGGCCATAGCCGACGTCCAGGGCGTACACGCGCGCCGCGCCCGCCTGGAGCAGGCAGTCCGTGAAGCCGCCCGTGGAGGCGCCAACATCCAAACACACCTGCCCCGTTGGGTCCAGCCCAAACACATCGAGCGCCCGGCGCAGCTTTAGCCCGCCGCGGGACACAAAGGGCATGCCGGCCGATGTCAGGGCCAGTTGAGCATCCGCCGCGACGGCCTGGCCGGCCTTGGCTCGCGGCTGCCCGTCCACCAGCACGCTGCCTTCCATAATGAGCGCCTGAGCTCGCTCGCGCGAAGGCGCCAGCCCCCGCTCCACCAGCAGCACGTCGAGACGCATCCTCGCGGTCATTGTAATCGGCGTAATCGGCGTAATCGGCGTAATCGGCGGAGTCGGCAAGCCAGCCGGCGATGGGTGGGCGATGGCGGCCGCCAGCTCTGACGGTCAGGCGACGGCGGCTGCAGGCTTCCCCAAATAGCCTTCGCGCTTGTAGCGGGCAAAGTGTCTTCCCCAGGCTGTGCCGGCCTGCCACTGCTCGTACAGCCGGCGCTCGCGAAGGTTCCAGCGATAGTAGTCGTGATACACCTCGGACACCAGGCTGGTGCCCGTTTCGCCAATGGGATTGTGGAAGATGACGTTCTGCAGCACCTTCAAGGGCGAGAACCAGGCCAGCCGCCCGAGCATGGCATGGAACGACTTGCCCACGTGGAAGTGCCAGTTCTCGCCGGACACATCGTCACCCACCAGCTCGATGTCGCGTGCGTTGGCCGTGCCAAGGCCCTGCTCCGTGGCCATGCGCAAATAGGTGATGTTCATCGGCTGAAAGCCCATGAGCCTGGCAGCCACCGCATCGATCGCCACCTGATCCGCCGAAGCGAGAATGATGCTCTTGACCTGGGGTGTCATGATCCGCGGGCCCGCGCCATCGCCCGCGGTAGTGCCGTCCATCGCCGCGAAAATGCCGGAGTGAATCTCCTTCTGGATGGCCAGCAGGTCCACCAATGTTTCGTGGATCCAGCTGTGGGTGTAGTGCCGGTGGTGGTTCAGCAAGCCGCCGAAGGCGTTTTTCATGGCCCCGGTAGTCGTGGTGTAGATGTGCGTTTTGGCCGTGGGCAAGTGCACCACGTTGCGCCCCTCGAAATAGTCGGGGATGAAGATGCCGTCGGGATAGATGCGATTCAGCACGTTCATGCGCGCCCGAGGCTGGTAGCGCACCCAGTGCATGTCCTGATTGCGAAAGTTGAACAGCACCGGCACGCCATAAGCCTGGCAGATGGGGTAGTAGCCGTTGAGATCGGTGCCCTTGAAGGCGTTGGTCACGACGGTCTTGTTCTGCACGCAGGAAATGCGCTCGAAGCCGGCCCCACGTAGCGCCAGAATCGAGCCCTCCAATTGCCAGGGCGTGGTATTGGCGCTGGGAAAGGGAAAGTGCCAGGAGATGTTGTCCTTGATGATGGTGTCCGCCAGCGGATCCAGCGCCTGGCGGAAGCCCGCCAGCTCGTACAGCCGCTGGTAATCCTCCAGGGCTCGCTCCGGAGAAGTGCGCAGCACAGCAACAGTGGAAGTCATAGGCACTCCTGATTATGACTGTCCGCGGGAAGGCGGCGCCGGCGCTACTTCCAGTACAGGACGCCGATGGCCGTCGCGGCCCAGAGGATGACGTCCAGCATGAGCGGAATGTCGTGCAGCAGCACCAGCTCCGGGGCGCCACCGAGACTGCGGCGATGCACCAGGTAGTAGTAGCGGAAGATGCCGTAGAGGACGAAGGGAATGGTGAGCATCATGGAGTGGTCGGCCGGCAGCGACTTCGCGGAGAAGGTGTACAGCGCGTAAGCCATGATGGTGCAGGCGGTGACGATGGAGGTCATCTGCTCCAGCATCTCGGGTGAATACTCGTCCAGGCTGCGACGGTGGCTGCCGGCGCTGTCGCGCAGCACCAGAAGCTCGTTTTGCCGCTTGCTGAGCGCCAGGAAGAGCGCCAACAGCGCCGTGCACAGGTACAGCCAGGGCGAGATGACGACGTGGATGGCGAGCGCCCCGGACACCGCGCGGAGGACGAACCCACCGGCAATGCAGAACACGTCCAGCACCACCAGCTGCTTCAGCAGCGCCGAGTAGCCCAGCATCAGGGCCACGTAGGCCGCGGCGGCCAGCACCACCGGCAGGCCGGCAGCGGCCGCCAGCGCCAGTCCGGCCACACCCAGCGCCAGAGCCAGCAGCAGCGCGCGCGACGTGCTGAGGGTGCCCGAGGCGATGGGTCGCAGCTGCTTGATGGGGTGCTGCCGATCGCTCTCGGCGTCGAACAGATCGTTCGCGACGTAGATTGAGCTGGACAGCAGACAGAAGGCGACGAACGTCACCATCACCCGGGCCAGCAAGCGTGGCGAGAGCAGGTCGTAGGCGAACACGAGTGGCCCGAAGACGATGAGGTTCTTCGTCCACTGCTTAAGCCGAATCGCGGCGACCAGGGCGGCCAGAGACCTGGCTCCGCCGCGCACCTGAACGGTGGCGTTGGCGTCCACTTGCATTTATGCTCTCACGCGAGACAGTAGCATTCGCCACCCCAGCCGCACCTCGTCCACGCCCAGCGCCGTGGTGCAGGCCACGTAGGCCAGGCCACCCAGCGCCGCCGGTATGGCCAGCGCCATCAGCTGGCCTCGCAGCGAGCTCAGGCCCGCGTCGCCGCCCACAGCCTGGGCGGCGATCAGCGCCACCAAGCCTGCTGCCGCCGCGGCCAACAGCACCTTGCCCGTGGAGGTTGCCAGCCCCTGTCCGGGCAAGCCGCGAACGGCCCGCCACAGCAGCACCATGAGCACCACGCCATGCATCGAGTCCTTGGCGGTATTGGCGATGACCAACGCGGGCATGCCGTAGCGCCCCACCAAACTGAGGGCGATCATCAGATACACGCCCACGCCGAGCACCCCGATGAGCGCTGGCACGAGCGTGTTCTTCATGGCGTAAAAGGCGGCGATGAGCAGCGTGTCCACCGCGGCGAAGGGCAGCTCCGGCGTGTAAAGGTACAGCGCCAGCGAGGTGAGCTGCCGGTCGGCGGGGGTGTATCGGCCATGCTGATAGACCAGCGCCAGCACCTGGTTGTTCAGCACCAGCACCAGCGCTGCCATCGGCAGGATGAGCGCCAGCACCAGCCTGATGCCGCGGCTGAGCACAGCTTTGTACGCCGCCAGGTCCGGATCCAGCGCGTGTCGGGACAGCGTGGGCAGAATGGCCGTGCCCAGGGCGATGGCAATGAGCCCCAGCGGCAGCTGGATGATTTTGGTGGCGTACTGCATGGCCGAAATGCTTCCCTCACCTGTACGCGAGGCGAGGTTGCTGTCCACTATCGCCTGCACGATGGTAGCGATCATCCCCACTGCCACAGGCAGGTACAGCCGGCCCATGCGCCGCACCTCTGGATGGCGCAGGTCGAGCGAGGGCCGAAAGCGCATGCCGGCGTGCAGCAGGGCAGGCAGCTGGAGGCCCACCATCAGCGCGGACCCCACGAGCATGCCCACCGCCAGCGACGCCACGCCCAGCGGACGGTGAAACACCAGCGCTGTGGTGACGATGGTCGCGTTCATGGCCGCGCCCACGAAGCCGGAGTAGACGAAGATGCGCATGGAGTTGAGCAGCGAGGCGACGATGCCGGACAGTCCCAGGAAGAGGAACGAGGGCATCACGATGCGGGCCAGCGACACGGCCAGCTGCTCGGTGGCAGGATCGTGGAATTGCACCACCACGCTCACCACCTGCCGCGCAAAAATCACCGCCAGCACTGCCAGCGCGATCATGAGCAGCGCGCCGAACGTGAGGATGACGCGCGCCAGGTGCCAGAAGGTGGACCGATCGCGATCGTCCGCGTGCTGCGAGAAGATGGGTACCAGCGCGGCCGTGATGGTGCTGCCCACCAGCAAGTCGTACACCTGCTGGGAGATGCGCTCGGCGGCGAAAAAGGCATCGGTCCCGCCGCCCTGGCCGAACAGCGCCGCGGTGATCGATTCCTGAACAAATCCCAACAGCCGGCCGGTGAGCTGACCAGCGAGGATAAGCGCGGCCGCGCCGCCGACACCGCCGCGCGGGGGCTCGCGCTTCAGGGACAAAACCGCTTTCGGATCACCTCAATGAGGCTGCTGGTTGAGCGGCCAGGTACTTCCGGCAGCAAGCGCACCTCCGCCCCGCACTGCCGCGCCACCTCGGCTTCCACCAGCTCTTTGGAGTTGTAGTCGCCGCCTTTGGCGTAGATGGCCGGCCGCAGCCGTTCGATGAGCGCGCTCGCGGTGTTGCCCTCGAAGACGAGCGTCGCGTCCACGCAGCGCAGCGCCTGCAGCAGCTCCGCGCGCTCTTCCGCCGGGAGCAGCGGCCGCGTGGGCCCTTTGAGGGCGCGGGTCGAGGCATCGCTGTTCACGCCCACCACCAGCACATCGCCCAGGGCTCGAGCCGCCTGCAGGTAGCGCACGTGCCCCACGTGCAGCAGGTCGAAGTGGCCATTGGTGAGGACCACCACCTGGCCGGCCGCCTTGGCCCGCGCTACGAGGCTGTCCACCTCCGACAGGGTCACCGAGGCAGCAGCGGCGATGTGGGTCGGCAGGGCACAGTCATGGCAGCTCGGCAAGAGCGGCCAGCAGCTCCTGAGGGGTGGTGGTGGCAGCGCCGACTTTGCGCACCACGAGGCCAGCCGCCACGTTGCCCAGCTGCGCCGCCTGGAGCATGCTTCCGCCGGCCAGCAGGCCCAGCACGAAGGCCGCGGCCACGGTATCGCCCGCGCCGGTCACATCGCGCACCTCGGTGAGATTGGACACAGGCAGGTGATGGATGCCGCCATCGGCATCGAACAGTGACATGCCCGCACTGCCGCGCGTCACCAGCACGCAGCGGGCCTGCATGGCCCGCAGCAGCTCCTGGCCGGCAGTTTCGAGATCAGCCAGGGTCTCAAAGCGGCGGTGCAGGCTGGCCTCAGCCTCCGGCTGGTTGGGTGTGGCCACCGTTACGCCGCGAAAGCGCAGCAAGTCGCCGTGTGAATCGGCGCAGGTAACCACGCCGCGCGCGGCGGCATCCGGCAAGCAGGCATCGATGATACGCTGGCTGATCACGCCGTTGCGGTCGCCCGCGATCTCGTAATCGGAAAACAGCAGGGCATCGATGCGCGGCAGCTGGTCGCGGGCGTAGTCACTGATGCGGGCCGTCACGGACGCATCGAGCTGGCCATCGGCAAAGCGATCGATGCGGGCCACCTGCTGGGGCATTTCCTGACTGCTGCCGGCCACAATGCGTACCTTGGTGTAGGTTGGCCGGCCCTCCGCTACCACCAGGCCGTCCACATGCAGGCCCTGCGCGGCGAGCATCTGCCGCAGGATATGGCCCGAGGCATCATCCCCGGTAACGCCAGCCAGGTACACCTCCGCACCAAGGGTGCGTGCGTTGTATGCCAGGTTGGTGGCGCCGCCTGGGCGAACCTCGCGCGACAGCTCGCGGAAAATAGGGATGGGCGCCTCGCGCGAAACGCGGCCCGTGGGCTCGCCAAACCAGTACTCGTCCGCCACCATGTCGCCAAGCACGAGAACACGTTTGCCCTTGAAGCCTGCTACAAGGTCCCGAAGCTGCGCGCTCATCGACGGTTTAGTGTAGTGCCGCTAGCCCAGCCAGCTGGCGTATCGGCGCCAGGTCGAGCAACGCCGTCGCCGAGGGCAAGGGCAGCAGGCCTGCAAACGGACCGCTGCTCAGCCAGGGTGCTGCCGGCGCGACAGGAACAGCAGCTCTACCACTCCCAGCACCAGCAGGATGAAGGCGAGGTTGGCCGGCTTGAGCGCGGCGTTGAATTGCAAGAATACCGCTCCGGCTGCCGCCAGCCCTCCTAGGACGCCGCGCCGCACAGCCCGGCCCAGATCTGCCGCGGGCGATTTGGCGCGTGAGCTCAAGACCAGCGCCAGCGCCGTGGTAACGCCTCCCGCCACCACAAAGCTGAGCAGCGCGAACAGCCGCTCGCGTTCGGGATTGGGGTCTGTGGTGACGATCAGGATGGTCATGGCCAGCGCCCCGGCCGCGCTGAGGCCCAGCGCCAGCACCTGCGCGGGAAAGAAGGTCGCCGCGTGGCTTCTCATGCGACGGTGAGGGCCGCTTCGGCCGCCATGAGCTCCGGCTGCAACGCCGCCACGGCGGCATCCTCCGGCAGATCGCTGGCAACGACGCGACCGCCGTCCAGCTCAAGGTGGTAGTCGAACAGCTCTGGATCGAACGACTGGCTGTGCGAGATAACGAAGATCTGATCGAAGCTCTCGGCGATGAGGCCGCCGCGGGTGAGTAACCCCACCAGGGCTTCCGTACGCGCCTGATCGAACGAGCTGAGCGGCTCGTCCAGGAAGATGAAGGCGGGCGCACTGCCGAGCTCCTCTGGCAGGGTGGCCAGCGCAAACGCCAGCCGCAACGCCAGAGACAGCTGATCGCGCGTGCCGCCGGAAAAAATGTCTTTCGCTTTCAAAGCGCGCGCCGACTCGTCCCACACGCGGATCCTGTAATCGTCGGTGATCTCCACGTCGCGGTAGCGCTCTTGTGTGAGCAACGGCAGCAGCAGCCGCATGTTACGCACGGTGCTGGGCAGCACCTTGGCCACGATGCTCTTGCGCGCCAGGGCCACAATGCGATGTGCCTGCCCGTGCACGGCGATGCGCTCCTGCAGCTCTGCCACAGCGCGATCTTCATCGGCCGCGTTGAGCTGCACGCCGCCCAGGTGCAGCAGTTGCTCCAGCTCCTGGCGGTGCGCGGCCACCGAGGCTACCTGGCCCACTTGCTCTGTGCGCAGCGCGTTGAGGGCCGCCTCACCCTCCACTTCTTCGGCCAGAGCCACCTCTTCGGCCACGCCCAACCTCCCGAGGTCCACGCCCAGGCGCTTCAGCTCACGCTCGGCGTGGGCAAGGCGTTCGGCCGCGGCTCCCATTTCCTCGCTGGCTGCCGCGGCATCGCGCCGCAGCTCTGGCTCATCCAAGGCGGCCAGGCGCTGCGTTGCCGCGCGCCAAAGCGCCCGGCTTGCGTCCAGCAGAGCCTCCAGCACCGCTGGCTCGGGATCGCCTGGCGCTCCACCGCGCGGGCTGGCATTCTGGACGGCTTGCAGAAGCGCGCCCACTTCGGCCAATGCCGGTACCGGCTCGCTGCCCTGTTGGGGCTTTGGCAGGTCCGCCGCGAAGGTCTGCGCTGCCGGCCCCAACTCCGCGATCTGGGCGCACATGTCCCCAACTCGCGCGGCCAGGCGCTCGCCGCGCTGCTGCAGGGCCTTTTCACGCTCCAACAGCTGTCGCCGCGCCTCTCGCGCCAGCTGTCCGCGGCCCCGGACGTCGTCCAGCGCGTCACGCGTTGCTGGCAGCTCGGGCAGCGATCCCAGCACGGCTGCCTCGCCGTCTCCCCACTCGGCCTGCTCGTGGGACCCTTCGCCTTCATCGGCCGAGCCGGCCGTGGGCGCCGGTGTTATCGACCCAGCCGGGCCCTCAAGTTGTCGGGCGCCAGCCTGTCGGAGGACTTGCCGGCGTGCCGCGGCAACGTCCTCACGACGCGCCTGAAGCGCGGCCTGTGCCTCGGCGGCGCGAGCACTGGCGTCGCCAGCGCGGTTCAGCTCGGCACTCAGCCGGGCGATATGCTCGGTCGCGGTACGCTGCTGAGCTTCCAACTCGCCCTGGCGGCGTTGCAGGTCGGCCGCGTCCAGAGGCGGGAGCGTGGCGAGCCGCGCTTCGCGTGCTGTCAGTTCGTCACGCGCCGCGGCCAGGCTGGCCGGCCGGGCTACCTCAGCCGCCGCG
>DATKQD010000134.1:0-7251 GCA_035532895.1 Chloroflexota bacterium
GACGGTGAACCCGAACACAGCGCTGCAGTCCAGCTTCGACCCCAAGAGCTCACAGTCCTTCGGCACGACGTCGCAGTTCAGCTACCTGCAGGTGGTCGAGCCACAGGTTGGCACGAGGCTGCTGGTGATGAACCCGGCAACCGGCAACTACGCCTACGTCAACGCGACTGACGTAGGACCCTCGGGACCGCCGCCGGCCAGCACCGCCGTCGTGCGAGGCCTGCTCCTACCACCGTGAGAGCGAGAGCACTTTAAGCGAGCGGACGTGTCAAGAAGGCGCCCGCGGGACGGCGATTGGACGGAGGAGTCTGGAGTCACCTCCGTCTTTCGGAGAAGCTTCTTAGGCGTTCCACAACGTGCGCGTGGCGAGGGCGGCGCCCTGCGCCATGGACTGGAACTTGGCCCAGGCAATTTCCGGGTGCAGGCGGCCTCCCAGTCCGCAATCCGTGCCGGCAATCACGTTTTCGCGGCCCACCAGCTTGGCCAGCCGCACCAGGCGCTCGGCTATCAGCTCGGGATGCTCCACCACGTCCGTCGTGTGCGCCAGTACGCCCGGCATCAGCACTTTACCGTCCGGCAGCTTGACGTCTCGAAACAGGGTCCACTCGTGGTCATGCCGCACGTTCTGGTCGTAGGAGATGCCGTTGGCGTTGAGCTTCAACAGCAAGTCAATGTACTGGCCGAGCATCAGGTCCCCCGTGTGGGCGATCTTCATTCCGCCGTAGCACACGTGAGCCCGGACCTGATCCGCCGGAATGCCCGTGAGCGCCTCATTCAACACCTCGATCAGCCGGGCAAACCTACCGCGGAACTCCTCCAGGCTGAGCGACAGCGCGTTGTATTTCATCACGGGCATGTCGATCTGCAGTACGAAGCCGGCATCCGTGATGGCCCTGTACTCGTGGCTCAAGGCCGCGGCGTTGGCCTGGATGTACTCCTCCTCCGTCTTGTAATACTGGTTGGCACCAGGCTGGTAATTGACGTTGTCCGGGCTCACGGCGGCCATGAACACGTCCGCCACCGGCTGACTGGCCACGGCCGCTTTCAAGTTGGCGATGTCCCGGTCCAGCTCTGCCTGGCCGATGTACTCAATGGGCCCGGTGCAGATCATCCCGCTGGACGGTGCCGATCCGGCCGGGCGGATTCCGCCCACGCGGCCGATGGAATATTCCGGAAAGTCTCGCTGCTCCCGACCTATCAGCGTCTGCTGGGGGCGCTGCTCGTAGCCGCTGAGGCGGGTGCGCACGTAATTGGAGAAGCCCCCAACCTTGCCGAACTCACCATCGTTGATGACGTCCAGCCCAATCTCGCGCTGCCGCCCGACGATCTCCCTAACGGCCTCGGGCAACGCGGCGAAGTACTCGGCCCGCGCGGGCTCCCCCAGGGCGAGCAGCTCCTCCAGGTGCTTGGGGCTCGGGAGCCGCCCAACGTGGCTGGTGAGGATATGATCGCTGCTTCTTTTCACGCCAGGCATGATACTCCGGCTGGCGCAACCTGTTCGGCGGCTCAGCTCCCAGCGTCGCGGCGCGGGCCGGCAATGGCCGGGCCGCCGCCATTCTCAGTCGAAACGCTGAGGCGGTCCGCCTGACGAACGCGCCCCGCCCACAGCAACAGCGCCAGGTGGCCCTATGCTCAAGACTCGGCTACGCCGCCTCTGGGCAAGGGGAAAGCTTGTTCACGCCGGGCTTCTGTCGAGGGCTGCTCGCCGCGGCCCGGCAAATTCAGCGCCAGTCGTCCACGTTGACTGACTTGACATAATTGGCGCCCATGATGCGCCAGTAGGGGTTCGCCTCGCCGCCCACGATCACGACGTTGATACTCTCGCGGCGCCAGATGCGGATCAGCTCTTCGGGTGGGGCGGCGAGCATGCTGGCCCACGGCTCTTCGCCGAAAGTGGCCCGAGGCAGGATGTAGTTCTGCACCAGCTGGTAATCCCAGTACTCCGCGGCGGGCATGCGCGCGTGCTCATACACCCAGTCTATGACCGCCTGCTTGGATGGCAGGCCGGCGATCTCCACGAACTGGTGCGCGGTGAGCGGATCCAGCAGCAGGGTGGGGGGGAAGTCCGGGTCCAGCGCGCGCAGCATGTTGCACACGTGCTGCTGCCAGTGTCCTCGGCGCAGGCCCAAGGTGAAGGCCGTAGCCTGGCAGCCGGTGAAGATGCTGAGCACGCTGTCCGCGGGCTGAAAACCGCGCTGCACGTGAAACGGCTCCCAGGGGCTGGCCTCCTCGTTCTCCGCGAAGGTGAGATTGTTGTAGGAATAGCCGTTGCCCTGCGAGCCCATGTACGTTTCACCCGGGATGGAGCCACCCTGCAGGTTTTGCGAGAGCAGGCCGTAAGCCCGGCCGATGACGGCATTGGCCAGGTTGTAAGGGCCCATGGCCCCAATGCCGGCATTCATGCTGAGCTGTTGTCGGATGGGGCCGTTGGCCACCACCATCAGCGAAAAGGAGCTGCTGCTGCTGCCCCGCGCGGTGATGCCGGAGCTCGCCAGCGCCAGGATGGCGGGCAGGTGCTCGGCACTCGCGCCGGCCATCACGGCATTCACGGCCACCTTCTCCACGGTGAACTCCCATGCTTCTCGGTGGCTGGTGGGGCGCAAGTGACCCACCACTTCGGTGGGCTGGTGGCTGGTGCCGGCGAGCATCGCCGCGACCCGCTCCTCGGTGGGCAGCACGATTGGCAGGTGGTCGGTCCAGTGCTGATCCAGGAAAAAGCGATGCAACTGGTCCTCGGTGTTCGGCGCACACAGCCGGTCCGCGGTGCGTTCGTAGGACAGGCCGGCGACGTCGTCCTCGGAGAGGGCGCCGGTCAGGCCGTCCACCACTTCGCGCATGAAGGGCAGCTTGGTCACGGGATCGGTGCCATCGACATAGGCGCGCAGTTCGGCCGGCGTTTTGCCCATCACTGGCTGGGGCACGTAGGCCTGCCGCATGCGCGGCGTGCCATTGGCGCGCGCCACCGCCCGCGTGACGGCGGCAAAGATGTGGGTGTGCACGGCGATGGTCGGCACCTGATAGGTGACATCCAGCGTCATGGCGTGCGCGGCGACCGCCGGCGAGCAGGTACTTCAATGGCCAACGCCAACTATGGCAGCATGCCCCTTGGCCTTGATCTCCTCCCACGTCTCGGGATCGTCCGCCGCGTAGACCTTGTTCTTCTGCTTCAGGACGGTGTGCACGCTGGGCATATGGTCCGCGAACCAGCCCTGCACCTGCATGAGCAACAGGTCCGAATCGTCGAACCTGCAGTCCACCAGGTAGATGGTCTTACCGTCCAAGGATTCCAGGCGGGGGGCAAGCGATTTCCCGGTGACTCGGGGCGGATAGCCTGCCGGATTGAGGACCGTGATCGTTTGCCGCGCGCTCATGGGCTGCACCTCCGCCGCTCTGGGCCTGAACTGCTGGCAGTATAAGAGGTTCGGTCTGCCGCGGGAACGACGATAAGATGGCCTGAAGACACATGGCCGAGCCCGAGGCAGCCGCGCGGCAGCTCCCTAGCGTGGATGAGCTGCTGAGTACAGAGCGATTGAGCGAAGCGCGAGCGATTCTCGGGCATGGTTTGGTGGTGCAGGCCGCGCGCGATACGTTGGGCCAGGCTCGGAGGGTGCTGATGGCGGGCGAGGAAGAGCGCGCGCCCCAGTTGGCCGATCTGGCGAGCCGCGCGGCCGAGAGCGCCTGGGCGGTGGTGCAGCCGAGCCACCGGCGCGTGCTCAATGCCACCGGAGTAGTCGTGCACACCAACTTGGGCCGCGCTCCGCTGTGTGAGTCCGCTGTGGCGGCCATGCGCGAGGTGGCGGATTCGGCCAGCTCTATTGAGCTCGACCTCAGCACGGGGCGCCGCGGCGACCGGCACGATCATCTGCAGGGCGTGCTGCGGCAGCTGCTGGGCGTCGAAGCCGCGATGGTGGTGAACAACAACGCTGCCGCGGTGCTCCTCACCCTCATGGCGCTGGCGCGTGGCCGCGAGGTGGTGCTTTCGCGCGGCGAGGCGGTGGAGATTGGCGGCGCGTTTCGCGTGCCGGACATCATGCGGCGGAGCGGCGCCAAGCTGGTGGAGGTGGGTACCACCAACCGCACCTACGTCGCCGACTACGCTCAGGCCATCACGCAGCGCACCGCGGCGTTGCTCGCGGTGCACAGCAGCAACTTTCGCGTGGTTGGCTTTGTGCACGCCCCCAGTCTGGCGGAACTAGGTGCCCTGGCACGGGAGCAGGGGGTGCCGCTCTTGCACGATCTCGGCAGCGGCTGCCTGCTGGATACCACCAGTTTCGGCCTGGCGGCCGAGCCCACCGCTCAGGCCAGCGTACAGGCAGGCGTTGGCGTACTCTGCTTCTCGGGCGACAAGCTGCTGGGGGGTCCGCAGGCCGGGATCATCGCCGGTCGCGCTGATCTGATCGCCCGTATCAAGCGCGATCCATTAGCCCGGGCCCTGCGCGTGGACAAGCTCACGGTGGCGGCCCTGCACGCCACCCTGGTGGAGTACCTCAAGGGCTCCGCCGTCCAGCATATCCCCGTCTGGCGGATGATCGCGCTCAGTCTCGAAGACCTGCGCCGCCGAGCTGAAGCGTGGGCTAGCAGCATCCCCGGCGCAGATGTCGTGGAGGGTCGCTCCGCCATTGGGGGTGGGTCCCTCCCAGGCGAGACCTTGCCGACCATGCTCCTGAGGTTGCCGGGTCGACTGTCGGCCGAACGAGTGCTTGGCCAGCTGCGGCGGCAGCCCTTGCCCGTGATTGCCCGGGTAGAGGAGCGCCGCGTGCTGCTCGATCCGCGAACGGTCCGGCCCGAGGATGACGCCAGTCTGCTGGCCGGCATCCACGCGGCGCTGGCTGGCTGAACGATGTTCACTGTTGGCACAGCCGGTCACGTGGACCACGGCAAATCCACGCTGGTGAAGGCGCTCACTGGTATTGACCCCGATCGCTTACCCGAAGAGAAGCAGCGCGAGATGACGATCGACCTCGGCTTTGCCTGGGCAACGCTGCCCAGCGGCGAAGAGATCAGTATCGTGGACGTGCCAGGGCACGAGCGCTTCATCAAGAACATGCTGGCGGGGGTGGGCGGAATCGACCTCGCCCTGCTGGTGATCGCCGCGGACGAAGGCGTGATGCCGCAAACGCGCGAGCACCTGGCCATTCTGGACCTGCTGGGCGTGGACTACGGGCTGGTGGTGCTGACCAAGCGCGATCTGGTGGAGGCCGAGTGGCTGGAGCTGGTGGAGGATGAGGTGCGCCAGGCGCTGGCCGGCACGACACTGGAGGCGGCGCCAATGCTGAGCGTTTCCGCGGTGACGGGTGAAGGCTTGCCAGGCCTGCTGGCGGCGGTGGACGAGGCGCTGCGGCATGTGCCGGCACGGCGAGACATAGCGCGGCCGCGTTTGCCGGTGGACCGGGTCTTCACGCTGGCCGGCTTCGGGACTGTGGTGACGGGCACGCTGGTGGATGGCGCTTTCGCCTTGAACGAGGAGGTGGAGGTACTGCCGGAACGCCGTCGCGCCCGTATCCGAGGCATGCAGGTGCACCGGCACAAGGTGGAGCGCGCCGAGCCTGGCAGCAGGACGGCCATCAACCTTTCGGGCGTGGCCTTGGACGAGGTGCACCGCGGCTGCGTGATTTCGCGTCCCCGCGCCATCACGCCTGTGAGGGCGATAGATGTACGTCTGCGGGTCGTGGCCGATGCCGGCCGCGGGGTGAGCACCGGCGATCAGCTCGATCTTTTCGCCGGCGCGGCGGAGGTCCTAGCCCGGGCGATGGTGCTGGAGCAGAAGGAACTGCGGCCGGGCGAAACGGGCTGGGTGCGGCTGCGCCTGGCGGAGCCGCTGGCCGTGGCACCGGGCGACAAGTTCATTGTGCGGCTGCCGTCGCCCAGCGTGACCATCGGCGGCGGCGAGATCGCGGACACCGCCCCGCGGCTGCATCACCGCTTCCGCCAACAGTCGCTGGCGCGGCTGGAAGCGCGGGAAGGCGCATCGCCGGAGGCGGCGCTGCTGAATGAGCTGCAGGGCAACCGGCCTGTGGCCGTGGCAGTGGTGCTGGGCCACAGTGGCCTCAGCCCCAGCGAGGCCACCATGGCACTGGGAGCGCTGGAGACAGCCGGCAGCGTGGTGCGCCTGGATGATGCGCTGCTGAGCGCGGGCGCCTGGGCAGCGGCCAGCGAGCGGACGCTGGCCGGCGTCCGCGACTTTCACCGGCGCTTTCCGCTGCGGTCCGGCCTGCCCAAGGAGGAGCTCAAAAGCCGGTTGGGCTGGGCCGCGCGGCCGTTCAAAGCGGCCGTGGAGCGCTGGCATGAGCTGGGAGCACTGGTCGATGGGGGCGCTTTTGTGGCCGCGGCAGGCTTTCAGGTCCGGCTGTCGGCGGAGGCCGAGGAGCGGGTGGCGGCGGCGCTGCGCGAAATGAACAAGGCGCCCTATGCTCCGCCGTCAGAGAGCGATCTGGGCCTTTCGGCAGATGAGCTCGCCTGGCTGATCGCCCAGGGCGACCTCGTGCGCGTGGCCGAGAACCTGGTGTTTAGTCGTGAGGCCTACGAGGCCCTGCTGGCCGGCGTGTTGGAGCACTTCCACGCCCAGCCCACTATCACGCTGGCCGAGTTCCGCGATCGCTTCACCACTAGCCGCAAGTACGCCCAGGCGTTTTTGGAACACCTGGACGAACGCAAGATCACGCGCCGCGTCGGCGACGATCGCGTGCTGGTGCAACGCCCCAAGGGCTGATACATCTGAAGCCGTGCGGCCACTCCAGCCTTTTCGAATTGGCGAAAGGCCGGCTTCTGGGCCACGGCATGCGAGCGGCTGAAGAATCCTGGTAGTGCTTGTGTGAGGGTCGGGGCGGCCGTGAGCGGCACGGCTGCCAGGAAGAGGTGCGGCGCGTGGTGCGCGGCGGGAAAGGGTCGAGGTAGGTTGCCCATCCACCAGGCCCGCGGTTGCGTGCCGTGGTGAACGATCGACCAGGGTCCTGTCCTTTGATGGGTGAGGCGGGCCGGCCAAGGCCAACCCGATGCACCCAAACAGTGCCCCAGAAAGGAGGTGATCCAGCCGCAGCTTCCGCTACGGCTACCTTGTTACGACTTCACCCCAATCACCAACCCCACCCTCGACGGGTCCCCCCCTTGCGGGTTAGGCCCCCGGCTTCAGGTGTTGCCGGCTTTCGTGGTGTGACGGGCGGTGTGTACAAGGCCCGGGAACATATTCATCGCGGTGTGCTGACCCGCGATTACTAGCAACTCCGACTTCATGCAGGCGAGTTGCAGCCTGCA
>DATKQD010000135.1:0-6737 GCA_035532895.1 Chloroflexota bacterium
AACGTAAGTGGTCAGACTGGCCTGTTCAGCTCGGGCATTGCCAAGAACGCGGTGGTCAGCGTGACCACGTCCGGTGGCGGCGCAGCGCAGTTGCTGACGGCCACGGGGCTGAACTCAGACACGATCTCCGGCGTTGGCACGTATGCCGGCCTGCAGATCACGCTCGCCAACCCCGGCCAGCTGGCCAGCGGCAACACCTTCTCGGTGAGCCAGAATGCGTCGCTGCAGTACCAGGTGGGCGCGAATGCGAACCAGACCATCAGCCTGCGCATCGACTCAGCCAGCTCACAGGCGCTGGGGGTCAGCTCGCTGAACGTGCTGACGCAGCAGGACGCCCAGACGGCGACCTCGCAGCTCGACCGGGCCATCCAGGCGGTGTCGGCCTCGCGGGCGAACATGGGCGCAATCATCAACCGGCTCACGAACGCGATGACCAACGACTCGGCGGCGCAAGCGAACGCGCTGTCGGCGAACTCGGGCATCGAGGACGTGAACGTGGCGCAGGCGACGGTCCAGTTCACCAGGGACCAGATCCTGATCCAGGCCGGGACGTCGATCTTGGCGCAAGCCAATCAAGCGTCCTCCGGCATGCTCGCGCTGCTGCGGTAAGCAGCGCACTTGGCAGGGGGAGGGTGGCCCAATTGGGCCACCCTCCTCTCAGCTCCCAGCCTCAACTTTTCTTAACGTCGCTCCGATGATCCACAATGGATCGAACTGCTCGTCAGGCGGTCCTTTTGCCCTAGGGAGATGTACGCATGAGCACACCGGTATCGGGTTCCTCGTCTACCCCGTCGTCGCAGGCCACCTTGTCAGCGCTGCTCGCGCAGTCGGCGCCCAGCGCATCCACCGGTGCGCCGATCAGCTTCGGAGGCTTGGTTTCGGGCCTCAACACACAGGCCATCATCCAGGCCCTGCTGACGGCCGATCAAGCCCCTATCGTCCAGCTCCAGTCGGAGCAGGCCCGGGAGCAGGCCAAACTGTCAGCCTGGCAGGATCTCAACACCAAGCTGGGGGCGCTTCAGGCGGCGGCCGATACGCTCGGGTTGCAGGGCAGCGTAAGCGCCAAGCAGGTGAGTTTCGCCGGGCCCTCGGGAACGTTTGCCAGCGGCACCGCCTCGCCGAACACGCCAACGGGCAGCTTCCAGCTCCAGATCGATCAGCTCGCCACGGCGACGCAGGTCAAGTCAACAGCGGGCGTCGGAGCGGCCATCCTGGGCACGGACGTCATGTCCACCAACAGCAAGCTGAGCACGCCGGTCACGTCGGGCACCTTTACGGTCGGTGTAACCGATCCGGTGTCGCACCTGGTCACAAACCATCAAATCTCGATTACGACTGGCGAAGACTTCAACACCGTCCTGGCCGACGTCAACACGCAGACTTCGGGCGCGGTTTCCGGAAGCGTTGTGGGCAACACCATTCAGCTCACCAGCAACAACGGTCAGCCGATCACCCTCGGCAGCTCCGGCGATTCCAGCAATTTCCTCTCAGTGGTGAAGCTTTTGGGCCAGCCGTCAGCCACCACCATGACCAGCAGCGGCCCCGTGGGCGTAGCCAACCCCAACGTGGCGCTTGACCAGGGCAACATCAACGGGTTCACCACGGGCACTACCAACGGCACGCTGGCGGTCAACGGCGTAACCATCAACTACAACAGCACCACTGACTCGCTGAACACGGTCCTAAACCGGATCAACGCATCAGCCGCGGGTGTGACGGCCACCTACGACCCCGTGAGCGACACCGTGACGGTCGCGTCCGCCGGGACGGGCAACGTCGACATCTCCCTCGCGGACGGCACAGGCAACCTGCTGAGCAGCCTCAACGTCACCGCGGCAGGCGCGCACCACCTTGGCCAGAGCGCGAAGTACGAGGTCAATGGCGGGACTGCCCAATACAGCCTGTCGAACACTGTGAACAACCTGGTGCCGGGCGTGAACGTCACGCTGCAGTCCGTCACCACCGGCGGGCCCATTACCGGCAGCATCAGCTTGAACAACACCGTCGGCACGAGTGCGGTGCAGGCTTTCGTGACTGCCTACAACTCCGTGGTCGACACCATTACCCAGGACACCGCCTTCGATACCAACACCAAAGTGGCCGGCATTTTCCTGGGGGATCCAACGGTGACGTCGATCCAGCAGCAGTTGGACCAGGGATTGTTCATCTCAAACGGCGTCTCCCAGGGGCTGACGCCGCCCTACACTGACATCTCCACCATTGGCCTGAGCACCGGGCCGGTGGGCAGCCAGCCGGGTACAACCACCGACCTCCAGTTCGACGCGTCCACATTTCAAGCTGCGCTCAGCGCTAACCCGTCCGCGGTCACAAACCTGGCGAACACCGTCTTCGGCCAGCTTTCAAAAACCACGCTGAGCATCGTGCAGCCATTCGGCCTGGTCGACAGCGCGATTCAGGGCGAGACTCAGCAGATCACGGACTTCCAGAATGAGATTTTTGCCCAAAATCTGATCCTGCAGCAGCAGCAGGCATTGCTTACCACCGAGTTCAGCAACTTGGATACGGCGCTTGCCAACTTGCAGTCGCAGTCCGCGGCCGGCGCCTCTGTGCTTGCCTCGCTCGCGGCGCAAACGACGACAACCAGCACCACGCCGACCAGCACCTCAGCCTAGCGTAGGAATGCCCGTTTGATTTCAGCACAGCACCAGGAGCGCGACACCCATGCCGCTGGCTAACCCGTTTGCCCGCTATCAACAGACCGCTGTTCGAACGGCCGATCGGGGCGATCTGCTCATCCTGACCTACGAGGCCCTGTTGCGCTGGCTCGGCCGCGCCGAAGAAGCCATTGCCGCCCGCAACGTGGTGGACGCGCATCAGGCGCTGATGAATTCTCAGGACCTGGTCCTCAACCTGGTGAGCAGCCTCGACTTTGAGAAGGGTGGCGAGGTGGCGAGAAACCTGGCCTCCCTGTATGAATTCATCGCCAGGCAGCTGGTGCAGGCGAACGTCGAGAAAGACGCGGCGCTCATCGCCTCGATTCGCGAGCTTGTGGCGCCGTTGCTCGACGCCTGGAGGACGGCTGTCCCCACGGCACGCAAGGAGGGCTACCTCGCCGCGGTCTGAGCGGTTGGAACCGAGAGCCCGCCGTCGCCCGTCGCGCATCCCGCAAGGCGCCGCCGGGGAAGACGACGTTCTGCCGCTTGCCCGCAAGCTTGTCGATTTTGCCAGGGAGCAGCACCGGGCGCTGGGCATCGACGCCCACGAGCAGTTTCGCTGGATTACGCTCCGGCGCGATGAAGTCACGGAGCGGCTTTCGCGCCTCCTGGCGGCCTCCGTGCCGGTTGATGCCGAGGCGGCGGCTGAGCTGGAACATCTGCGAATAGACATGCTGGCCCTGGACGCGGCGATGGGGCAGCGCCTGCGAGCCCAGCTCGCCGATGCCGCTGCACGGCGCCGAAACTTTGGACGCGTCCGCAAGTCGCTTTCCTCTTACCTGAATGCCGGGCCGCGCCGCGGATTTATTGACACCCAGCGCTAGGCTGTTGACCGCGCTTGAGCCGAGGTTCGTGGGCGACGTGCCGGAACTCGCCTAGCGCCTTCCGCACCGCGCCGATGACACTCCTCCAATCGCCACGGCTGGGTTGCCGAAATAAACGAGCCGTCGGATACCAGGGCGAATCCTGCCTTTCCACCAGCCAGCGCCAGTCAGGCACGAATGGCAGCATGATCCAAACTGGCCGGCCAAGCGCGCCGGCCAGGTGCGCCACCGCGGTGTCCACGCTTATGATGAGGTCCAGGCTCTCCATGGCAGCGGCGGTTTCGGCGAAGTCGGTGAGCCAGGGCTCTAGATCTACCAGCGGTATCCCGGCCGGTGGCGTTAGGGGAGCCACGCCCGATGGGCGCTTCTGGAGCGAGAAGTAGCGGACACCCGGGATGCCGCCTAGCGGCGAGAGCGCATCCAGCGTGATCGATCGCTTGGCATCATGAACGTTGCTCGGGCTGCCGGCCCAAGCAAGCCCAATACGGAGCCCGCTATACGAGGCCAACCGTTGACGCCACTTGGCCTGAATATGCCTGCTTGCGCCGGCATATGGCACATCCGCTGGCACACTGTTTAGGTTCGTTCCGAATAGCCGCGGCAGGCTGAGAAGTGGCGAATAGACGTCAAATTCGGGCAAAGGATCTTCGGTCGTAATCAGCGTCTCGATGCCACCGACGGCCTGGAAGAGCCGCTGCAGCGGCGGCAGGCATTCCACAACTACCCGGCCGCCTCGCTCTGCGATCCGCGGCGCGTACCGCACGAACTGGATGGCATCTCCGAGGCCCTGCTCCGCGTACACCAGGATTCGCTTGCCGTTCAGCCGCCGGCCATTCCAGGGTGGCTGGTTCACGGGACCACGGCGGCGCTCGAACTGCTGAAGCGCCCCCCTCGATTCGTAGGCTCGCCAGCCCTGCCGCAGCTTACCCGCGAGGAGCAGCGCGAGACCGAGGTTGTACCGGGCTCCTACAAGGTTGGGGTCGAGCCGAAGGGCGCGGCGAAAGCTGGAAATCGAGCGATCCACGTTGCCGACAAGCAGCTGAGCAGCGCCCATAGTAGCAAGGACCGCCGGTGCGCCTGGCGCCAACCTGGCGACCCGCCGCAGCTCGCTAACGGCTTCCTCCGGTTTGTCCTGGGCGAGCAGCGCGGACGCTTGGTCAAGGTGGGCAGCCACACAGGTCGGGTCGAGCGCCAGCGCCTGGCCACCGACGGAGATGGCATCCTGGTAGCGCGACGCGTCGAGCATGAGTCTTGCCAAACGCTGCAGACCCGAGGCAAGTTGCATTCGCGTATCGCTGTCTGCTGGGCCTAACGCCACCGCCCGTTCATAGCTCGCCGCGGCGTCGTCCAGGCGACGGCAGTGCGAAAAAACGGTGCCCAGGTTGACGTAGAAGGCGGCCACGCCAGGACTCAGGCTGATAGCCTGCTGGATGAGCTCAGACGCTGCCTGGTGATTGCCTCGTTGATGTTCGAGCACGCCCAGCAGATGAAGCGCGTCCGGATGTTCGGGCTGGGCTGCCAGCACCTGCCTGTAAAGAGCCTCAGCGTTTGGTATGTCCCCGCGTTGATGGTAAGTCAGCGCGTCCTGAAGGGGCGCCGTTACCGCTGGGCGCTGATTGCCGGTCACTCTGCCACACGTAAGCATATTGTCGCCAAACCGACGCTCGGGCTGGGGAGGCTTCGGCTGAACCTGCCACCTACTCTACCTCGCACAGAATAGATCTTGATCCGCCGGAATAATTGCCGTATACTCGCGGCACTAGCTGAAGAAGGAGCAACATCTGCGAGATAATTTGAATTAGCTTCGGGAGAGGGAAAACCCGAAGTCGCCCAACGTGCGAGGAGCAAGGCAGGACGCCTGAGTCTGTCTTGCTTTTGTTGTTTTTGGGCGGCAATTACGAGAGGCAAGGTAGGAAGCCGTAGGCCAACGACCTTGCCTCTTGCTTTTTGGAGGCGAAAACGAGGGCAGAGGCGCCCTCGGAAGGAGGAAACGAGCGATGCCGATTAGCATCAACTCCAATACGACGGCGCTGCAAGCTGCCCACAATCTGGAGCTCACCTCGCAAGGCTTTGCGCAGGCTGTCCAGCGTCTCTCGTCCGGGCTGCGCATCAACTCCGCCGCCGACGACCCGGCCGGACTCGGTGTCAGCCAGAAGCTGATTGCTCAAATCAACGGCTTCGACCAGGCGCAGCGCAATACGCAGGACGCCGTGTCGCTGCTGCAAACCGCCCAAACCGGCCTCAACACCACGCAGGCAGATCTCCAACGGCTGAACCAGCTTGCCATCCAAGCCTCCAACAGCACGCTGTCCAGCTCCGACCTGCAGAACATCCAACTCGAGGCGCAGGGCCTGCTGCAGGACGTCGACCGCATCGCCCAGCAAACCAAGTACAACACCAAAGCGCTGTTGAATGGCTCGCTTGGCGCGGGAGTTACGGGTGGCGGTCCGGACATCACGGACCTGCAGGTGCAGTCAGGCACGGCTCGGGCGGGGACCTACACCGTGGCCGCGGCAGTCAATGCCACCGCCACTGCCATTCAGGGCAACGCCACCAGCAGCAGCACCTTCGTGGGTGGTGACTCCATCAGCATCACGGGCCCAACGGGAGCGTCGCAGACGTTCACAAGCTTCGCCGGCGAAGCTGTCTCAAATTTTGTCCAGCAGGTGAATGACGCGGGGCTGGGAGTCACGCTTCAGACCATCGGCGGCAGCTACGTACTCAGCAGCAACAACGTTGGGCTCAAGGGCACGGATACCAACGGCAACACCAACAGCACGGGCCCGGTCCTCATCACCGCCACCGGTAACGCCGCGGGGGCCGATTTCGGCAACGGCGCCGGCGGCAGCCTGAAGCTTATTGGCGGCACCACGGGCAGCATTGTCGCGGGCGTCTTCAACGGGGCCGCCGCGGTGAATGCCGAGGTGACGTTGAACGGGCCCGGGCCAGCCGCGGCCGTGGTTCTGGTGGGCCAGGTTCCGGGCGGGACCCAAGATTTCAGCTCCGACCTGTTTGTCGGCACCGGCGGCGCCGCCGGCATTGTCTTCCGCGTTGCGAACCCCACTTCCATCGGCACCAGCGACAGCTTCACCGTGACCCAGAACACCCCCCTTCAGTTTCAGGTCGGAGCGAATTCCGGCGCCACCATCGGCCTGGAGATCGACGCGCAAACCTCAGTGTCGCTGGGCGTCAATGCGGTCAACCTCACTACTCAGACGGGAGCAGAGGCGGCCATCAC
>DATKQD010000136.1:0-15754 GCA_035532895.1 Chloroflexota bacterium
CCCCCGTTACCCGTGGCGGCCTCGGCATCGGTGTGCCTGATTGTACACAGGTGCCAACCAGCCCGTTCTATGACCATCGTCACACCACGGCAAACAACGGATCAATCTGCCCAGCTCGCGCGGAGTCAGGTGGTGCACAGCGCCGGGCGCGGCTCTTCAGCGCGCTCACCACAGGGTAAGCGGCCGAGGATAGCGATGTGACCGCAGACGCGGATCTTTTGTCACCAGCCGGCAACCGCGTTCGATGGCGGTCGCGTAAATCAGCCGGTCGGCAGGGTCACCGGGAAACGACGGCGGCAAACTGGTGGCAGCATCGGCGATCGCGGGTGTGAGTCCGAGCGTGCGTACCTCTGTGGCCAGCTGCTCCAGCCATGACCTGGATCGGCTGCCTGAGTCACCATTTGGGCCAGCAACATTGGCGGCTGGGGCTTAAACGGCGCCGCCGTGTTGCTGGCGGTAGGGTATGCTCATCGCTGCTGTGGAAGGGAAGGCGCCTCGGCTGAAGGCGCTGGTGGTAGACGACGAGCCCAACATCGTGGACTTCATTAAACTCGGCCTCGGCTACGAAGGGTTCGACGTCAAGACAGCGCGCGATGGCGCCACGGGGCTGATGCTCGCGCGTGAATTCAACCCGGATGTTGTGGTGCTGGACGTGATGCTGCCCGGCCTTAACGGGCTGGATGTGTGCGCGCGCATCCGCGGACAGAGCGACGCCGGCATTGTGATGCTCACCGCGCGCGACGAGCTGCAGGATCGCGTGCTGGGGCTGGGCTCCGGCGCGGACGATTACGTGGTGAAGCCGTTTCAGTTTGAAGAGCTGGTGGCGCGCATTCGCGCGGTGCTGCGCCGCCGCGGCTCCACCCACCAGACGGTGCTCACCTTCGCCGACATCGCGCTCGATCAGGACCTGCACGAGGTGCGGCGGGGCGAAAGGCGCGTGGACCTCACCCCACGCGAATACGACCTGCTGAAACTGTTCCTGTTCAACCCCCGGCAAGTGATGGCCAAGGACACGATTCTGGAGCGCGTTTGGGGCTATGACTTTGAGGGCGAGGCCAACATCGTGGAGGTGTACGTGCGCTACCTGCGCGAAAAGTTGGAGGACATTCCGCCCAAGCTCTTGCAAACAGTGCGCGGTGTCGGTTACATCCTGCGCGAAGACTGAGCCCCTGGCCTTACTCTCGCAGCCTCGCGCTGCCGGGAGCTG
This sequence comes from Chloroflexota bacterium, assembly GCA_035532895.1. Classification (GTDB taxonomy): domain Bacteria; phylum Chloroflexota; class JAJPGV01; order JAJPGV01; family JAJPGV01; genus DATKQD01. The sequence continues at coordinate 1,208 of DATKQD010000136.1, forward strand.
AGACGCATGCGCAGCCTGGGCGTGAAGCTGGCTCTGTGGTACGGCGTGGGCGTGGCCGCCCTGCTGCTGCTGCTCGGCGCGTTCCTCTACGCCGCCATGGACCGCTACCTGACCATCGAGGCGTACACGCTCTTACGCGCGCAGGCCGTGCCCTTGCAGCGGCTGGCCCAGCAGCAGGTACACACACCCGCGCAGCTGGCCAGCGTGGCGCGCCAGCTGGTGGAACGGCCTACCGCCAATGGTATTGGCGTCTACGTGCTGGGTCCCGGCGGACGTGTAGTGGCTGGGTCGCGCGCGGCGCTGGTGCAGCTGCCTCAGGGGCCGGGGGCCTTGCAGGCTCTCCCGAGTGGCGCCGCGAAGACGGAGGTAGTGAACCGCGCCGGCGTGCGCTACCTGCTGCTGTACCAGCCCCTGCGCGCCGGCGGCCGAGACATTGGCGCGCTCCTGCTTACCACCTCGCTCGAAGGTGTGGACCGCACGCTGCACAGTTTTGTAGGCATCCTCGGCATCGGCATCGGCGCCACGCTGGTGATTATGAGCCTCATCGTCATTGGCCTCACACATGCCGGCCTCAAGCCACTGCGGCTGGTGGCCCAAAAGGCCGGGCAGATTGCCGAAGGTGACCTTACCCAGCGCGTCGACGCCTCCTCCGCGCCGTCGGAAATTCAGCGCCTGGGCGAAGCCTTCAACCACATGGCTGGGCGGCTGCAGGAGAGCTTTCAGGCGCAGCGCGCCTTCGTGGCTGATGCCTCGCACGAGCTGCGTACGCCCCTCACCTCGCTCGCCGGTTACATTGACATTCTGCACAAGGGTGGCAAGGATGAGCCGGCCACGCTGGAGCACGTGCTGAGCACCATGCGCGGCGAGGTGCAGCGCATGGCCCGCCTGGTGAGCGACCTGGTGGCGCTGGCGCGACTGGACGCGGGCGATCAGCTGCAGATCCGGCCTGTGGACCTCACCCGCCTGGTGGAGGATGTATACGAGCAGGCCAAAGCCCTGGCGCCGAGCCGCGAGATCAATCTGCGCGCCAGTGATGGCCTCTGGGTGCAGGCGGATCTGGACCGGCTGCGGCAGGTGCTGCTGAACCTGGCAGACAACGCCCTCAAGTACACCCCGCCTACGGCCCACGTGAACTTTGCCATTCAGGCGGTGGACACCTGCGCCCAGGTTTCCGTGGCCGATAACGGGCCGGGTATTCCGCCCGAGGATCGCGACCACCTGTTCGACCGTTTTTACCGGGCGGAACGGTCGCGCACGCGCGAGAAGGGTGGGGCTGGGCTGGGGCTGGCCATCGCGAAAAAGATCGTGGAGGCGCACCACGGCACCATCACCGTGAGCTCCGCGGCCGACGGCGGGACCATTTTCGCCATCCGCCTGCCCCTCGCTTCGCCTCCCGCCACCCTCTGACTGCTGCGCAGCCCAAGCTGCCGGGACAGAGCTCGGGTCGCCGCTCTTCCCCCTACCCCCACTTCTTACCCTTGCCCTCACTTCTTCCCCTTACCCTCACACCCCAGCGCCGCCTGTTCCTAGCGAAAGTCGAGGTACAGCTTGGACGCGGTCGTGTCCTCCTGGCCCTGGTACTTGCTGGCCAGCTTGCCGCTGCCGTAGGGCTCATCCGCCGGCGTGGTCATGCGGCTGAACGAAATCTGCGCCACGCGCATGCCGGGGTACAGCGCCACGGCTTCCTCCAGCAGGTTCGAGATTTCCAGCGTTACCTGGCCGGAGAAGCCAGGATCGATGTAACCGGCCGTGGAGTGCACGATGATGCCCAGCCGGCCGAGCGAGCTGCGCCCCTCCAGCCGCCCCACGATGTCGCTGGGGATGCTGACTGTTTCCACCGTTGTCCCCAGCAGAAACTCACGCGGACGGATGATCACCGGCTCGCCATCGCCCACCTGCAGCACTTCCATGAGGTCCGACACCGGTTCCTTGATGTCGATGAAGGGCCGGTTGGTGCGCAGAAAGCGGCGAAAGCGCCCGCCCAGCCGCAGGTCCACGCTGGAGGGCTGGATCAGCCACTCCTCGAACGGCGCGATACGGATGCGCCCGGCGGCCATCTCCTCGCGAATCGACCGGTCGCTGAGGATCACGCGCGGGCACCTGCCCGGCGCTGATCAGCGTGGGTGGCCACGGCCAGGCCGATCCACCGCCGCGGCGCCCCGGTGCGCGGGCAGTGATAAGCTGGGATTCTGTCCTCAACCGCCATGTATCTTGCGCTCACAGCGCCGTCATGCCCCGCACCAGCGCCGTAAACGCACCGCTGGCCAACGCCAACTGCTTTGGCTGCGGCAGCGCCAACAGTGTGGGCCTGCACCTGCACTTCACTGCGCATCCCGATGGTGGCGTGCAGGCCGAGTTCGAGCCCCAGCCGGAGCACCAGGGCTGGGATGGCGTAGTGCACGGCGGCGTCGTGGCGGTGCTGCTGGACGAATCCATGGCCTGGGCGGCGGCCTCGAAAACGGTGAAGTACGTCACCGCGCGGCTGGAGGTGCGCTACCGACACCCGGTTACCGTGGGCCGGCCGGTGCTGCTGCGCGGCTGGGTAGAGCAGGATCGTGGCCGTGCGCTGGACAGCCGCGCACAGGTGCTGGATGCAGCCGGCAGGGTGCTGGCCGAGGCGACCGCCCTGTTCATCCGCGCTCCAGACCTTTAGCGCCAGCTCGTCAAGCAGCAGCACTCTCACCCAGGCCAAGGAAGCGCCGGCAGTTCTGCCAGGTCACGGCTTCACGCTGCGCCGGTGAGAGCTCCAGGCTGGCCAGGGTTGCGCCCACCGGCCGCTCCCGGGCGATGAAGGGGAAATCCGTCCCCACGGTGACCTGGCTGCTGCCCACCACGTCGATGAGGTAGCGGATGGCGCGCGCATCAAACAGCAGCGTGTCGTAGTACAGGCGGCGAGCATACTCGGCGGGCGAGCTGGGCAGGCCTTGGCGCAAGGCCGTAGGGCTGGCGTCCTGCGCGGGCGGCTGCTCGTTCCACTGGCCGCTCCAGGCGTGCTGAAAGCGCGGCAGCACAAAGGGAAAGGTGCCGCCGCCGTGGCTGAAGGCGATGCGCAGCGTCGGGCAGGCATCCAGCACGCCGCCGGCAATGAGCGAGGCGATGGTGAGCCCCGTATCCGTGGGAAAGCCGATGGCGTTGACCAGCTGCTCGCTGGCCGGGAAGCGATCGCTGAACGTGGGGTGCAGGGCGTGCACAAACACCGCCAGGCCCAGGCGCTCCACCTCCTGAAAGAAGGCCAGGAAGCGCGGTTCGCCCAGCGAATGGCCCAGAATGTTGGACCCGACTTCGATGCCGGCCAAACCCGCCTGCTGAACCGCGCTAAGCTCTCGCGCGGCCACCTCCGGATCCTGCAGCGGCACCATGCCCAAACCATGAAAGCGCCCTGGCGCGGCCTGCACCATGCGGGCAATGAAGTCGTTCACGTAGCGGGCCATCTCCAGCCCGGCCGCGGCGTCGAACCAGTAGGAAAGCAGCTCCGGCATGGGCGAGATCACCTGCGCATCCGCGCCCTCGGCGGTGAAGTCGGCCGCGCGCCGCTGCGCATCCCAGCACACGTCGGCCACGGTGCGAAAGTTGCGCCCACCGATCATCACCTTCGCGTGTCCGGGCTCGAAGTGGTCCATCGACGGCCAGCGCTCCGAAGCGCCAGCCGCGGCCGGCGGAAAGCGATCCGGCACGATGTGTGTATGCAGGTCGATGATCATTGCGCGTTCATCCGACGTACGCGGTCACATCTGCCAGGAACTTGCTGTGGTCGCCCGGCTGGCCCATATCCAGCACCTGCACGGCGAAGCGGGCCGGCGGGCTATCGCCGAAGTGCTCCTTCCAGACCTGGTTGAAGATGGGCCGGTCGCGCTGGAGGTCCATCATGTACACGGCCATCTTGACCACGTCATCCAGCGTGGCGCCGGCCGCGGCCAGGGCCGCTTTGACGTTGGCAAACAGCAGGCGCGCCTGGCGCTCGGCATCCTCGGGCACCTCGGCCGTTTCCGCTTCGAGGCCGCGCACCGCCGACAGGAACACAAATCCGCCGGCCTTCACACCCTCGGGGATGGGGCTGGTGTGGCGCCGCCCATCCTGCAGGTAAATGAGCTCCTTGCGGCTGCCGCTCGCCCCGTTGGCCATAGACCCGTTTCCTCCCTGCTCGCTCTGTGGCTGATCGCTGCTGATTGTACGGCCCGCTATAAGATGTCCAGCAGCGCGCGGGCACCCCAGGCTCGTGCGCGCACACCAGCAGGAGGATGCATGCCATGGCCGCAGCTGTAACCGACGCGCCGGAGGGCACGATCCGCTTCGGGCTGTTCGACTGGCTCGATCAATCCGGCGCCAGCCTGGAGCGCACCTACGAGGAGCGCCTGCAGGTGCTGGAATTCGCCGATTCCGCCGGCTTTTACTGCTACCACAACGCCGAGCATCACGGCACGGCACTCTCCTGGGTGCCATCGCCCAACCTGTTCCTGGCCAGCGTGGCCCAGCGCACCAAACGCCTGCGGGTGGGGCCACTGGCTTACGTGCTGCCGCTGTACAACCCGCTCCGGCTGCTGGAAGAGATGTGCATGCTCGACAACTTGAGCGGCGGCCGGCTGGAGATTGGCGTCAGCCGGGGCGTATCGCCCTTTGAGTTCGCGCCTTACGGCGTGCGCATTGAGGACAGCCGCGCCATCTTCAAAGAGGTCTTCGACATCCTGCTGATGGGCCTCACCACTGGGCGGTTGAGCTACCAGGGCCAGTACTTTCACTACGATGACGTGTCCACCGAGTTCCGGCCGCTGCAGCAGCCGCACCCGCCGCTGTGGTACCCCACCTCCAACGCCAGCTCCATCGATTGGGTGGCCAGCCAGGGGATAAGCACGGCTTTTGGGCTGCACCTGGCGCCCTCGCTCACCGCGGTGGAGGGCATGTTCAGCCGCTACTGGGCCGCCTGGGAGGAGCACAAGAACGACCCCAACCGGCTGAACGGGCAGGTGGCGCGGCCCAACGTAGCGCTCTCCACGCACGTGTACGTGGCCGAGACGGACGAGCGCGCCGTGGCCGAGGCGCGGCAGGCGTACACGCGCTTCCACCACAATTTCCTGCACCTGCGCATGCCGGCGGCGGAGCTGGCGCGCTACGCCGAGCCACTCGCCTTTGACAACCTGCTGCAAGCGGGCAAGTTCATCGTGGGCTCGCCGTCCACGGTGAAGGCGCGGGTGAGCGAGCTGGTGAGCGCCATGCACACGAACTACCTGCTGGGCAATTTCACCTTCGGCAGCCTCACCCTGGAGCAGACGCTGACCTCCATGCGCTTCTTCGCGGACGAGGTGATGCCCGCCTTCACTCGCGAGCCAGCCGCTGCATGAGGTAATCTCAGGAGAGATGCACACCAGCAATCTGGAGCCAGCGCACCTGCGGGGCTCGGTTATATCGGTGGATCACGATGCCGATACCATCACCATCAAGCTGGATGAAGGCGAGGAGCGCACGCTGCCGTTCGACGCGTTCGACGCGGGCGACGTGTACAGCACTGGCCAGCACTTCGACCTCACATTGGACGAGGCAGGCCAACCGCTGACGGTAACTGCCACGCCCGAGCCGGAGCATCAGAGCATTCCCGGCTATGTGGAGTCGGTAGACGTGGATGACCAGCTGGCCTGGGTCTACCTGCGTGAGCCGGAAGGCTGGCGGCGCAAGGTGATGCCGCTGCACCTCTTTGTGGAGCATGGCCTGGCAGCCGCGGGCCGCCACTTTACCCTCGAAGTGGATGAAGCCGGCACTCCCATAGCCCTGCACGCGGACGAATCGGACCTGGAGATGCAACTGCAGCCGGCCGAAGCTGCCAAACCTCGCTGGACCCAGCGCCCCGCCGCCGAAGCAGACTAGAAGTTCGGCCGGAAAGCCATTGGCGGCCCTCAGCCGATCCCCTGTCGCTACAGTTGGCGAGCTCAATCGGCGCTCTGGAGGAACCCCACCCCGGCCGCCGCGGCAGGTTTCCGGCCGAACTTCTAAGGCGCGAATTCGTCGGTAGCTGCCGCCCGTCGAAGCGCGCGGCGCGTGCCACCGGGCCTGTGCCCTGGGCGCATACGGGCACCGGCGGATCCGTCCATCGAAGACACCTCGGGAGTCGCCTCAGCGGGCCTCGTTTTGCGCGGACGCTCCATCTAACTGACCGTGAACCGCCTGCCACGACGCCGCGGGCAGCACGGCCGAGATGTTGCCCCTCTACGAGCCGAGCGCGGCGGCTGGCACGCGCCCAACCTCCAGGCCGCCGCCCTTGGTGCTATCCATAACAGCAAAGGAGTCAGGCGTGATTGTTGTAACAACTGAAACCGTGGCCGGCCAGGTGGTCAAGGAAACCAGGGGTCAGGTGTTCGGCGTGGTGGTCCGCAGCCGTGGGCTGGGAGGCAACATCATGGCCGGCCTGCGTTCGCTTGGCGGCGGCGAAGTCACCGAGTACACCCAGCTGTTAGAAGAAAGCCGGCGCCATGCCATCGAGAGGATGGTCCAGAACGCCACGGCAATGGGAGCCAACGGCATCGTGCGGATGATGTTCGACTCGTCCGAGATTGGGCAAACCATGACCGAAGTAGTGGCCTACGGCACCGCCGTCATCCTCGAAAACGCATAGGGCAAGGCCGGCAGCAGCCGCCGGCGATCCGCGAGCGGTGCTTGTTCGCTGGTTAGCCTCAACCGCGGGCGAATTCGCTGTACTCGCCGGCACGGCGTATGCGCGCCGCCGACGGCGACGTGACCGAAACCTGCCAGCCGCTTGCCCGCGCACCAGCCCCCGGCGCCCTGTGCTAAGCTCGAACCTCGCGGGCGTCTAGCTCAGCTGGTTAGAGCACTGCCCTGATAAGGCAGAGGCCCTTGGTTCGAGTCCAAGGACGCCCACTAACACGGCCCTTCCAAGCTCATTTTGAGCTCAGGAAAGGGCCTTTTTGACGGGCTTCCGGTCGGGACGGTGAGGTTTCTGCCCTGCGCAAAGGTCCATGCCCTGTCAAGGCAGGACCCCGTAGGGCACAGACCAAACGCCACGCAAGCTTCACGTCACGGAAAGGAAGCCATGGCCCAGCCAAGACCCATCGATTGCCCCATTGCACACCGCCGCGCCGGCGGCCGCACCGTCGAGGTCCAGACGGTCGTCATTCCCGCTATCCCGCTGGTCGAAGCGCGGGATCATTTCTTGACCAACCTGCGCTGGAAGACGTCGCGCCTGTCGGGCAAACGCCTCACCGCCAGCACCGTCGACAAGTACCGCTACCGGCTGCGCCGGTTCGAGAAGTGGCTCGTCGAGAACGACATACCGCTGGACCTGGGCGAGCTGACGGCGGAGGACTTCCAGCAGCTGTAGCAGACCGACGTGCTGGACGACATCGACGCCGGCACGCTCCAGGAGCCCAGCGCGGCCACGTACACCCGGTCGATCAAGACCCTTTTCGCGGACACCTGGGAGCAACTGTCGCTCGAGGCTCTGACCAATCCGGCCCGCGTGCTGCGCGCCGGCAGCCACCAGGCGGTCGACTTCCCCCTGTTCCAGGAAGAGCACGTGCGCTCACTCATGAAGGCCACGCTGCGCCTGCGCTCCCCGAACATCCCGGCCCGGATTGCCTACCGCGACCAGGCCGTGCTAGCCTGCTTCTTCAACCTGGGTTGGCGTGTGGGAGAAGCCTATCGAGCCGAGTTGGACGACGTCGACTTCAGGACCGGCTACGTGACCATCCCACGCGAGAACGTCAAGAATCGCTACAAGGGCCGCAGGGTGGGGCTCAACCCGGAAACGGGCCGGCTGCTCAAGAACTGGGTCGAGAAGTGGCGCCCCAGCTTTCCCAATCGCTACCTGTTCGTGTCTCTCAAGGGTCTAGGGCGGTCATTCACCGCGCTGGCCATCCGGCGGATGTTTCGCCGCCTCGCTCGCGTCGGCGGTATCTCCAGGGAGGCCGTGAGAGTCAGCCCCCACACCTGCCGCCACTACTTCGCCGTGCAATGGGCGCGGAATCATCCCGGCGACCTGGCCGGGCTGCAGCGGGGCGGCCGAGCGCTCTTACGAGTTCCCAACTCATGGGTTCCTAAGAACGGCGCAGCGATAGTCAGCTTAGAGGCGGCAGCGTGTGACCTGGCCGCCAGTTAGGCGAACGGAGGTCAGCCAAGCGGCCGGTCACCACCAGCCAAGCGATGATGACCAACAAAACTGCGAACCCCAGGGCGCTGTAGATCACGCCGCCGATGGCTGTATCGACGCCCTGCAGCAGCAGGAGAGGAAGAGCCCCGATCGCGTTGTTGCCGGCATGCACAATCGTGGACGGCACGATGCTGCCGGATGCCAGGCGCAGCCAGCCCAGAATCGTGCTGGCCAGCGCCAAGAAGACGATGAACAGCAGCACGCCGAGATAGTGATGCCGCGGATACTCGTAGCCGGTAAGCACAATCAGCGGCGCGTGCCACACGCCCCAGATGGCGCCGTGGCCTAGGAGCCCCGGCCAGTAGCCGAATAGCTGCTGCAGCCTCGGCAGCAAATAGCCGCGCCAGCCCAGCTCTTCACCGAAGGCGAAGATGCTGTTGATCGGAATCGCCAACGTCAGCGCAGCCACCACCTGAATGAGCAGCAGCATCTGTGGTGCCGGCCCCCGTACGCTGTGCGGGAGCGCGCTTAGGCTCGCGTCAAAGTGGTACAGCGGCAAGCTGATCACCATCGAGGCGATCGCGAATCCTGCCGGAAGGAACCAGGCAATCACCACATAGCGCCAGCGCGGCCAGCGCAGGCCGGAATCCGCCCAGCCAGATCGCTCCACGAAGTGCCGCGCCACGAATGCCCCGATTGCCGGGGGCCACATCAGCAGCGCGATGATCGCGAACGAGCCGAGGACTCCGGGGTTCGACCGGAAGATCAAGGCAAACGCCAACTGTGCTGCCCAGGCCAGCGCGAAGGTGACCAGGAGATAGGCGACTAGCCCACGCTGGGCAACTGATCGCGTCGGGGTCATCTACCGCCCGTCTCTTTCGAGCGAGGCGGGCGACGGCTGCCCCGAGAAGACGAGCCCTCCGGAGCCGGCAGTAGGATGGTGTACAGCATGCGTCGTCGTCGTCCCTTCGCCGGTGCATTGGCCAGCCGTGGCTCGGCAATGGTTCGCAGCTGGTTCAGAAATTCCAGCAGTTCGGCGTCGGTGAGCCACATCCCGGCCAAGCTGTAATCCGCCAGGTCTCGGGCGGGGTCCGGGGGGCCAGCCGCCAGGTAGCGATCGAAGTCGGCCAGCAGTCCCGCCACGTAGGTCATGAAGGCGTGGGCGTGTTCCTCCTGGGTCATTGCCACGGCTTCGCCCTGTGAAATCCGAGCGGCGACTGTTCGAAGCATGTATGTGCGCTCCACCGCGCCTCGCACCCGCCGCTCTGCGACCACTTGCAGGACGCCGGCTTTCACTAGGAGGGCGATGTGACGATAGAGGCTGCCCGGTGGCACATCGCTCAGCTCGGCCGCCAGCTGGCTCGTGGTGAGGGCGCGATCTCCTAGAAACGCTTTCACGATGCGCAGCCGGACGGGGTGCAGGAGCAGGTCGGCACTGGCCACACGCGTAGCTTAGCGCATCCTATCCCAACTACGGTAATGTTCACAAGTATGGAATCATTGGGCCCCTGCCCTAGTTGCCGTCTGTGTGTACCCTCCGACCCGCGCTGGCAACTATTCCGGTTCTACGCGCTCACCAATCTGTTAGGGATGTTGCTCGCCGCCTTCTTGCCCAAATGCGTAATCTGCCAGCACCCGCAATCGGCGCACTCCGAGTAGGTGCAGGCCAGCATACGGCTCGAACATCGAACGCGGCCCAGATGAATCAATCCGCACGGTGGTTCGTCGGCCCCGCGCGCGTGGGCCGCTCGCCGAAAGGCCGTATGTAACTAGGCACTAGGGGCTCGCACTGAAGCGGCCGCGAATGCGAATTTAGCCGCGAACTCGAACGGTGTTCACCCCGAGGTCGCTGACCGCGAGCGCCACTTGCCCATGGGCGGTGGTCATGGGAGACAGTTCCGGTCGCTGGCTCGCGCCCGCCATCAGCGTTCACACAATTGCCGCCGCCACGGTTCCTGAGCGTAGTGGGACAAGCCGATTCAAACGCACGTACAGACGAGTCCAGTTCTCGGCAGCCTTATGCGCTGCGGCGGCCTGAGCTGGCGAATCCGAGACGCTCCGAGATCGCTTGTGCACCGTTAACCACAGCCGCGATACAGCGCGTCCGTGTCCCTGCGCTGTAGCGAAACTGCGGGACCGAAACGTGCAGTGCAGCCACAGCGGCGCCAGTGTGATCGTAGATCGGGGCTGCTACGCCCACGCCGCCGAGGTTGCGTTCGTTGATACCTTCGGCGTACCCGCGTTCCCGAATGATCCTTATTTCTTCTAGAAGCCTTTGCGGGTCCGTCGTGGTATTGGGGCCATAAGCTGTAAGCGTCTGCCGGTCCAGATACTGTCGAACGTCGGTGTCCGGTAGCCCGGCAAGGAGCACCTTGCTTGCGCCGCCCACACACAGAGGCACGCGCTCTCCCATTTCCACATGGCGGCGAATCGGAAGAATGCCTTCCGCCTGTTCGAGATGCACCCGGTATTCGCCGACTCGCACACTCAGGACCGTCGTTTCACCGAGCGAGTCGCGGATTTGCCTCAACGTCGGCAGCGCCTCATCTCGGACACTCGCCTGCTGTGCGCGGACGCTGGCCAATTCGAGCACCCCAAAACCCAGGCTGTACTGGCCGGTTTTTGGATCCTGATTGATCAGGCCGCGCGCTCGCAGCGTGGTGAGGATTCGAAAGGCCGTTGGCTTCGCCAGGCCGGTCTTACGGGCCACCGCGGCCAGCGTTAATTCAGGCTCTCGCCTGGTGAACGCGTTAAGCACGTCGACCGCGCGATGCACCGCCTCTATTCCGTTTCGCACAGCGAAATAGTATTACTCAAAATGAAACGGAGTGCCTACAATGGCCTGCAATCACGAGCGGAGGCAGACATTTGGCGAGAGATGGCTACCTGATCTTCGATGCCGACACGCATGTCGGACCTTCAATGGACGTGCTCGACCAGTACGTAAGCGAGGGCGAGCGCGCGCTGCTCGAGCCGATGAGTCAGAACCGGCGAGTCAACAAGCGCACAGGCCAGATCTCCTACGTCATGGGCGAGCGGAAGTACGAACGCCGGATGGGCGACGCGGATCCGGCGCAGGCTGAAGGGAAGGCCTATATGGGGGCGTTCACCGGCGCGCATAAGGGCCGCGATCCAGACCCCGACGTTGATCGGGACGCAGCCGCACGCATCCGGGACATGGACCTCGAAGGCGTCGACGTGAACCTGTTGCTCCCTTCGGGCTGGTTCGGCTGCTGGACAACGGTCGACCCCTCGTTGGAGTTGGCCATGTACCGCGCGTATCACCGCTGGATGGCCGATTACTGCGGCGCGTATCCGGACCGACTGACCGGCGTCATCCTGGTGTCCGGCCGCGACGTTGAGAGCTCCTTGGCGGAAGTGGAGCGATGTGCCAAAGAGCCGTGGGCACTCTCCCTGTTCTGCTATGCCCCTTATGGGATGCCGCTCGACCACCCCTCGCTCGAGCCCTACTGGGCCGCGGCTCAGGAGCACGACCTGTCCGTCGTTCTGCACACCTTCACGGTCATGCCACCGTATGCGCCCGGCGGACTGGACACCTGGGACAATCTCTGGCTGCAGCGTTCGGCCGCTCATCCTTGGTGCGGCATGCGCAATATGGCCGCCATCCTCGGCGCAGGGATACTTGACCGCTATCCATTCCTGCGGTTGGGAGTGCTCGAGGCGGGCCATGGTTGGCTGCCCTTCTGGGTGAAGCGCCTGGACGAGCACGCTCATTCAATCGCGGGTGCCGTCCGAATGAAGCAGCTCCCCAGTGAGTACGTCACTTCGGGGCGGTTTTTCCAGACGATTGAAATGTCGGAAGGTGAGGACGTGACCAAATCGGTGACAGATCTTCTCGGCGAAGAAATCCTTATGTACGCGTCGGATTATCCGCACGGAGAAAGCTGGTTTCCGGAGTCGGTGAACACAGTTATGTCATGGACGCTGGCGGAAAACCTTCGCCGCAAACTCATGTGGGATAACGCACTGAGGTTCTACCGGCGGTTCAAGGCCACAACCCACGCGCGGGCGGCGGCCGCCAGTGTCTGAGCGGCCCGCGGCAAAGCTGCGCCGGTTGCTGGCCCGACGGGATCGCGTCCTGGCGGTCCTTGGTACGCCGAACGCCTTCCACGCCAAGATCATGGAGGCCGCGGGCTGTGAAGCGGCTTTTGTCGGCACGAGTATCACCGGCGGCAACTACACGGCGCTGCCGGACACTGGAGTCTTGTCGGCCACGGAGTGCGTCCAGTTTGGCGGTTACATCGCTCGCGCGGCGTCCTTTCCGGTGATTCTGGATGGCGATACCGGCCACGGCGGCCCGACCGCTGTGCGCCGGTTGGTTGAAGAATGCATCCGCGCCGGCCTGTCAGGCGTCCGTCTCGATGACCAACCAATCGAGAGCAAGCGCAGCACGCAGTCAGCCGGCATTGAGATCGTCACTCCGGAGCAGGCTGTCGCCCGCTACCGCGCGGCCGTGGAGGCGAGGGACGCCCTCGACCCCGACTTTGTGGTCATGGCGCAGTGCTACGCGCGAGACGCGATTGGCGGCGGTTTGGCAACGACCATAGAGCGGCTCAACCTTTATCTCAGCGAAGGCGGAGTGGATTGGGTCCAGTTTGAGTCCCCTCACTCTGTCGATGAGATTAAACAGGTGAGATCAGCGGTTAGCGGCACGCTGTCGTGCATGCAGGGGAAGCTCCCTGCTCCGCTCTCGCTCGGCCGGCATCTCGAGCTTGGGCTGAACATCGCTTGGTACACATTCCTGCCCGACCGTGTGCTCAAGAGCGTGTGCTGGGACTTCATGCACGCCTTCGCGGAGCGCGGCCTGGACGCTCTGCGCGAATTCGAGCCAAAGTCATCCGACAATCCCTTTCGCCCCGATCGTAGCGGACCAACTCGGCCTGATTTCAGCACTACTTAGGAGAGAGTCAGATGAGACGTACAAGTCGGTTGTTCCCCAGCGCTACCCTGATGTTGGCGAGTTTGCTGATTTCGTGCGGAAGCGCGCCTGCCGCCGCGCCAAGCTCCCAGGCAGCGACGGCAAGCTCTGCCGCGCCATCGAGCGCCGCGGCGTCATCAAGCTCGGCCTCGGCTTCGCCGGCCAGTGCCGCGGGCGTTTCTTCCTCTGTCGCTAAGCCCTTGGTCAAAGTCACAATTGCGCAGCCGAGCAATTCCCTCGGCTTCTCCCCGGTGTTGATCGCCCAGCAGAAGGGCTTCTTCCATGATGAAGGCATCCAGGCGAACATCGTTCTCGCGGGCTCCGGCAGCAAGACCGCGGCGGCCGTTATTGGAGGCAGCGCTCAGATTGGCAGCAGCGCTCTCGGCGACGTGCTTGGCGCTGTAGAGCAAGGCCAGGACATACTGACGTTCGCCGGCACCGTCGTTGGTGTTGACGGCGCGCTGGTGGTGCGGCGCTCCGTAGCGGACAAGATCGGCATCACTCAGAACACACCTCTGGACCAGCGCGTGAAGGCATTGAAGGGCCTCAAGCTGGCGATTTCGACTCCGGGCAGCGGCACCGACACGGAGCTGCGCTATGTTCTTGGTGCCAACGGCTTGAAGCCAGAGCAGGACGTTCAGATATTGACGACCGGCTCCGTCGTAAATTCGGAGGCCGCCTACGCCAAGGGCGCGGCGGATGGCGCGTCACTTTCGTCGCCCAACGCACAACAAGCGCTGCTGAATAACGACGGCGTCGCGGCGGTGGACTACACCGAAGTGCCGGCCTTCAAGAGCCAGCTGAGCATCGGCTTGTGGGCAACCAGCAAGTGGCTCGACGCCAACTCCGACACGGCAGCCCGGGTGACCGCGGCCGTCTGGAAAGCTCTGGACTACATACACAGCAACCCGAAGGATGCGGGCAACGTCGTCCATAGCGCAGCATGGAGCAAGCTCGACCCAAAGGTCTTTGACGCGGCCTGGTCAAGCGAAGTAAAACTGGTGCCCGCAACCCCGGACGTCAGGCCGGGCGGCCTCAAGGCGCTTATTGACTATGTGGCGACCAGCACCAACAAGAAAGTGAACGTGACTCCAAACCAGTTGGGCACCGAGAAAATTGTCACCATAGCCAAGGGAATGCAGCACTAGGTTACCGATGGGCCAGCCTCTTATCGAGCTGCAGGGCGTGGGCCGGCGCTTCACAAGCGACGGTGGGGCACACGTGGCCTGTCAGAACATCTCAGTGAGCGTTGAGCGTGGCGAGTTCTTGGCTGTCGTGGGACCATCCGGCTGTGGCAAGAGCACGCTTCTCAACATGATTGCGGGCTTGCTCCCGCCCTCCGCGGGAACGGTGCTCTACGATGGCCGGCCGGTTACGGACGTGAACCTCAAGGTAGGTTACGTGACCCAGCGCGACAACCTCCTGCCATGGGCGAACGTTGAGAACAATGTTGGCCTCGCCCTGGACATCAAGCACATCCGAGGCAAGGAGCGCCAGCGGCGAGTGCAGGAACATC
>DATKQD010000137.1:0-7825 GCA_035532895.1 Chloroflexota bacterium
CACGCCCACGGCGCCAGTGGCCGCGGCTGTAGTTTCCGAAGCCATTGTCGCGCCCATGTACACGCCGTGCGCCCAGTCGAACGCCTGGCGCACCAGCGGCACCGTCGTTGCCCGCCGGCCACCGAACAGAATGGCCGAGATCGGCACGCCGCGTGGATCCTCCCAATTGGGCGAGAGCGCGGGGTTGCGCACCGCGGGCGTGGTGAAGCGCGCATTAGGATGCGCGGCCGTGGTACCGGATGCGGGCGTCCAATCGTGCCCCTGCCAGTCGGTGAGGTGCGACGGCACCGGGCCGTCCATGCCCTCCCACCACACGCGACCGTCGTCCGTGAGCGCCACATTGGTGAAGATACTGTCGGCATGGACAGCTTCCATGGCATTGGGATTGGTTTTGAAGCTGGTGCCTGGGGCCACACCAAAGTAGCCGGATTCGGGGTTTATGGCCCACAGCCGGCCATCCTCGCCGACGTTGATCCAGGCGATGTCCTCGCCCACCGTGGAAACCTTCCAGCCTTCGCTCTCAAAAGGCGACTTCAGCATGGCCAGGTTCGTTTTGCCGCAGGCGCTGGGGAAGGCGCCGGCCAGGTACATCACGTCGCCCTCGGGCGACTCGAGCGCCATGAGCAGCATGTGCTCCGCCAGCCACGACTGTTCGCGGGCCATGGTGGAGGCGATGCGCAGGGCAAAGCATTTTTTGCCCAACAGCGCGTTGCCGCCATAGCCGGAACCCACGCTCCAGATGGTCCGCTGCTCTGGGAAGTGCATGATGAACCGACGATCGGGCGATAGGTCGCCCATGGAGTGCACACCCGGCACCCAGTTGTCAGGATCCTGTTTCAATCGGTTGAGAGCAACCGTGCCCATGCGCGTCATGATGCGCATATTGGCGACCACATACGGGCTGTCTGTGATCTCCACGCCCACCTTGCTGTAAGGCGATTCCGCCGGACCCATGAGGTAGGGCACCACGTACATCACGCGGCCGCGCATGGCATCGCGGAATAGGGGCCACACCTTCTCTCGCGCATCGGCGGGAGCCATCCAGTGATTGGTAGGGCCCGCGTCCTCTTCGCGCTCCGAGCAGATGAAGGTCACCGCTTCGGTCCGGGCCACGTCGTTGGGGTTGCTGCGGTGCAGATAGGAGTTTGGGTAGGCCCGCGCGTTGAGCTCGTGAAGCGTGCCGTCGGCCAGCATCGCGGACAAAAGACGTTCGTTCTCGGTGGCGCTGCCATCGCACCACATGACAGAGTCGGGGTGCGTGGTCTGGGAAACCTCGTCCACCCAGCGCTCGAGGGAATCAGCCATACGGCTCACGATCCTCCTGGCGGCCACCAGCGGGCCTAGTTTAGAAATGTAGCATGGACGGTTCGGGCAAGGTGCACCTCACCGCCGGGTGCAGCAACGGTCGATCAATGCAGCACGTCAGCAACATAGAGGCCATAGAGCAGGCCTCCGCCCAGCAGCAGCCAGGCGCTTACGGGACGCCCCGATCGCAGCACCAGCCACAGCGCGACCATCGAGAAGACGGCGATGCCGGAGCTCAGCCAGCTGTAGGAGCTGAGCTGCCAATCGGTGAACGCCAGGCCAATGGCGCCCGGAATAGCCGACTGAAAAACCATGGCGCCGGTGAGGTTGCCGATGGCCAGCCCATCCTTGCGGCGTGCCAGCCAGGACACGCTGTTGAACTTCTCCGGCAGCTCCGTGGCCAGCGGCACCAGCAGCAGCGCGAGGGCCAGCAGGCCAATGTGCGCCAGCGCCGCGACTGCTTGCACCTCAGTGACAAAGACCTCCGCCGCGCCAGTGAGCAGCCCCAGCGCCAGCAGCAGCTGCAGCAGCACCAGCCACAGCCGCGGCGCCACGCGCCGCCCAAAATGCAAGGCCGGCGGCGGCACGTGCTCCTCCAGCGTGCGCGCCAGGGCCACCCGCACATAGAGGGCATAGCCGGCCAACAAGAGGACGGCCAGCGCGATGCGCGCCGGGCGCCACGGCAGCAGGCTGGCCAGGATGAGTGGTACGAAGCTGCAGAGAAACCAGGTCACGTCACGCCGCGCACCGGGAAGATCCAGATGCACGGCGGTGTGGGGCGCCCGTCGCCCGCGGAGAATCAGCACCGCCGCGCCTGATACGCACATGGCCAGCGTGGAGAGCATGAATGGCGCACCGAGAATGGCGCCCGCGCTCACGTCGCGCGCGGCCGCACCCCCTCGAGCGATGGCGATGATGGGGATGAGCGTTTCCGGCAGCGCCGTACCCACCGCCGCCAGCACGCTGCCCACGGCGCCCTCCTCTAACCCCAGTAGGTGCCCCAGCCATTCCACGCTGTTGGTGAACAGCTCAGCCGCCAGCAACATGCCGAGCATGGCCGCCACCAGGACGATGACGCTCAGCATCGCCAAACCCGCACACGGCGAACCACGGTGGGAGTCGCAGGGCTGGTCAGGGTTGGCCGGCCACTACGTAATAATTCGCTCGTGCCGAAAACCATCATCCAGAAGATCTGGGACGACCATATTGTCGCCAGCCACGAGGGAGAGCCCGACCTCCTGTTCGTTGACCTGCACCTGATTCACGAGATCACTACAGCCCAGGCTTTCGAGGGCCTGCGTCTCAGCGGCCGCGCCGTACGCCACCCCGAGCTCACCCTCGCCACAGTGGACCACAACGTGCCCACCACGCCCCGCGATCTGCCTCTCAGCGATCCCATCGCCAAACGGCAGATCGAGCTGCTGGGCACCAATACCGCTCACTTCCGCATCCACTACGAGGATATGTTCAGTCCACGCCAGGGCATTGTGCACGTCATCGGGCCGGAGTTGGGCGCGTCCCTGCCAGGCATGGTGATCGTCTGCGGCGACAGCCACACCGCGACCCACGGCGCCTTAGGCGCCATCGCCTTCGGCATCGGCACATCTGAAGTGGAGCACGTGCTGGCCACCCAGACCTTGCCGCAGATGCGCCCCAAGAGCCTGCGGATCAATGTCGAGGGTGAGCTGCCGGCAGGCACCACGCCCAAGGACCTAATTCTGTGCATCATCCGCGCCATCGGAGTGGGCGGCGCCACGGGGCACATCATCGAATACACCGGATCGACCTTCCGCGGCATGTCCATGGAGGGCCGCATGACCGTGTGCAACATGACCATTGAGGGCGGCGGCCGGGCCGGCCTGGTATCTCCGGATGACACTACGTTTGCCTACGTGGAGGGCCGAACGTATGCCCCCAAGGGGCAGCTGTGGAATGAGGCGCTGGATTACTGGCGGTCGCTGCCGAGCGATGCGGGCGCGAGCTACGACCAAACGGTGGAGATTCCGGCAGCCAGCGTCGAGCCCTTCGTCACCTGGGGCACCAATCCCAGCCAGTCCGTGCCGGTGACGGGGCACATCCCCCTGCCAGGCGAGCTGCCGGACGATACCGCCCGTGCCGCGGCGGAGCGGGCGCTGCGCTACCAGGGGCTCACCGCCGGCACATCCATGCAGGACGTGCATCTGGACAAAGTCTTCATCGGCTCCTGCACCAATTCGCGGCTGGAGGATCTGCGCGCCGCCGCCGCCGTGATCCGTGGCCGCAAGGTGAGCCCCAGCGTGCAGGCACTGGTGGTGCCCGGCTCCCAGCAAGTGAAAGTTGCCGCCGAAAAGGAGGGGCTCGATCGCCTGTTCAGCGAGGCCGGCTTCCAGTGGCGCGAAGCCGGCTGCTCCATGTGCCTGGGCATGAATCCCGATGTGCTGGGTCCCGGCGAACGCTGTGCCTCAACATCGAACCGCAACTTCGAAGGGCGCCAGGGCCCGGGCGGAAGAACACACCTGGTGAGCCCGGCCATGGCGGCCGCGGCGGCCATCGCAGGCCATTTCGTGGACGTGAGGAGCTTCTAACCGATGGAGCCATTTCACAGCGCCGAAGGCATCGTTGCCCCGCTGGATCAGACTGACGTTGATACGGACATGATCATCCCCGCTGCCTTCCTCAAGCGGGTGGAGCGCACCGGCTTTGGGGATTTCCTGTTCTACGCCAAGCGCTTCAAGGCGGATGGCACGCCGGAGCCGAACTTCCTGCTCAATCAGCCACGCTTCAAGAACGCCAACGTGCTGGTGGCGGGGCGCAATTTCGGCTGCGGATCCTCACGCGAGCACGCGCCCTGGGCGCTCCAGCAGTACGGCTTCAAGGCGGTTATCGCACCCTCCTTCGCGGACATCTTCAACAACAACTGCGCTCAGATCGGCCTCCTCACCGTGGCGCTGCCGGAGGAGCGGGTGCGCGAGATTCTGGACGCGTCGAACGCGCGCGAGGGCTACCAACTGCACATCGATCTGGAGAGGCAGGAAGTAACCGATCCGTTCGGCCACGTCGATCACTTCGAGATCGACGCCTTCAAAAAGCATTGCCTGCTGAACGGGTTGGACGCCGTTGGCCTCACCTTGCGGCACGAGGCGGACATCGCCCGCTACGAATCGCGGCGGCGGAGCTGGCTGCCCGCGTTCAGCTGACCGGCTGGCGCGGCCGGTAGGTTGGCTATACTGGCGCAGCTGATGATGAATGCCGCATCTGTCGCTCTATCTATCCCGCAGACCTTCCCAAGCGGGCGGGCGGACCCCGCGTACATTCGCCGTTTCGCACGGCGGGCCGAAGAGCTGGGCTTCCACAGTCTGTGGGTACAAGAGTCCATCATCGGCCGGTCGCCCCAGCTCGATTCGATTGAGCTGCTCACCTTTGCCGCGGCCTGCACCGAGCGCATTGGCCTGGGCAGCGCGGTGCTGCTCACGGCCTTGCGCAGCCCCGTGCCACTGGCCAAGACGCTGGTCACGCTGGATCAGCTCAGCGCGGGCCGGCTGATCGCGGCCATCGGCCTCGGCAACCCCTCGCCTACCTCCACCGCCTTCGGAGTAGCCCCGGAAACGCGCCTGGCTCGCTTTCTGGAGGGGCTGCAGATCATGAAAGCGCTGTGGACCGAGCCCAGCGTGACCTATGAGGGCCGCTTCTGGCAGCTGAAGGACATTGCCATGGAACCTAAGCCTGTACAGAAGCCACACCCGCCGATCTGGTTTGGCGTACACGCGCCGGCAGCGCTGAAACGCACGGTGAAGTACGCCGACGGCTTCATCGGCGCTGGCGGCACATCTACCGAGCAGTTTGCCGGCGAGGCCGTCGAACTGCGGCGCCTGCTGGCGGAAGCCGGCCGCGACCCCGCTGCCTTTCCGCTCGCGAAGCGGGTGTACGTCGCCGTGGACAGCAACAAGGAACGCGCCGGCCAGCGCCTGGCCGAGCGGCTGGGCGGCGCCTACGGCGGCAACCAAGGTGGCCAGCCCGTGCACGAGCGGGTAGCAGTGTGGGGGCCCGCGGCTGAGTGCACGGAGAAGCTGCGGCAGGTGCAGGCCGCCGGCGCGGGACTGGTGCTGTTGACGCCGCTGTTTGACGAGGCCGAGCAGATGGAAGTGATTGCCCAGGAGATTAAGCCGCACCTCGAAACCGCGGCCTGAGCGCACAGCATGGAGGAGCAGATCGATAACCTCTGGCTGGCGCGCACCCTGCACCGCCTCGGCGCGGTGCGCTTTGGCGACTTCAACCTGGGCCGCAGCACGGTGCACTCGCCCATTTACATCGACCTCAAGGTCATGCTGGGCGACCCCAGCGTGCTGCGCAACGCTGCCCGGCTCATCCAGCAGGAAACGCGCTTCGGGCAGTCGCTCCTGCGCACGAAAGTGGGTTGGTTCGATGTGGCCGCGGGCGTGCCCTATGGTGGCTTGCACCTGGCTACCGCCTTCTCGCTGGCCACCAACACACCACTCATCTACGTGCGCCAGCCCAAAGAGGACAGCGAAGGCCATGTGATTGAGGGCGTGCGCCAGCCAGGCTGGACCGCCCTGATCGTGGATGACCTGGTGACCGGCGGCCGCAGCATCCTAGAAACGGCGGCGCTACTGCGGCGCGAAGGCGTACAGGTGCAGGACGTGATTGTGTTGCTGGACCGCGACCAGGGAGCCGCCGATCGGCTCAAGGGCGAAGGGCTGCACCTCATCTCCATTCTCAAGCTGCCGGTGATGCTGAACCTGTACGCCTCCGAAGGCTGGATCACCAGCGAGCAGCACCAGCAGGCAATGGACTACATTCGCGCCAACAAGCGCAGCTGAGCTAGAGCCGCGGTCCGGTATATGATCCGGATCGCGAACTCTTGATTGTGAAGGCGCCGTAAGCTGACCGGCGGCCGGGCTGTGGCCCGGACCACGCATTCAGGCATGCGCCGGGAAGAAGTACACAATGGCAAACCAGAGCTCAAACCCCTTTGGCGCGCGCGGCCAGCTGGCTGTGTCCGGCGGGCAAGCCCGCCTGTACCGGCTGGACTCCCTGGCGGGGCAGTCAGGCGTGGACCTGCAGCGCATGCCCTTTACCGTGAAGATTCTGCTGGAGAACCTGCTTCGGCATTGCGACGGCACCAACGTGACCGAGGATGACGTGCTGGCGCTGGCGCGTTGGGCGCCCGGCGGCGAATCGCGCGTGCTGTCGTTCCTGCCGGGCCGTGTCCTCATGCAGGACCTCACCGGGGTGCCGGCGGTGGTGGACCTGGCCGCGATGCGCCAAGCCATGGCCAAGCTGGGCGGCGATCCGCGGCGGATCAATCCTCTCGTGCCGGTGGATCTGGTCATCGACCACTCCGTGCAGGTAGACCGCTTTGGGTCCGATCTCGCCTTCGCCTTCAATGTGGAGCGCGAATACCAGCGCAACAGCGAGCGTTATGGCTTTTTGCGCTGGGCGCAGCAGGCCTTCGACAACCTGCGCATCGTGCCGCCGGGAACGGGCATCTGCCATCAGGTCAACCTCGAGTATCTGGCTGCCGTGGTGATGTCGGCCACCGTCGATGGGGAGCGCGTTGCTTTCCCGGACACGGTCGTCGGGACCGATTCGCACACCACGATGGTGAATGGCCTGGGAGTGCTGGGCTGGGGCGTGGGTGGCATCGAAGCCGAGGCGGTGATGCTCAACCAGCCCATCGATCTGCTGACGCCAGAGGTTGTCGGCATGCGCCTCACCGGAGCTTTACCAGAGGGCGCCACAGCCACGGACCTGGTGCTCACGGTCACGCAGATTCTGCGGAAGAAAGGTGTGGTCAACAAGTTCGTGGAGTTCACTGGCCCCGGCGTGAGCCAGCTGGGTCTGGCCGACCGGGCCACGCTTTCCAACATGTCGCCAGAGTACGGCGCCACGGCCGGCCTGTGGCCGGTGGATGAGGAGACGCTGCGCTACCTGCGCCTCACCGGCCGGCCGGGGGAGCAGGTCGAGCTGGTGGAGCGCTACACCAAAGAGCAGGGCCTGTTCCGCACGGAAGACACGCCCGAGCCGCTTTTCAGCGAGGTGGTGGAGCTGGATCTGGGCAGCGTGGAACCGAGCATGGCCGGGCCCAGCCGCCCCGAAGGGCGCGTGCCGTTGAGTGGCGTCGCGAAGAACTTCCACGACGCCTTCGCTCAGCGGCTGGCCGGCGGCGAGAAGTCGGTGGAATTGGCGTTTGGGCGCACCCACGCCCCGTTGGGCGATGGTTCGGTGGCCATTGCCGCTATCACCAGTTGCACCAACACCTCAAATCCCACGGTACTGCTGGGTGCCGGGCTGCTGGCCAAGCACGCCGTGGAGCGCGGTCTGCGCGTGAGCCCCACGGTAAAGACGAGCCTGGCGCCTGGATCCAAGGTGGTGGATGACTACCTGGAGCGCGCCCAGCTGCTGCCCTACTTGCAGGCGCTCGGCTTCCACATCGTGGGCCACGGCTGCACCACCTGCATCGGCAACAGCGGCCCTCTGGCCGACCAGGTGGTTGAAGCCATCCAGGGGCAGGACCTCACCG
>DATKQD010000138.1:0-5066 GCA_035532895.1 Chloroflexota bacterium
CGGCGACTGGGAGCCGCGAGCCCTGTACTGCAGTATAAACGCGCCGCCAGCCCGTTCGGTTCTGCCGCCGTCCGAATTGGCTGGGTCAGCACCTGGCCACGGCAGTCGTCGTTTGGCGGGTGGGTCGAGAGGTAACCCCAGCCACGATTCCCAGGGCACAGCCCCGACATGCGCGACTGCTGATCCGCTCCCGCCACCCGGAACACGTAGAATGCGGCCACGGGAGCACCGAATCCAGTCAAGAAGCCTGCATGCTGAGCGCGGCATTGCCACGGCGGCACGTTGTGGCCCCGGCCAGTGTGTTGTTTGGCGTGGGGTCGTGGGGTTTGGGCCACGCCACACGAGATCTGCCGCTCATTCTGGGGCTGCTGGGAGCTGGGCACCGCGTCACGGTTCTGGGTAGTGGCACGTCGCTGGCTCTGCTGCGCCGGGAGCTGGGCGAACGCTGCCGCTATCTGGAGATTCCGGGCATGCGCGTCCCACTAGGCCGTACACCGTTCCGCTTCTATTTCAAGTACACGCTCACCCTGCCGCTCATCTGGTGGGAAACGCTGCGGCAACGGGCCTTCGTGCAGCGCCTCCTGGCGGCCGAGCACTTCGATGTCGTGGTCTCCGACAACCGCTACGGCGTGTGGAGCTGGCGCGTACCCTCGATCCTCATTGCGCACGGTCTGCGCTTCATTGCGCCCGGTCGCAACCACCTACTGGAGCTGGGGTTGGAGTGGGTGAATGCCCGCTGCTTTCGAGGCTTTCGGTGGATCGCCGTGCCGGACTTCGAGCGCAACGACCTCTCGGGCGATTTGTCGCACGGCCTGCGCTTCTACGACCACGGCAAGATCGCTTACCTGGGTTTGCTGTCGTCCGTCGAGCCGGCAGATGTGCCCCAGGACCTGGACATGTTCATTTCCATTTCGGGGCCGGAGCCGCAGCGCACGCTGCTGGAGCGCCAGGTGCTGCGCCAGCTGCCGCGCCTGCAGGCGCACGGGCTGGTCGCGTTGGGCAGGCCACAGAGCGCCCCACTGCCAGATATCGCCGGATGGCACATCGCGCCGTACCTGGACCGGCGGCAGCAGGCCAGCGCCATGAACCGTTGCCGCCTGGCCGTGGTGCGCGGCGGCTACACCACGCTCATGGAGCTGGCAGCGTTGGGCAAGCCAGCGGTGCTCATCCCCACGCCGGGGCAAACAGAGCAGGAATATCTGGCGAGCTACCAGGAGGGTCTGGGGCACTTCTTTCAAGCGGAGCAGCAGGCGTTGGATCTCTCCCGTGTCGCTCACGGGCGCCCGCCAAACCCCTATCAGCCAGCGCACCTCACCGGTGCGTCTGTGCATCGCTTTCTGGACCTGGTGGATAGCTGTTGAGGGCCAGGCGGGCGGCGGCCCGCCCGCTCCGCACGGCGCTCTCCATGGTGTCGGGCCAGTTGCTCGCGGTCCACGAACCAGCGAGGTAGAGGTTCGGCAGTGGGGTAGCCTGCGGCAGGCGCAGTGCTTGGCTTCCGGGCCCTGGCACAAACGTGGCCTGCCGCACCTTCTGCACCCGCCAGCGCAGCAGTTTCGCGGCGGCCGCGGCCGGCAGCAGCGTGGCCAGCAGCCCCGCCACGCGCTTGGCCAGCTCGGCTTTCGGCATCTCCATCCACGCTTCCGCGGCGCTGATGGAGACGGCGATGTGGTGCTCCGTGGTGTTTTGTTGCAGCAGCCGGGAGCGGTCGAAGAGCCACAGAGCCTGGCCGCGCACGATGGCCGCCAGCAGCTCGCCGTCAAAGAGCGGCTGGTCGTACCACAGGCTGATGCCCACGATGGGCGCACTGCGAAGCTGGCCGGCCGGTTCTGTCCAGGGCTGGGGCAGCACCCGCCGCAGCTCGGCCGGCGGTAGTGCCAGCACGTAGCGGTCCGCGTTCAAGCGCTCACCCCCTGAGCAGACCACGGCCCGGATACGACCGGCTTCCACGTCTATTCGCTCTATTCCAAGCCCCAAGCAGAGGCGTGCGCCGTGCTCGCGCAGGCGGCGCAGGGCCGCGTCGGGGACGAGCTCGCTGAGGCCCACCTGCGACCAGCCGATGCGCCCGCCGCTGGCGCGTCGCAGCAGCCCTTCACGAAAGACGAAACCGCCCATGCTGGCGCTTACGGCCTCGGCGGGGGCATTGCACGTGGGTACGACAATGAGGTTCCAGAGCCGCGCGATGGCGTTGGCGCTCTGACCATGGCGTGCCAGCCAGGCGGCAAACGGCTCGTCCTCCGGCAGGGTTCGCGTGCGGATGAGCGCCAGGGCGGGCAGTACCGCCGCCTTTTCGCGCGGGGAGAGGTAGGTGAGCCGCAGCAGGCTGGTCACCAGGTGCAGCGGCGCCGGCAGCGGCGCCTCACGCAGCCAGGCGGCGCCACGTTCGCTGTCCACAATTTGCAGGCGTAATGCCGGTTGCAGCCGCGCCTGATGCCACTGGCCCAACCGGCGTAAGAGCGCCACGTACTCGTGGCAGCAGCCGAGGAAGAGGTGCTGACCATTGTCCAGCGGCTCGCCATCCTCGGCGGGAAAGGAGAACGTTCGCCCGCCCGCGAAAGGGCGACGCTCCAGCAGTGTGACGTGCCAGCCACCCTCGGCCAGGTCCAGGGCGGCGGTGAGGCCGGCCAGGCCAGCACCCACCACAATGGCCGAATGGCCAGTCATGCGGCTGGCTATTTGATGCGCAGGCCGGTGTCGCCCCGCAGGCAATCCACCCAGGTGCGGCCGATGAGGCGCAGCTTCTCGGGGGCGCTCAGGCCGACGCGGCTCTCAAACACATCGTAATCGCGCGCTTCGATGCGTTGCAGAATCTGCCAGTAGATGCCACCCATCGTGGCCGTGCAAGCGCGCGAACGTACGTCAATCAGCCGCAACAGGCGCGTGCCACTGGCGAAAAACTGACGTGCGCGCTGCGCCTGAAAGGCCATGAGCTGCCGGAAGGCGGTGCTGCAGCGGTGCTGCAGCAGGTCTTCCTCCGTGCAGCCGAAGCGCCGCAGTTCATCCAGCGGCAGATAGATGCGGCCGCGCTCGGCGTCCTCCCTAACGTCGCGCATGATGTTGGTGAGCTGCAGGGCAATGCCGAGGTCCGCCGCGTACTCGGGCGCCCGCGGATCGCGATAGCCGAAGATCTGCAGCGAGATGAGGCCGACGGTCGCAGCGACTCGATAGCAGTAGCGCCGCAGCTGCTCGAAGGTCGCGTAGCGGTTGACGTCGATGTCCATCTCTACGCCGGCGATGAGCTCCTCAAAGTGGGCTTTGGGAATGGCGTAGCGCGTCACCGCGTCCTGGAGCGCCAGCAGCACGGCATCGGTCCCCTGCCCAGCGTACACTTGCTCGAGACGCTGCCGCGTGCGCTCGATGGCGCCGCGCTTGGCGTCGGTAGGTCCGTCATCGTCGCTGTCGTCGTCGCATTCGCGGCTGAAGGCGTAGGCGGCGTAGATGGCCTGGCGCTTTTCCGGCGGCAGGGAAATGAAGCCAAAATAGAAGTTCTTGGCTTCCTGGCGGGTCACATCGCGGCAATGCGCGTAGGCCGAGGCCAGCCCCGGAGTCATCGAGGCGGCGCTCATTGGATTGCGCCTAAGGGGACTGCCATGCGCAAGGCGCTGAGTAAGAGCATGGCCTGGCGCCAGCCCGGCACTTTGGGCCGCACGGTGAGCACGTCGTAGCCGCGAGTTTCTATCCGTTGCAGAACCTCCAGCCCGCCCATCGTAAACAGCTGCAGGTCTACCCGCAACCGCCGTTCCACCAGTGGGATGAGCCCGCGGCCGGTGGCAAAGAGCTCGCGCGTTCGCTGGACTTCAAAGTGCATAAGCTGCCGCCAGCGCTCGTCCACGCGGTGAGCCGCCAGATCCTCCTCCGAGTAGTCGAACCTCCGCAAGTCTTCAAGCGGCAGGTAGATGCGCCCTCGATCAGCGTAGTCGGAGGCGATGTCCTGCCAGAAGTTCGCCAGCTGCAGCGCGGTGCAGGTCGCGTCGGCCAACGGCGCTTGCGGCTCGCCGGCGGCGCCAAAGAGGTGCAGCACCAGCCGCCCAACGGGGTTGGCCGAGAGCCGGCAGTAGGCCAGCAGGTCGCTGTACGTTTCGTAGCGCTGCACCAGCTGGTCTTGCCGGTTGGCCTGGATCAGGTCGCGCAGCAGCTGTGGGGGCAAAGCAAACGCGCGCACGGTTGCTGCCAGGGCAACAAAGGTCGGGCTCGTGGCCTGGCCAGCGTAGCAGGCGTCCAGCTCCTCCTCCCACGCATCCAGCAGGGCCAAGCGGTCGCCTGGTGCCTCATCGCCCAGATCGTCCACGCCGCGGCAGTAGGCGTAGAGGTTGAACATGTGCTGGTGCAGGCGGCGCGGCAGGAGCCAGGACACCACCAGGAAGTTCTCGTAGTGGCGGTGGGCCAGGCGACGCGTGAACGCTTCGGCTGCCTGCAAGCTGCATGGCGCGCCGGGCGCCGCGGTGCGCGCGATGTCCGTGGCAGGGGAGCTGGGCACGCGCTTCACGCCGTACCCGCCGCTGCGGTCTGCACCGCGCGGAGGGTATCGTCCCGGCCTGCTGGCGCGCCTGGCAACGCGCTCAACCAGCGCCCCAGCGCCAGGATGGGGAAATACTGCCGGTAGAGGTGGTAATTGATCATGAAGGCGCGCGGGAAGCCCGTGCCGGTGAACTGTGGCTCGGGCCAGGTGCCATCTTCATCCAGCTCAGCCAGCAAGTAAGCCACTCCTCGGTGCGCGGCGGCGCTGGCCGCTTCGCCCGCCGCGATCAGCCCCATGAGGCCCCAGGCCGTCTGCGAGGGGCTGCTGGGGCCGGCGCCGCGCAAGGCCGAATCGTCGTAGGTGGCGCAGGTCTCGCCCCAGCCGCCATCCTCGCGCTGGTGGTGGGTTAGCCAGGCCACGGCGCGCCGCATGGCCGGGTGGGTGAGCGGCAGCCCAGCGCTTCGCAGCGCCGGCAGCACGGCCCCCAGGCCATAGACGTAGTTCACTCCCCAGCGACCCCACCAGGAACCATCAGGCTCCTGCTGCCGCAGCAGGTACTCCAGCGCGGGATCGATCAGCCGCGCCGGCCCATGCGCTGCCGCTAGAAATT
>DATKQD010000139.1:0-8597 GCA_035532895.1 Chloroflexota bacterium
CTTCTGATTCCCGTCTTCACTCCGGTAACCCAGACTTATGATTCGCCCCGCCAAGCGCTGGTGTGCCTGTAAGCCCCCTTGGCCGGCGCATGTGGCACCATTCCACGGATGAACGGCGACAAGTCGACCTCGCGCCGCTGGCTGGTGGTCGCCGCCGCCACCGCGGCGGCTTTTATCGTGGCCACGGTACTGGACTTCGTGCCGGTGGTGGATGCCTGGAACCGTGCCAGCAGCGTGTGGCTGCAGGGCCCGGCCGCCTACTGGCTCACGCTGGTGAGCTCTGGCGTAGCGTTGGTCTTCTCTGGCCAGGTGATCCTGGCCGCGGCCCTGCTTCTCGGCGTCGGCTTGTGGCTGGCTGGATACAAGGAGCAGGCGCTGGCCCTGGCCGGCGTGTTTGCCACCGTGCTGATCGAGGTGATCCTCAAGGACTGGCTGCGCAGGCCACCGCCGCGAGGGGTGCTGCAGAGCCGAACACTCATTCATGTGGCCGTGGGTCCGCACTTTCTGCAATTCAGCTTCCCCAGCGGGCACGTGGCGCGAGAGGCCTTTGTGCTGGGCTGGGTGGCGCTGTGGCTGATTCCGCCGCGCAGCCGTGGGTGGGCGTTGTGGCTGCTGGGTCTTGTGGTCGCGGCCATCGCCTGGGATCGCATCTACGCCGGCGACCACTGGCTGATGGACGTCATCGCCGGCTTCCTGCTGGCAGTGTTCTTCCTCGCTGCGACTCAGCTGCTGTACTGGGGCTGGTTGCGCGACCTGCTCACCAACTGGCACCTCCTGCCGGCACTCAAGACGACGCCCGGCGCGGACCACGGCTGACAGCTGGATCGAGACCTGGCCCTTTAGCCCGCGGCGTGGACGATGGCTGCGAAGGCGGTGGCTTTGAGCGAGGCACCGCCAACCAGCGCGCCATCGATGCCCGGCATCGACAACAACGCGGCCACATTCTCCGGCGACACGCTGCCTCCATAGAGGATCGGCACTTCCTCCGCAACGGCTGGCGGAAGCGCAGCGCGAATCAGCTGGTGTACCTCTTGCGCCTGGGTAGGGCTGGCCACGTGGCCGGTACCGATGGCCCATACCGGCTCATAAGCCAGTACCAGGGAGCGTAGCTGTGCCTCCACCAGGTCGGCCAAGCTGACCCGCACCTGCTCCTGCACCACGGCCTGCATCGCGCCGCTTTCGCGCTCCGGCAGCGTTTCGCCTACGCAAACAATAGGAATGAGGTCCGACGACAGCGCCAGGTGTGCCTTCTGGTTCACCAGCTCGCTCGTTTCGCCCATCTGCCGGCGGCGCTCGGAGTGCCCTAGAATCACATAGCGACAGCCCAGATCCGTGAGCATGAAGGGCGCGATCTCGCCCGTGTAGGCACCGCCCGGCTGAAAGTACATGTTCTGGGCACCCAATTCCACCCGGCTGCCCGGCAACACGCCCGCGACTACCTGCAGCGCCGTGAATGGCGGGCACACCACAACCGCCGCGGCGCCGGCTGGCGGCACCTCCTGGATCAGCCCCTGCGCGAGCTGGCGCGCCTCGCTCAGCGTGGTGTTCATCTTCCAGTTACCCACGATCAACCTGCGCCGCATTGTCACGGGAGGTGATTCTACGGCATTGGCCTTACATAACCTCGACCAGTGCCTCCATATAATTGTCAGACGATGGCGGTTAGGGCCTCCCCGCGCCGCGCGACGAGGAGCGCCTCGCAGCGGTACTACCCCCTGTTCGTGAAGCTCGACGGACGGCGTGCCCTGGTGGTGGGCGGTGGGCACGTGGCCGCGCGCAAGGTGGAGGGGCTACGCGGCCGAGGCGCGCAGGTGCAGGTAGTGGCTCCCGAGCTGTGCGCGGAATTGCGCGAACAGGCAGAGCAGGCGACGATCAGCGTCACCCTGCGCGACTTTCGGGAGCCTGATCTGGAGGGTGCTTTCCTGGTTATTGCCGCAACTGACGACACAGCAGTGAACGGCCGCGTGTTCGCTGAGGCCGAGCGGCGCGGAGTGCTGTGCAACGTGGTGGATGTGCCGGAGCTGTGCTCCTTCATCGTGCCCTCCGTCATGTCGCGGGGGGACCTGACGGTGGCCGTGTCCACTGGCGGGCTGAGCCCCTCAACCGCCAAACTGGTGCGCGAACGATTGGAGGACTCATTGGGCCCCGAGTACGACAGCTACCTTGAGCTTATGGCCTCGCTACGGCCACGCGTGAAACGGCGCTATGCTACCCCGGAGGAGCGGCGCCAGGCGTGGATGCGCATCCACGCGTCGGGTGCCCTGGCGGCGCTGCGCGAGGGCGACAACCGTCGCGCGCGCGAGATTGTTGAGACGTGCCTCTAGCCCTCTTCGGCCTCAGCTACAAGACGGCGCCCCTGGAGCTTCGGGAGCGGGTGGCCTTCGATTCGGCCGCGCTGCTGCACAGCCTGCCCGGCCTCACCTGCGTGCCCCACGTGCGCGAAGCAGTGGTGGTGTCGACTTGTCACCGAACCGAGATCTACACCGAGCTCACGGACATGGATGCTGCCAAACAGCACGCCATGGCCTGGCTGGCGGATGAGCGAGGCATTCCGCGCCGCACCTTCAACGCGCACGTCTATCACCGCTTTGACGCTGACGCGGCTCGGCATCTCTTTCGCGTCACGGCCGGACTGGATTCCATGGTCATTGGCGAGGCACAGATTCTGGGGCAGGTGCGCGAGGCATTCAAAGTAGCGACCCGCGCACAAACCGTGCGGGCCAAACTCGATACCACCTTCCGGCAGGCGCTCAAAGTAGGCAAGCGCGCCCGCACCGAAACCAGCATCAACCGTTACGCCAGCTCGCTGGGATCGGTCGCGGCCGACCTGGCCGAGCAAGCGTTGGGCAGCCTGCAGCAAAAACGCATCCTCGTGCTGGGCGCCGGTGAAATGGCCAAGCTGGCGGTCACTCATCTCGTGGCGAACGGCGCCACGCAGCTGGTTGTCGCCAACCGGTCGCTCCACGGGGCCGAAAGGCTGGAGCAGTTGCCGGGCGTCACCACCGCGCGGCTGGCGGAGCTGGCGCGGCTGATGCCGGAAGTGGACATCCTCATCGCCTCCACCGGCTCCAGCAGCTATCTGGTGACGCCCGAGATGCTGCGCGGACGCAACCGCCCGCTGGTGATTGTGGACCTGGGCCTGCCGCGCGATGTGGACCCCGCCGTGGGTGACCTGCCCGGCGCACGGCTGTACAACGTGGACCAGCTGGATCAGGCGTTGGCGCGAGGCCGGCACGGTCAAGAAGAGGATGTCGCCCAGGTGGAGCGCATTATCGATACCGAATTGCTGGCCTGGCAGCAGTGGCAAGCATCGCAGGGAGCGATTCCCACCATCGCGGCACTGCAGGCCAGGGCGGCCGAAGTGCGGGAGGGAGAGCTGCGCAAAGCGCTGGCGAAGCTCGCCCACCTGTCCGAGCGGGACCGTCAAGAGGTGGCCGCGCTGGCAGGGGCCGTATCCGCCAAGCTGCTGCACCTGCCTATGCAGCGCCTCAAGCGCGCGGATCTCGGCAGCGGCTACCTGGACGTTGCCCGCGACCTTTTTGGGCTGGAGGGCCCGCAGGCCACCGAAGATGATGAGGCCGCCACCCTTGAGCCTTGAAGCGAGCCTGGCCCATCCGCCGCTGGCTGCGCTGGCGCCCGCGGGCTCAGCCGCGATGATGGCGCGCGGCGAGGAGCACAGCTCCGGTTTTCCAGACGTCCGTCTGCGCCGGCTGCGCGGCAGCGCCGCCCTGCGGCGGCTGGTCCGAGAGACGCGCCTCCACGTGGACAGCCTCATCCTTCCCCTGTTTGTGGACGAAGGCCTGGCGGCCGGGCAGAGCGCGCCCATTGCTTCCATGCCGGGCATCCAGCGCCTCACCATCGAGGGAGCGGTGGAGGAGGCGCACAGCGCGGGCGAGCTGGGCATCCCCGCGGTGCTGCTTTTCGGCCTGCCGCGCACCAAGGATGCTGCCGGTAGCGGCGCGTACAATCCCGAGGGCGTGGTCCAGCGGGCGGCCAGAGCTATCAAGCGTGCCTGCCCTGACCTACTGGTGGTGGGCGACGTGTGCCTGTGTGAGTACACCTCACACGGTCACTGTGGCGTGATCCGTGATGGGGCCGTAGACAATGACGCCAGCCTGGAGTTGCTGGCGCGCACAGCCCTCACCCAAGCCGAAGCGGGTATAGATGTGCTGGCTCCATCGGATATGATGGACGGACGCGTGCGCGCCATTCGGCGGCTGCTCGATGCCCACGGCCTGCAGGACCGGCCCATCCTGGCCTATTCTGCCAAGTTTGCCTCCGCCTTCTACGGCCCTTTCCGCGAGGCCGCGGACTCCACGCCACAATTTGGCGATCGCCGCGCTTACCAGATGGATCCGCCCAACGGCCGCGAGGCACTGCGCGAGATAGAGCTCGATGTGCTGGAGGGTGCCGATATGGTGATGGTGAAGCCGGCACTGGCCTACCTGGACGTCATCGCACAGGCGCGCGCGCGATGGAACCTGCCGCTGGTGGCCTACAACGTCTCAGGAGAGTACGCCATGGTGAAGGCTGCCGCGGCCAACGGCTGGATCGAGGAAAAGCGCATCGTGGCCGAGGTGCTCACCGGCATCCACCGCGCCGGAGCAGACATCATCATCACCTATCACGCGAAGGATGTGGCCCGATGGCTGAACGCGGGCGACCTGTAGGCCCTACCCGCGGGGCTGGGCGCGACGCCACGCCCTCCGCCAACGGCCATCGGCCCAGCAGCCGGCGCAACCGGACCGAGCCGCGCAAGCTTGGGCCGTTCCAGAAGCCGCGCGGCGTGGTGTACGCAACCATCACCGGCATCCTGGCGCTGCTCCTGCTCATCACGCTTATCCAGGCGGCACGCCAGGGCCCGCCCACACCCGCCGCGGCATCGCCATCGGCATCTCCCGCCGCCAGCGCCAGCGCGGTCCCCACCGTCGTGTCACATAACTACTCTGCACCGCCACCCATGACCATCGACACCACGCGCACCTACACCGCCACTATGGTCACCGACAAGGGCACCATCGTGCTTGAGCTAGACCCGAAACTGGCGCCGGTGACGGTCAACAACTTCGTTTTCCTGGCGAAGCACGACTTCTACAACGGTCTGACTTTCCATCGGGTGGTGCCCGGCTTCGTGATCCAGGGCGGTGACCCCACTGCAACGGGTGGTGGTGGCCCGGGCTATACCTTCGCGGACGAGCCGGTCAAGGGCCAGTACACGCAGGGCTGCCTGGCCATGGCCAACTCCGGGCCGAATACCAACGGCAGCCAGTTCTTCATCTGCACGGCGAATGACACGTCGCTACCGCCTAAGTACAACCTCTTCGGCCGCGTGACCAAGGGCATGGACGTAGCGCTCAAGATCCAGGTTGGCGATCACATCAAATCCGTCACCATCAGCTGATGCCAAGGCCGGCGTGAGCAGCATGAGCGGCTCCGAGCGCATCATGCAGCGCTCGCGGCGGGTGATGCCCGGCGGCGTGAGCTCCCCTGTGCGCGCGTTCAACGGCGTGGGTGGCACGCCCGTGGTGATGGCGCGCGGCCAAGGCAGCCACGTGTGGGATGTGGATGGCCGCGAATACGTCGATTTCGTGGGCTCGTGGGGGCCACTCATCGTGGGGCACGCGCATCCGGCGGTCGTAGAGGCCGTGGTGCGGGCTACCGAACGTGGCACCACATTTGGCGCGCCCACTGAGCTGGAGCTCGAGCTGGCAGAGCTGGTGGTGGAAGCCGTGCCCTCCATCGAGATGGTCCGCTTCGTTTCCTCGGGGACCGAGGCGACGATGTCGGCCATCAGGCTGGCACGTGGCGTCACCGGGCGGGATATGGTCGTGAAGTTCGCCGGCGGCTATCACGGCCATGCGGATGCCCTGCTGGCCGCAGCCGGATCGGGCGTGATGACGCTGAGCCAGCCAGGGAGCCCTGGCGTGCCCGCGGGCACGGTGGCGGACACCCTGGTGCTCCCCTACAACGACGCCGCGGCGGTGACGGCGGCCTTTGCCGCGCGCCCGGGCAGCATCGCCGCGGTGATCGTCGAGCCGGTGGCCGCCAACATGGGCGTGGTTCCGCCAGCCGAGGGCTTTCTGCAGGCGCTGCGCGAGGTCACGAATCGCGACGGCGCACTGCTGATCTTCGATGAAGTGATCACCGGCTTCCGGTTGAGCTACGGCGGTGCGCAAGGGCTGCTGGGCGTGATTCCGGACCTCACCTGCCTGGGTAAGGTGTTGGGAGGTGGGCTGCCGGTGGGTGCCTACGGCGGCCGGCGTGCGGTGATGGAGAACCTGGCCCCTGTGGGGCCCATCTATCAAGCGGGTACGCTGTCAGGCAATCCGCTGGCTATGGCCGCTGGCTGCGCCACCCTGCGCCTGCTGCAGGCTCCCAACTTCTACTCGCGACTGGATGAGCTGGCGCGGCGGCTGGCGGAGGGGCTGGCGCCTTTGGGCTGCCTCAACCGTGTGGGCTCGCTGATGACACTCTTCCAGCAAACCGGCCCGGTACGCGACTATGAGGAGGCGAAGCAGTCCGACCAGCCCCGCTACGCCGCGTTTTTCCATCACCTGCTGGATCACGGTATCTCTCTCGCACCGTCTCAGTTCGAGGCGCTGTTTGTTTCCGCCGCCCACACCGAGGCGGACATCGACCGCGCCATCGCTGCCGCCCAGCTGGCCGCCGCGAGCGATTGAATAACCGGTGAGCGAGCCGGTGTCGCGCCGTGCGCTCAGTCCCCCAGCCCTGGCTTCTCGGCCGTGGCCAGCGACGTAACGCGCGCCGCGTGGAGCGGCCGCTTTGGCAAATCCACCGCTCCGCTGGCGCAGCGCCTTGGCGCGTCCATCCCCTTCGACTGGCAGCTGTGGCGCTACGACATCGCCGGCTCCATCGCCCACGCACGGATGCTGGCCCGCCAGCAGATCATCAGCACGGCCGCGCTGGGCGCCATCGAGCGCGGCCTGGCCGCCGTTCGCCAGCAGATCGACGCGGGCACGTTTGTCTGGCAGCTGGAACGCGAGGACGTGCACATGAACGTGGAAGCCGCGCTGGGCGAGGCCGGCCGGGCGCTGCACACAGCCCGCAGCCGTAACGACCAGGTAGCGTTGGACCTGCGCCTGTACGCGCGCGAAGCCATCGTGCGGCTGGGTGAGCTGCTGGCACGCCTGCAGCAGGTGCTGGTGAGCCAAGCCACCCAACACGTGGACGATCTGTTGCCCGGCTACACCCACCTGCAGCGCGCCCAGCCCATTTCCCTCGCCCACCACCTGCTCGCTTACCACGAGATGCTCCAGCGCGACCTCGAGCGCCTGGCCGATGGCTTTGCGCGGGTGAACGTGCTGCCGCTCGGCTCCGGCGCGCTGGCGGGCGTGCCCTACCCCATCGACCGCCACTACGTCGCCGGCCTGCTCGGCTTTGAGCGCATCTCCGCCAACAGCCTCGATGCCGTGGCCGACCGCGACTTCGCGGTGGAACTGCTGGCGAACCTGGCGCTGTGCGGCGTCCATCTCTCCCGGCTGGGCGAGGAGCTGGTGCTGTGGTCCTCGGCCGAGTTTCGCTACCTTGAGCTGGACGATGCCTACGCCACAGGGAGCAGCATCATGCCCCAGAAAAAGAATCCGGACTTCGCCGAGCTGCTGCGGGGCAAAAGCGGGCGGCTGCTTGGAGATTTGATCAGCCTGCTCACCGTGCTCAAGGGACTGCCTCTGGCCTACAACAAGGACCTTCAAGAGGATAAGGAGCCACTGTTCGACGCGGTTGATACCGTGGCTGGTTCGCTGGAGCTGGCCGCCGAGATGTTGGCCACCTCCACCTTCAACACGGCGCGCATGGCCGAGGCCGCCGGCCAGGACTACACCACCGCGACGGACCTAGCCGACTACCTCGTGCGCCACGGCCTCCCCTTCCGCGACGCCCATCACGCCATTGGCGAGCTGGTGCAGCGCGCCATTGCCGCTGGCCGCCAGCTGGGCGATCTCTCGCTGACCGATCTGCAGAGCGCATCACCCCTGTTCGAAGGCGATGCGCTGCAAGTCATCCGCGCTGAAGCCTCGGCCAGCGCCCGCGACGTGCCCGGCGGCACCGCGCCCGCGCAGGTCCGAGCCGCGCTGGCCGCTGCGCAAAAGCAAGCCACGGTGAACGCCACCACCCTCGCTCGCCTCCAAACGCCTTGCGAGACCGTGGAGCGCCTCCTGGATTCGGTGCAGCAGTCAGCCTGAAGCAGCTCAAGGTCGGCACCGCGGCCTTACGCTTGCGCGTGGACAAACTTGA
Organism: Chloroflexota bacterium; assembly: GCA_035532895.1. Lineage (GTDB taxonomy): Bacteria > Chloroflexota > JAJPGV01 > JAJPGV01 > JAJPGV01 > DATKQD01. The sequence goes on from DATKQD010000139.1 coordinate 8,254, forward strand.
GGAGGGGCCGGCCAAACTTCAGGTGGCCGTCGGCGAATTGCCCGGCGCCGTTACTGAACTGTCGGGCATGGTCCACGCCTCCATCGCGGCGCGCACCGGATACCCTATCCTTCCGCTGGTCGCGACGAAGGACCGGCACTCAGGCCCGTCGGCTGCCTGCTCATGACCGCTTCGCGAAGACAGTAACAGCAAGGAGGTAGGTCAGGCCGCCGACCGCTGCGAGCCAGGTGTAGGGCGCGCCGGTATGACCCTTCAGGAGCTCGCTCACGAAGCCGGCAACGAGCGCCAGAATGAGCACAATAGCCGTTATGGCCGTAGCGCGCAGATCGATAAGTTGCCAGCGC
>DATKQD010000140.1:0-12053 GCA_035532895.1 Chloroflexota bacterium
GGATGCTGTCGTTGATGTACTGCGTCCAGTGGGGCAGCAGGTGGTCCGGCATCCAGCCCAACATCTGGAATGGTCGCGGGCCAATGATCTGCACGTCAATGTTGCGCGCGTTCATGTAATCCACATGCGTTTGCGCGGAGCGCTTGAAGTCCTCATCGGTCATGCCCGGGCGGGGGCTGCCGCCGCCATGCGAGAGGGGGCTGGGTGTGGCCATGTTCGAGGCCATCATCAGCATGAGGTAGTTTTGGCCGGCCGGCGGGGCGGTAACGTGCCCGTGGACGTCCAAAACTTTGGTGCCGTTGTACATTGTGTCTCCCTTTCTAGGTGCTGACCAGGGTTCTGGTGGCAACCCTTATATCACAGCTCGCCGAGCTGCGTGGCTTGAGCGGCAGAGAAAATCTGTGCCGAAAAACATCATGGAAGGGTGGCAGTTTGCTGGTTTTGGGCTGCTCGCGGCCCTATAATCGGCCCGTACCGTTGACCGATTTCGCGCATCTTCACGTTCACACTGAGTTCTCCCTGCTGGATGGCTTATCCAAAGTGGAGTCTCTGTTGGACCGCGTGAAGGAGCTGGGCATGACCTCCGTGGCCATGACCGATCACGGCAACATGCACGGCGCCATCGACTTCTACAAGGCGGCCAAGGCGCGCGACCTCAATCCCATCGTGGGGGCCGAGATCTACGTTGCCGAGCGGCGGCTGCACCAGAAAGAGGGCCCGCTCGATCGCGAGAACTACCATCTCACCCTCCTGGCGCGCGATCTCGACGGCTACAAGAACCTCATGCGCATCCTCAGCATCGCCCATCTGGAGGGGATGTACTACAAGCCGCGTGTGGATCACGAAGTGCTGCGCCAGCACAGCGGCGGCCTGATCGCGCTGTCCGGGTGCTGCGGCTCGGAAGTGTCCCAGGCTATCCTGCGCAACAACCCCGAGCGAGCAACGCGGCTGGCCGAGGAATATCGCGACATCTTCGGGGCCGAGAACTACTACTTCGAGCTCCAGATGCACCAGCTGGAGGAGCAGCGACGGGTGAACGCTGGCCTGCTGGAGATGGCCGCTCGCCTGAAGGTCCCCGTGGTCGCTACCAATGACTCGCACTACACCCGCAAGGACGACGTGAAGGCGCACGACATCCTGCTGTGCATCCAGGTGGCCAAGGACTACGACGACCCGAATCGGTTTCGCCTCACCGGAGAGGACTTCTACCTCCGTTCACCTGAGGAGATGGCCGAGCTGTTCAAGGACACCCCGGCGGCCATAGAGAATACGCTGGCCATCGCCGAGCGCTGCCATCTCGATATCCCTATGGGCAACTGGATCCTGCCCAACTTTGCGCCACCCGGCGGCGCCGCGCCGGAGGAGTACATCCGCGACGTGGTGCACCAGGCCATGGAGGAGCGCTACGCACCCGTGGGCGACGAGGTGCGCCAGCGTGTGGATTATGAGCTGGACGTGATTGTGGAGAAGGGCTACTCCACCTACATGCTCATCGTGGCCGACTATGTGAACTGGGCCAAGCAGCAGGGCATCGCCGTGGGCCCGGGGCGCGGGTCGGCCGCCGGCAGCGTGGTGTCTTACCTGCTGAAGATCACCGGCCTCGACCCCTTCTTCTACAAGCTGCCCTTCGAGCGCTTCCTCAACCGCGAGCGTCCCAGCGGCCCGGATATCGACATGGACTTCTCGGACAAGCGGCGCGACGAGGTGCTGGCCTACGTTGCGCAGAAGTACGGCGAGGACCGTGTAGCGCGCATCTGCACCTTCGGCACCATGGGCGCTCGTGCCGCCATTCGCGACGTAGGCCGTGTGCTGGCCGTGCCTTATGGGGAAATCGACCGCATGTGCAAGCTGATCCCGCCCGACAAACCCACCATGGCTACCAGCATCGCCATGGCCCTGGAGCAGGTGGCCGAGCTGCGCACGCTGCGTGATGGCTCCCCCAAGGTGGCCGAGGTGCTGGCTCTGGCGCAAACGCTGGAAGGCACCGTGCGGCATGTCTCCATGCACGCCTGTGGCGTGGTAATTGGCGATCGGCCGCTGGTGGAGTACTTGCCACTCATGCGGCCTTCCGGCTCCGCGGCATCCTCCACCGCGGGCGTGGCAGCGCTGGCTCCAAGCCAGGACTGGGCCGAAGAAGCTGACCCCAGCACGCCCGCCGAAGATTCGGTAGTCAGCACAGCGGCTGGGCTGGCGCTGGTGTCGCAGTACGAGTTCAACGCCGTCGAGAAGACGGGCCTGCTCAAGATGGACTTCCTGGGCCTCATCAACCTCTCCATGATCGAAAACACCATCGCCTTCGCGCGGCAAACTCAGGGCGTCGAGATCGACATCGCCGCGATCCCGCTGGACGACGCGGCCACCTATGAGCTGTTTGGGACCGGCGAGATGACCGGCATCTTCCAGATGGAATCGGCCGGCATGCGGCGCTACGTGCAGCAACTCAAGCCGAGCACCATTTTCGACATCGCGGCCATGGTCGCCCTCTACCGGCCCGGGCCCATGAACACCATTCCGACGTTCATCGAGCGCAAGCACGATGCCTCCAAAGTGGTCTATCTTGACCCTCGGCTGGAGCCAATCCTCCGGGAGTCCTACGGCGTCGTCACCTATCAGGACGATGTGCTGCTCATCGCCGTGCAGATGGCCGGCTTCTCCTGGGCCGAAGCCGATGCGCTGCGCAAGGCTATGGGCAAGAAGATCGCGGCGGAGATGGAAGCGCAGAGAGAGAAGCTGCTGTCCGGCCTGGTGGCCAACGGCGGCGACTTCGGGCTGACCGAGGAGAAGGCTCGTCAGCTGTGGACGCTCATCGAGCCCTTCGCGGGCTACGGCTTCAACAAGGCCCACGCTGCCAGCTACGGCCTGGTGGCCTATCAGACGGCCTACCTGAAGGCCAACTACCCCGTGGAGTTCATGACCGCCGTGCTCAGCGCGCAGCAAGGCAACGCGGAGAAGGTGGCGGCCGCCGTGGCCGAGTGCCGGCGCATGGAGGTGCAGGTCCTCCCGCCGGACGTGAACGAGTCCGACCTGGACTTCACTATCGTGCCCTCCAAAGCCGCCGGGGAAGGGCGCTCGCACGCTATTCGGTTTGGGCTGGCAGCGGTGAAGAACGTGGGGCGCGGCGCGGCGGAGGCGATCATCCACGCACGCAATGAGAAGGGGCCGTTCACCTCGCTGGATGAGCTGTGCAACCGCATCGACCTGCACGAAGTGAACCGCAAGGTGTTGGAGGCGCTCATCAAGTGCGGCGCGCTGGACGCTTGCGGCGGTGCCCTGGGCGGCCGTAACGGCATGCTGGAGGCGTTGGAGCGCGTGGTGTCCGCCGCGCAGCAGGCGCAGCGTGCCGCCGCCGTGGGCCAGAGCACCATGTTTGACATGATGCTGGTGGGTGGCAGTGGCAGCGACACGCTCGGTGACGACGGCCGCCGGGCCATCGTTCCATTTGCTGCCGTCCTGGACGATACGCCTTCGCGCTTGAAGCTGGCCTGGGAGAAGGAACACCTGGGCCTGTACCTGAGCGATCACCCCCTCATGCCGCTGCAGGCTACGCTGGAGGCCCTGCGGACCGTGGCTATTTCCGACATCGAGCAGGATCTGGCGGGCAGCCGGATCACCATCGGCGGCATGATCAGTGCCCAGCGCAAGATCGTCACCCGCCAGGGCAAGATGATGCTGGCGGCGACGATTGAGGACCTCACCGGCTCGCTGGAAGTCATCGTCTTCCCGCGCACCTACGACGAGACCGGCTCCCACTGGGTAGCCGAGGCGCCTGTGCTGGTAACGGGCAAGGTGGATTACCGGGATGAGGTGCCCCAGCTGCTGTGTGAAACCGTGCAGCCGCTGGAGGAGCTCATGGCCACCCGCGAGGTGCGCTACGTGCAGGTGGACGTGCCCGACACGGGCGATCAGACCGCGGACGTGGAATGCCTGCGCAAAATCATTAGCGCGCTGCGGCGCTACCCGGGGACCGACCGCTTTTCTCTCTGTTTCCGCGGCGGGTATCGTCTGGAGGACGAGAATGCCACCACTTTCTGGAACCCCAAGCTGGAGCAGGATCTGCATCGCCTGCTGGGTCCCAGCCGCGTTCAACTGCTGCAGCCCGAGCAGGAAGCCTTCGAGTACCAGGCCGAACGCGCGGGCTGAGGGTGTCGCGGAGTGGGACAGGCGCCTCAGGAGTGAGGCGAGGAGCTGGTGAGGGCGCTCCGCGCGGCCAGGCTGGAGGCTGGCGTGGCGGATGGCTGGGGTGATGGCGCCGGCGTGGGCGTGGACGTGGGCACCGAGGTGCTGGCACTCGCCAGTGTAAGCGTGACGCTGCCGGGCTGTACACCCAGCACCTGCAGCGACGGCGCCGCCACCTTCACGGACACGGTTTGGCTGCCGGCGCTCAGGCCGGTCGCGTCCACAGTGGCTGAGATGGAGTCGGCCCGGAGACTTGCCAGCGTCGCCGCACCGCCGCGCACCGTCACTTGCACTATCGGTGGCGAGATGGTGGCTTGCAGCCCGCTGCCCTCGCCCTTGGCAGCCACGTTCACCGGCAGCGTTTCCGTGGCGATAAGCGGGGCTACGGCGGCCGTCACCAGAATCTTTGGATTGCCTGATACGAAGTAGGTGTTGCTGGTGGGCAGTTGCTCCGATCGGACAAGCTGCCCGGTAGCGCCGCCCAGGTCCAGCGGCGGCACCTCCACAGACGTGATGCTGCTGAGCGCCGCGGGCGCGCCGGAGATTGTGACCGAGGGCGGCGCCACAGTGAGCGCCGTGAGCACATAGCCGTTCGCCACCTGGCCGACTGTAGGCACGGTGACCGGCACGGTTTTGGATGCCACCTGTTGCTCAACGCCCAGCACTACCAGCACACTGGCGGGATCCACCTGCACGCCGGTCACTGGCTGGCCCTGACTGTCCACCAGTGTGGGCTGCAGGCTTTCCGTCACCGCGCTGCGCACACCGTCCAGAGTTGTGTTCACCGCCACGCGGCTCACGGACTGCACGGCCCCCTGTGCGCCCGACAGGGTCACGTGATCCGGCGTGACGGTTTCCGTGGTTACGCGGAAGCCATCCGGGAGCTTGCCGGTGGCATCGAGCTGCACGCTCACCGTGCGCTTGAGCAGCGGCTCCAGGTGCACGGTGATGCGCCGCGGCTGCCAATCAAGAATCTGATACTCGGCCGACGAAGTTACCTGCACGTCCAAAGAGTGGATGCCCGCACTGAGCCGGCCAGTGTCCACTGAGGCTTTGAAGTCGCTTGGCTGCAGGCGGCTCCAGGAGTCCTGACTGGCTCGAATGCTCACCCGAACGCTTTGTGGTGTGCCCACCTGGACCAGATTGGCGGGCAAATGAGCCAGTTCCACCGGCACTGGGTTGGGCAGCTGCCCTTCTCGGAAAGGGTTCTGCTCCCAGGTGACAAGCATCCAGGTTACGCTGGCCAGCACCACGGCGATGAGTGCGCGGCCGGCCATGGCCAGCCAGCGGCGCTCGGTCTTCCGCTCGCGGGCCTGGAGCAGCTTCACTGCACGTGCGGCTGGGTTTCCAGCGTCCGCACCGGGCCGCGCTTCCGCCGCCGGAAGTGCAGCGCTCGCACACGGGTGCCCTCGTACAATCCCATAACCAGCGCCTCCAGCGCTTGCGGGCCCAGCCGGCGGTGCAGAGTGCCGTTCACCGCTACGGAAATGCTGCCCGTTTCCTCCGACACCACAAAGCAGACCGCATCCGTTTGTTCGCTCACAGAGAGCGCCGCCCGGTGCCGTGTGCCCAGTCCGCGCGCCTTCAAGCTTTCGGTCAGGGGCAGCACGCAACGCGCCGCGACAATGCGGTTGCTGCTCACAATCACGCCACCGTCGTGCAGTGGCGAGCCAAGATAAAAGATGGTTACCAGCAGCTCCGCCGTAACGTCAGCATCCAGCGCAACCCCACTGTCGGCGATGTCCTGTAAGCCGGTATCGCGCGCTACGGCGATGAGGCCGCCCAGATGCAGGTCCGAGAGCTGTTGGCAGGCAGCCAGGATCTCGGACAGTGGGCGGTTGATGGCTGCGCGCCCGGCGAGAGGCAGGTTGGTGAACTGCGTGGCTCGCCCAAGCCGTTCCAGCCCCCGCCGCAGCTCCGGCTGAAAGATGACCGGAATAGCTACCACCAATGCCGGCATCACCGTGCGGATGATCCAGTTCAGCACGGGAAAGGGCGAAAAGAGGCTGATCAGCGCGGCCGCGATGATCAGCAGGATCATGCCGCGCAGCAGCTGGACGGCGCGCGTGCCTTCGATGAGCCGCAGCAGCCCATAGGTCAGCAGGGCCACAAGGCCCAGATCGATGCCGGCGGACCAGGTAAAGTGGGTGAGAATCCAGGTGACCTGGCTCATGCCGCGCTCTCATGCGCCGCCGCGGACAGCGGCAGGCTATGCCAAACGAACGAACACACCGTGGTCACAGGCAACAGCAGCTCGATCATAGCGCCCCTAGGTCCCGCCGAAAGCTGAGTCGCGAGGAAACTGGCGCCGCGCATCGCTTCCACCAGCTCCATAGGCTCAGGGCAGAAACACCACCTGAGTTCGGCCATCGTGACCGTGGATGGCCTCCACATCGTCCAGCGAGGTGTAGAACACGACGCTCGGCCGCTCGGACAGCCAGGTCATGGCCACCCAGCCGTTGCTGAACACCACCCCCTCGGCCACCCAGCCAGTACCGCTCACGCCAGTGGTGTCCTCGCTGCGCCGCAGTTGAAAAAGCTTCACCCCATCACCTCAGGCATCAGAGTCATGACTCGCCCCCGGGCGGCGCGTCCGCCCCTTCCGGCACCAGAATGGCTACCGGGAAGCGGCTCAGCACGTCGGCCACGCGCAGCCAGCGGCGTGCGCCACTGCCCTGTGCCTGCACGGTCTCCCCCGTGAACCAGTCGCGGTAGCGGGGCCGCGCCAGGCCGCGCAGGGCCACAGTGGTGTCGCGCCACAGGGCCTCGCCCAGCGGCGGCTCCAGCCTGCTGCCCAGCAATCCGCCAATGAGCACCGGCACCACCGCAATAATGCCGCTTCCGCCGCGCATTCGGGCAAAAGCACACACGTGCGAGCGGCGTGCGCCGCCGGCCGGCAGCGCCAGATAGCGGGCATCTCGAGCTTGCAGTACCTCGCGCCAGGCCGCACGGGCAGCCAGACAGCGGTGAGTGGTAAAGAGCTTGATGCGCCCATCAACCGCGTGCTCCAGCAGCTCTGCGCTTAAACTCGGACCGGCGCAGCCATCGGCTTCGGAGCGGCTGGCCAAGTCCGCCAGGAGCCTCCCACGTAGCTCGAAATCAACCGGGCGACGATTGTCCGGATCCACCAGGCTGAAATCCCACAGCTCGTTGCCCTGATAAATATCCGGCACTCCCGGGCTGAGCATCTTGAGCACAACCTGCGATAACGAGTTGAACATGCCCACGTAAGCTGCGCCCTCGCAAAACTGGCTCAGGTCCTTCATAAAGGTGGAGACGTTGGCGTCCAAAATGGCCGCGCTGAAAGCCGTCAGCGCGGCCTCGTAGCCGGCGTTGGGAGTAATCCAGCTTGTGTGCACCTTCGCCTCGCGTGCCGCCTTCAGCATGTAGGCGCTGATGCGCTCAGCATACTCGGGGCCGGCGGTGTCTTCCGCGCGCCACGTGCCTACCAGCGTTTGGTACAGCAGGTACTCGTCGTTGCGAGATGGCGCCAGTGCACCGTCCACCCGTTGCCGAGCGTGGTTGTTGAGCTTGCTCCAACGGCGTGCGGCGGCGCTCCACTGGCGCGGCATCTCCGATAGGGCAACCAGGCGAGCCCGTACGTCTTCGCTGCGCTTGGAATCGTGGGTGGAGGTGGCCAGCAGGCCGTGCGGCCAGAGGCGCTGGCGCTCGGCCGCGTGGGCGTGGAATTCGCGCACGCTCAACCCAAAGCGCTGAGGTGCGCCACCGACTTCATTCAGCGCGCACAGGCGGTTGTAGCTGTAGAACGCGGTGTCCTCCACGCCCTTGGCGCACACCGGGCCGGACGTCTGCTGCAGCCGGCCAATAAACTCCAGCCGCTCGGCCATGTCCTCGCTCCCTGGCGGCACACCTTCCAGCGTTACCGTGCGGTAGATGAACTCGAAGAGCGAGGGATCGGTGCGGCGGTTGCGGCGGATGGCCTCATCGGTAGCCTGCCGTACGAAGTGGCGGTCGCTTTCGGTCATGGCGCCGGTGGTGGGATCGATGTAGGTGCGGTACACCGGCAGCGCGGCAATGAACTCGCGCAAGGCGAAGACCAGGCTGTTGAGCGTCAGGTCGCGCGAGTGGCGGTTGCCGGCGGCAATGTGCTTAAGCCGCTGTCCCAGGCGGTTGATTTCGCCGGGGAAGGAGATCAGCATGGCCGTCTTCTTGCCGCTGTTGGCCAGGTCAGCGTAGTCCAGGCGCTGGCCCACGAAGCGCAGCCATGCTCGGTCCAGCGCGCCCCGGTTGGCGCGGTTCACGAACAGGCCTTGCACATCGTTGAGGAAGTCGTACCCCGTGGTGCCGTGCACCGGCCAGGTGGGCGGCAGCACTTCGCCCTCGCTGAGTATTTTTTCTACCACCACCCAGACTGGCAGCGGCGCGGGCGAATCCGGGGAGCGGCGGCGTTGGGTATCGAAGCGCGCTTCGAGCTCGCGCACCAGGTCGCGCTGGCTGCCGTCGGGCCGGGGATTTGTGCGCGTGCGCTGCAGGTTGGTGGCCACGAAGCACGCCCGCTGCAGCCGCCACAGGTGCTGCGCGGGATCTCGCAGCCCGTCTGGATGGTCAATCCGCAGCCCGGAAACAAGCCCGCGGCCCAGCAGCACGAGCAGCAGCTGGTGGCTGGCGGCGAAAACGGTTTCGTCCTCCATGCGCAGGGCGATCAGGTCATTGATGTCGAAGAAGCGGCGATAGTTGATCTCCTCGGCTGCTACACGCCAGTGGGCCAGGCGGTACGCCTGCTGATTCAGCAGCTCATCCAGCGCATCGAAGGAGCTGGGTTGACCGACTTGTCCGTTGAGCTGCGAGAGCGTGCTGTCGAGGGCCTGCCGGAACTCTGGCGTGTGGGCGTACAGGTCGCGAACAGCCTGCTTGATTGCCTCGCCGATGCGAAAGCGCCGCAGTCGGGTGGAAAGGCGCTGTGCGTGGCGCCGGGAGATGCGCCCCAGCAGCGCAACCAACCGCGCAACTTCGACCGCGCTGCCGTTGGCTGGGGTAGCTAGGAGCTGGTCGCGCACCCGGGCGAGAATGCGCGCGGTGGACCCCGGTGAAAGAGGCAACTGGTAGTCGAAATAGCGCACCTGCACCATGCCATCCTGGCAGCGCAAGGCCAGCTCGCCGCGCTCCAGCACGTCGCCGTAGGCGTCGCCCAAAATGGGCAGCAGCACCTTGCCGGGCTCCTCGCCGCCCACCGGCGCCTCCCAATCCACGTCGAAGAAGCGGGCGTAGAGTGAGTCCATCCCCTTCTCCAGCACATCCTGCCACCACACGTTGTTGCCGTGGCCCACGCCCATGTGGTTCGGCACCCAATCGAGCACCTGGCCCATGCCGCGCGCGCGCAGCTCGGCGGCAAAGGCGGAAAACTCGCGCTCGCTGCCGATTTCGGGGTTCAGGGAGTTCGGGTCCGCCACGTCGTAGCCGTGGGTGCTGCCCGGCTGCGCGGTCATGTAGGGTGAGGCGTAGACGTGGCTGATACCCAGCTGGCTCAGGTAGCCCAGCAGCCGCTGTGCATCGGTGAAGCCGAATGCCGGCCCAAATTGGAGCCTGTAGGTGGCCAGCGGCGGGCTGGCTTCCCCCTCAGCCAGTTGTCACACCGCTTGCCGGCTGCCTTCGCGCAGGATGAACCAGTAGAAGCCATGCGGCCCCAGCGCCAGGGTGTAGGGCTTATCGGTGATCTCCGGAAAGGCGTAGCCGCCGAATGGTTCAACCGGTGTGCTGCCGCTGTAGGCCGAAAGCTCCAGCTCCACAGGCTGGGCGAAGCGTGAGAGGTTGCAGGCCACGAGCAGCCGCTCGCCTTCGTACTCCCGTACAAAGGCCAGCACGCGCGTGTTGGCCGGGTGCAGCATGGCCAGCGATCCCAGCGCCAGTGCCTTGTACTTTTTGCGCAGCGCTATGAGCCGCTTCATCCAGTTCAGCAGCGAGGTCGGCACGCGGGTCTGCGCCTCCACATTCACCGCTTGAAAGCCGTACACGGCGCCGGATACGAGCGGGCTGTATAGCCGCTCCGAATCCGCGCGGGAGAAGCCGGCGTTGCGGTCGCCATTCCACTGCATGGGCGTGCGCACGCTGTTGCGGTCCCCCAGGTACACGTTGTCACCCATGCCGATCTCATCACCGTAATACAGCACTGGCGTGCCGGGCAGGCTCATGAGCAGGCTGTTGAGCAGCTCGATCTGGCGGCGGCCGTTGTCCATCATCGGCGCCAGCCGGCGCCGGATGCCGAGGTTCAGGCGCATCCGCGGGTCGAGCGCGTAGCTGGAGTACATGTAGTCCCGCTCGCTGTCCGTCACCATCTCCAGCGTCAGCTCGTCATGGTTGCGCAGGAAGATGGCCCACTGGCAGCTGTCCGGAATACAGGGCGTGCGCGCCAGGATATCCACGATGGGCGTGCGATCCTCGCGGCGCAAGGCCATGAAGATGCGCGGCATGAGCGGGAAGTTGAAGGCCATGTGGAACTCGTCGCCGTCGCCGGCGCCGAGATAGTCACGCACATCCTCCGGCCATTGGTTCGCTTCGGCCAGCAGCAGCCGATCGCCGTAGCGCTCGTCCACCAGGCGGCGCAGTTCCTTGAGGAAGGCGTGTGTTTCCGGCAGGTTCTCGCAGCTCGTGCCCTCGCGCTCGAAGAGGTAGGGCACCGCATCGCAGCGCAGTCCATCCACCCCCTTGTCCAGCCAGAACCGCACCACGTCCAGGATGGCCTGACGCACCCGGGGGTTGTCGAAGTTCAGATCCGGCTGATGGCTGAAGAAGCGGTGCCAGAAGTACTGCTTGGCCACCGGATCCCAGGTCCAGTTGGAGCGCTCGGTATCCAGGAAGATGACTCGCGCATCCCTGTAGCGCTGGTCGTCGTCGCTCCACACGTAGTAGTCGCGAAATTCGGACTCGGGTGACTGGCGGGCCGCCTGGAACCAGGGGTGCTGATCTGAGGTGTGGTTCAGCACCAGCTCGGTGACAACACGCAGCCCGCGGCGGTGCGCCTCCTGCAGGAAATGGTCGAAGTCGGCCATGTGGCCATAGCGGGGATTGATGTCGCGGTAGTCCGCGATGTCGTACCCATCATCCCGCATGGGCGAGGGGTACATGGGCAGCAGCCACAGGCAGGTGACGCCCAGGTCCTGCAGGTAGTCCAGCTTCTCGGTCAGTCCCTGAAAGTCGCCCTCGCCATCGTTGTTGCTGTCGAAGAACGCTCGCACGTGCAGCTCGTAGATGATGGCTTCCTTGTACCAGGCAGCGTCAATCACGAAATCCTGTTACGACCTCTCTCCCTCCACCGAATGCATGAGCCGATCGATGCCAGCCAAAGGAATGCCCGTCCAATTGGGCCGGTTACTGAGCTCATAACGCAGCTCGTACAGCGCCTTGGCCAGCTGGAAGAGCTCGAGCAGGCGGTTGCCGGCGGCTGAGTCGGCCGGGGCCACCGCGCAGTGTTGCAGCCAGGTTGCCTGGAAGCGTGCCTGCGCCTGCTGCGCCCAGGCCTCGGCCGCTGCCAACCGCCGCTGTGCCTCGGCCGATTGATCCGCTGGTCCAGCCGCGGCTACGGCGGCATAGTGCAGCGATCGCAGCATGCCTGCCACGTCCTGCAAGGGCGACTGCTTGGCGTTGCGCTCCGAGAGGGGCCGGCTGGGCTCCCCCTCAAAATCGAGAATGGCAATCCCATCAGGCGTTTTCAACACCTGGCCCAGATGGTAGTCCGCATGGATTTGCATCTTGATCAGCCCAGTGGCATGGATGGCGCGCTCCATTCGCCGCACCCTGTCGGCGCAGATGGGCGCGTCCGCTAGAAATTTTTGCATAGCAGGCTGAAGCGCCGGCGGCAGGCTGGGAAGCTGCGCTTGCGCCAGGGGTAGAACCATCTCCAGCTGGCGCAAGGGGTCCCC
>DATKQD010000141.1:0-35901 GCA_035532895.1 Chloroflexota bacterium
ACGCGATTCTCACCGGAGCTGGCTCCGCTCATTCAGCGACGGCTGAGGGGCGTTGCCCTGGTGCCGGTCAGCCGTGAAATTCTTTTAGCCGCCGGCAGCCTGCTCCCGGCGAACATCCGGACACTGGACGCAATACACCTGGCCACGGCGGCACTGCTGGGAGAAGAGCTCCGCTCCGTGATCACCTATGACGAGCGCATGGCCGCCGCGGCTCAGGGAATGGGTATGCGCGTTGACGCTCCGGCCGAGTAAACACGAGTTTCAGGTGCCATGTTGACGGTTCAGCTCCGTTTGGCGCCGCGGGCTTGCCGAACCCGGAGCCTCAGCTAAGGTCAGCGGCTGGGGGGCAGGTGAGGGTGCTTTCGCCTGGGCTTTGGTGGGTCAAACACTGTGACCCAGGTCGTGCTTATTCCAGCCCCGCCATGCGCTGCAACAGCAGAGCCAGGGCCGAGTGGTCCAGATCGCCTTCACCGTTGTTCATCATGGAGCGGTACAGCTCTCGTACCTGGGCGGTGAAGGGCAGCGCGGCGCCATACTCTCGCGCCGCGTCCAGGGCGATGGACAGATCTTTGTGGTGCAGGCGGATGCGGAAACCGGGCTGAAAGTTGCCCTCGATGGCAGAGGGTCCGCGGCGCTCCCACACGGCGGAATTGGCCAGGCCGCCGGCCAGCGCGCCGTGCAGCCGCTGCAGGTCCACGCCGGCCTTTTTGGCCAGCGCCAGCGCCTCCGCCATGGCCTCGTAGTGGATGGCCACCATCACCTGATTGCAGGCTTTGGTCATTTGGCCGGCGCCGGCGGAGCCCATGAGCGTGATCTTGGTTCCCAGCTTCCGCAGCAGCGGCAGCGCCCGTTCAAACGCGGCTTCATCACCGCCAACCATGATGGACAGCTGCGCATTGATCGCCCCGGCTTCACCGCCACTCACCGGCGCATCCAGCATGGCCAGGCTGCGCTCGCCGGCCTCGCGGGCCAGCCGCTGCGCCGTGACCGGCGAGATGGTGCTCATGTCCAGTACCAGCGTGCCAGGGCGTGCGCCCTGAAACACGCCCTGCTCGCCGGCCACAACCAGCTCCACATCGGGACTGTCGCGCAGCATAGTGATGACGACGTCCGCGGTGCGTGCGCAGTCGGCGGGGCTCGCGGCGCGTTGGGCACCCAACGCCACCAGTTCCTCCACGGGGGCTTGCCCGCGGCTGTGGACTGTCAGCCCGTAGCCGGCGTGAAGCAGGTTCTTGGCCATGGGCTTGCCCATGATGCCCAGACCAATGAAGCCGATGGATTCCAGGGTGCTGCTCCTCAGGCCGGCTTACCGGCCGCCGTTTCCAGCGCCTCGCCGGCGCGTGGATCGTCCAGCGGGATAATGGGCCAGTCGGCCCGGCAGCCGTCCACTTGGCCGGCTCGGCGCTTGTCACGGTCATCGCGCTGGAGCTTGTTGGCGCCGGCCTTCGGCGGATGGTAACGCAGGCGCTCTACCGGGCGCCCGTTCTTCAGGTGCTCCTCGACGATGACGGGCACGTCCTCCAGGGTGAGGTGCGAGTACCAGACGTTCTCGGGATACACCACCGCGTTTGGGCCGTGCCCACACTGGTCCAGGCAGCCGCTGTTGTTGACCCGCACCCGGCCACGCAAGCCGGCTTCCGCCACGGCAATCTTGAACGCTTTGTGAATCTCAATGCCGTTGCCGTCGATCATGGGGCAGTATTCGCCGCTGGTGCACACAAAAAGGTGCTTTTCGAACGGTCCGTCCATGCGGCTGAAGCTACTCCTCTACCAGGACGGCGCCAGTGGGGCAGGCACCCTCGGCCTCGCGCACTTTGGCGATGAGCGCCGCGGGCACTTCCGCGTTCTCGTCGGTGCTGGCGTAGCCATCCGCATCCAGGGTGAAGATCTCCGGGGCTGCTTTGGCGCACTTGCCAAAGCCTTCGCACAGGCTTGGATTCACGCGTACCTTCATAAGGTTCAACTATAAGGGACCTGGTCATTGCTGGCCCTGGCTTATCGCACCTCGCAAGCCACAAGATCCGCGTATGTCTGGCGGCGGCGCACGAGCACGGCACGACCGTCGAGCACAGCGACAATGGCCGGCTTGAGCGCCAGGTTGTAATTGCTGGCCATCGGGATGGCATAGGCGCCGGTGGCCGGCACCGCCAGCAGGTCGCCCGTGCGCAGCCGGGGCAAACGCGCCCGCGGGATGAGGATGTCGCCCGTTTCGCAGTACTTGCCGGCGATGGTTTGCGTGGCAGTTGCCTCCTCGTCCACGCGGTTGGCGACCATAGCGGTGTAGCTGGCCTGGTACAGCGCCGGCCGGATGTTGTCGGCCATGCCGCCATCCACCGCGGCATAGGTCCCGAAGCCGGGCACGTCCTTGATGCTGCCCACGGTGTACAGGGTGACGCCGGCCCGGCCGACGATAGACCGTCCAGGCTCCAAAATGAGCCGCGGCAGCGGCAGGCCATGGGCGCTGGCCGCTCGCTGCAGCGCGTTGGTGATGGCTATGGCGACATCCTCTACGCTGGGTGGATCCTCTTCGGGCGTGTGCTGGATGCCCCATCCGCCGCCGGGGCTCAGCTCCAGCGGTTCAACGCCGCATTGCTGGCGCATGTCGGCGGCAAACTCCACCAGCCGAGCAACGTTGTCGCGGTAGGGCAGCAGGTCAAATATCTGCGAACCGATGTGGGCGTGATAGCCGACCAGCCGCAGGCTGCTGGAGGCCACGATCTCCCGCACCGCCCGGCTGGCTTGCTCGCCCTGTAGCGGGATGCCGAACTTGGAATAGTGCCCGCCTGTTTGCAGGTACTGGTGCGTATGCGCCTCCACGCCAGGTGCCACACGAAGCAGCACCGGCGCCACCAGCCCGCGCGCACTGGCCAGCTGGTTGAGCTGCCCAATCTCGCCCGCGTTGTCGATCACCACGCGGCCTACGCCCAGCTCCAGTGCCATCTCCAGTTCGGCTTGTAGCTTGTTGTTGCCGTGGAGGTGGACCCGTTCCATGGGGAAGCCGGCGTCGTGTGCCACGGCCATCTCGCCGGCGGATACCACGTCCATACCCAGGCCCTCGCGCGCCAGCAGCCGGGCCAGCCAGGGGTTGATAAAGGCTTTAGCGGCGTAAGCCAGCAGCACGCTGGGGTAGCGCGTCGCAAACGCCTGGCGGAACGAACGCATGGCATCGACCAGTGTGGCTTCGTCGAATATGTGCAGGGGCGTGCCGTACTCTCGCGCCAGGTCCACCAGGTCGAGACCACCGAGCCAGAGGTGGCCATTCAGCCGCCGTGCCGTCGCGGGGAAGATGCTGAGATCGTCATCGCTGCTGGGTGGCGCCATGTGCCCGCCAAGGATAGCTGGCCGGCTGGCGAGCACCCGCCCGATATACTCCAGCTCATGTTCAACGCCGCCTACGTCACCGCTGGCGGTGAGCTCAAGAGCATGCCGGGCAAGCGACCGCTGGCGGCACAGGGCCGCGCCGTAGAGCCGTTGGAGCCGGCCGAGCTGATCCCCTTGCCGCGGGGTTCCGTGCTCTCCTTACTGCCGGATCGCACGGCGGTTTCGGCCCAGGGCGAGCTGCCAGGCTTCCCCGCTGCCGCGCTGTTGCCTATCGGCTACACCCGCACGTTGCTGCCCGCCTATGCGGGCTACGGCACGCTCCCTGCCCTGCACGCGGGCAAGCCCGCCGCCCGAGGTGATCGCCTGCCAGTGCGGGCGGAGGCGAGCAGCGCGGCCTACTTGCCGCTGTTCGGCTACGCGGCGGTGGCGGTGCGTGACGATGGGCAGCCGTACGTTGCCGCGCTGCCCACGGACGACCCGCGGCCGTGGCAGCGGCGCGACCCGGGCTACAAGCAGTTGCGGCGGTTGGTGAAGCAGCGGCTGACGGCGGCTTCCGAAGGCGTTCCACTGCTGGAGCACCTGGCGCATTGTGCCCTCGCCTACGAGTGCCGGAGTGCGCAGCACGTCTTCTACGGCGGTGGCGAAGGGGCGCTGCCCAGCTCGCCGGTGTGCAACGCGGCCTGCGTAGGCTGCATCTCCGACCAGCCGGATGCCAGCATCCAGCCGCACGAGCGGCTGGCCTTCTTGCCATCGATAGACGAGGCCGTGGAGCTCGCGGTGCGCCACCTCGATGCCGCGCCGGATGCGATCATCAGCTTCGGCCAGGGCTGCGAGGGCGAGCCTTTGCTGAACAGCCGCAACGTGCACATCGTGCGGCGCATTCGCCAGCGCACCTCGCGCGGCACCATCAACATCAATACCAATGGAAGCCGGCCCAAGACCCTGCGCGCGCTCATCGATGCTGGCCTTGGCAGCATCCGCGTGAGCATGTTTTCCGCGCGTGAGGCAGTCTTTCGCCGCTACTATCGCCCGACTGGTTACGGGCTGGGCGAGGTGGCGGAGTGCCTGCGCGTCGCTTCAACGGCTGGCCTGTTCACGTCGGTTAACCTGCTGACCTTTCCCGGCATCACCGATGACGGCGATGAAGTTGCCGCGCTCATCGGGCTGTATGTCGCGAGCGGCGTCGACCTGGTGCAGCTGCGCAACCTGAACATCGACCCAGAGCAGTTGCTGGCGGCCTTCGATGGCATGCCGTTCGCGCCCCTGGGCATCCGCCGTATGGTGGCGCGCTTCCACGCGGCTGGCCTGCGCACCGGAAGCTACACGCACACGCCTGGACCGCGCCGGCAGCCGGCGGCCGCGCCCGACGCATTGCTGGCTGGGCTGCCAAGCGCTGAGTGGCAGTAAGCGATGTTCGACAGCGTCAAGATCTTCGTCAAAGCGGGCGATGGTGGCGACGGCTCAGCACACCTGCGGCGCGAGCTGTACATCCCGCGCGGCGGCCCTGATGGCGGCGACGGTGGCCGGGGCGGCTCACTCTTCCTGGAGGCCGATGCCCAGCTCAACACGCTGGCCAGCTTTGCGCATCGCAAGCACTTCAAAGCTGGCTCCGGCGAACGCGGGCTGCGCCAGCGCCAGCATGGCAAAACGGGGCAGGAACTCGTGCTGCCTGTGCCACTTGGTACTCTCGTGCGCGACGCCGAAAGCGAAGAGCTGCTGGCGGACCTGGTGCAGCCGGGACAACGCTGCATGGTGGCGCGTGGCGGCCGCGGCGGCCTGGGCAACACCCACTTCACCACAGCCACCCACCAAACGCCCCGCATGGCGCAGAAGGGCGAGCCGGGTGAGGAGCGCTGGATTGCCCTTGAGCTGAAGCTCATCGCCGACGTCGGCATCGTGGGCTTGCCCAACGCCGGCAAATCCACCCTGCTGTCCGTGATCTCCGGGGCCAAACCTAAGATCGCGGACTATCCCTTCACGACGCTGGAGCCGAACCTCGGGGTGGTCCAGCGCGATGACTTCGATTTTGTGGTCGCCGACATTCCCGGCCTCATCGAAGGGGCGCACGAAGGCGCGGGCCTGGGGCACGAGTTTCTGCGTCATATCGAGCGCACCCGCCTGCTGATTCACCTCGTGGATGGCTCCAGCGAGGAAATCGAGCCGCTCGACGCCTATCGCCAGATACGGCAAGAGCTCACGCTGTACGGCGACCGACTGGCCGCGGTCCCGGAGGTTGTGGCCATCAGCAAGCAGGACCTGCCGCGCGCCAGGGATGCCTGGCCCGCGGTACGCGAGGGCTTCGCCAGGCTGGGAATCACGCCGCTGCCGCTGGCCTCCGTCAGTCACCTAGGGGTGAGCGAACTGCTGTCCCGGGTAGCCCAGCTGCTGCGGACCCTGCCGCCGCCCAGCACCTTCGCACCAGCGGAGGGCGATTACAAGGTGTTTCGCCTGGAGGATGGTGATGGCCTGGAGGTGCTGCCGGGAGATGATGGCTTTACCGTACGTGGCAAGCGCGTTGAACGGCTGATAGCCATGACCGATCTCGCCAACCCCGAGGCAGTGGACTACCTGCAAACACAGTTGAAGCGCCTGGGCGTTACGAGCGCGCTGGAGCGCGCCGGCGTGCACTCCGGCGATGTGGTGCACATCGGCAAAGACGAGCTGACCTGGCAGTGAATCAGGCGCCTCCACTGTGTGCGCCAGCCGATCCGGCAAGCGCATCCCTGCGCTGGAGGCGCAGCTGTTCTATAAACTCCCACAGGCTGGCACAGGCAAAGGCTGGTCCGTGGCCGCGCAATTGCGCTAGCGAACTGCGCCCGGTGGCGACAGCCACAGTCTGGTATCCGCCAGCCAGGCCGCAGGCAATATCTCTGGGCGTGTCGCCAATCACATAGACGCGCTCCGGTTGGTACGCACGGCCGGCGCGGGCGACGGCCAGCGGGGGTAAGTCTGCCCGCTCTGCCGATTCGTCGCCAAAGGCGCCACTCGCGAAGTGCTGGGCCAGCCCGGCGGCGCGCATCTTCTCCCAGGCAATGGCCTCGATGTTGCCACTCACCAACCCGCAGCACCCGCCTCGCGCCGCGATCCAGTTCAGCGTTTGGGGCACACCGGGCAGCACGCGGTCACGCAGGTCGATCGGCAAATGGCGGCGAAAGTGAATGACGGACGCTGCCAGAACTTGGGGCAGCCAGCGCTGGGGCTCTGGTACGCCCGCCAGCGCCATCACCTCCAGCAAAATCTCGCTGTCGGTGCGGCCCAACAGGCTCACGGCTCTCACGTCGGCCGTGACGCCGCAGACATCCTCCACCGCTTCCTGCAGCGCCTCAGCATGAAAAGGGCTGCCCACCGCCAGCAGCGTGCCGTCGATGTCGAATAGGAAGAGTGAGTCAGTTAGCTGCACAGAGCCGGCTCCGAAAAGACGGCCGGGACCCCCTCGCCCCTTGGGCGAAGGGGTCTCGGCACATTCAGATTGCTTAAAACTCGAGGATGGCGCGTCCGGCGATCTTGCCCTGGCGCAGGTCCGCGCAGGCCTCGTTAATCTGCTCCAGCTTGTAGCGCTTGGTCACCAGCTCATCCAGCGGGAAGCGGCCCTCTTTGAACCAGCGGACCAGCGTTGGGAAGTCCCGATCGGGGATGCAGCAGCCGCCCGGCGCGCCGCGGTAGATCTTGCCGCCGAAGATCATCTGCATGGCCGGCTGAGCCTGGCCTCCGTGAGGCACGCCAATCACCACAGCCTCACCACCCTGCCGATCACCTGGTCGGCGGCCGCGAGCCATCATCAGCACCTGTTCGATGGTTTTGGCGGTGCCGATAGCGTCGAAGGCGAAGTCCACACCGTCATTGAAGCCGCCACCCATCAGCTCGCGCACCTTGGCGACGGCGTCTTCCTTGGCGGCGTTTACGCCGATGGTCGCGCCGAACTTCTTGGCGAACTCCAGCTTGTCGTCTGCCAGGTCGATCACGATCACCGGGTTGGCGCCCAGGTTCGCCGCGGCCTGCACCGCGCACAACCCCACACCACCAACACCGATGATCGCCACGGAATCGCCAGGGCGAACCATGGCCGCGTTCATGGCCGCGCCGGCGCCAGTCATCACGGCGCAGCCAATGATCGAGGTCACATCGGTGGCCACGCCAGCCTCCAGCGGCACCACCATCTGCTCGTCGGCGATGCAGTCCCTGGCCCAGGTGAACACTCCGGTAAAGGCCGGCGCGCCATAGGCAATGGGCTTGCCCTTGTAGGTCACGTTGGCCACGGTCACGGGCGGCAGGCCCGGGCGAGCACCCCGCTGCACCCACGTGACCATCACGTTGTCGCCTTCTTTCACATGGGTGACTTCGCTGCCTTTTTTGACCACGACGCCGGTGGATTCGTGGCCCAGCACCAGCGGCAGGTTAGGGTTTGGGCGGTCCAGCTCGTGCAGTTGTGAGTGGCACACACCGCTGGCGAACTGCTTAATCTGCATCTGCTTGGGGCCGGGATCCGGAATGTCAACGTCATCGATGACCATCGGCTTGCCAGCTTCCACGTAGACAGCGGCGGGTGACTTCATGAGCGCAATGTCTCCTTACCAGTGGGATGCGTATTCAGATCCAAGGGGGAATGGCGGCGCTTAGTATACCGCCGCCCTGCCTTCAGCTCAGATCCCAGAAGGGTTGCACGCGCCGCGGGGGACCAATAATGTCGAACGGCGGCCGGCGCTGCACGATCCAATCCAGCACATCGTCCAGGCCGCGTCGCGCCAGCGCCTTGTCCTCGGCGGAGATCGGCGCCTGCTCCAGGTCCTCCTCGTCCAGCACACAGTAGCGGCCATCCGGGTATACGAAGGCGTCGAGTTCCATATCGATGAAGGACAGCCCCTCCGCGGTGAGCTCGATGGGCCGGCAGACATTGCAGTACCAGCCCTTCACGCGCCGGTTGCGGTGGTTGAGCACTTGCCAGATGCTGAACCAGCGGCCGCGGTAGTAGGCCTCAATGAAGGGATCGCCGGTCTCGAATACGGTGTAGCCCAGCAGGCGGGGCTTGGCATAGGACCACTGGGCGTGGACCAGCAGCTTCTCCGCGTCTTCCGCCACCAGCTCGCCCTCCCAGGTGACGATCACCTGGCGCGCGTGGCTCAGCTTGGTGATGCGGATGTGGCGGATGCCCGCGAGTATACGTGCTTTCCGCTATGCTCGCTTCACCATGCCGGAGGTCACTGTGCGCCAGTTGGATGATGTGGCGGCGCAGCTGCACCCGCTGGGCGGCGACCAGATGCGCGTGGCCAACTGCTTCGAGGGTCAGCGCTTCACGCAGGGCGTGATCGCCCTGACCGCGCAAACGTCGCCAGCCAAGCAGATCGCCCACCAGGAGGCCGATCTGCTGTGCTACGTCATCTCCGGCACGGGGCGGCTGCGCAGCGGCACCACCGACCTGCCGCTCAAGCAGGGCACCCTGTGCCACATCCCCGCCCACGTCCCGCACGACTTTCAGGCGACCGGTGACCGCGAGCTGGTGCTGTTGTTCACGCTGGTGGAGGCGCCGGCCGCTCCCGCTCCCTGAGCGGCCGGCGCAGATGCACTACGCGCGGGACTTCTGCGCCTTGACTTCGTCGATGATCCGCTGCGCCACTACCATGCCCATGCGGCGGCGCGCCTCATCGGGCACGCCGGCGATGTGCGGCGTGAGGATCACGTTGCCGAGCTCCAGCAAGGGTGAGTCGTTGGCTGGCTCTTTCTCGTACACGTCGATGGCGGCGCCGGCGATTTGCTTGCTGCGCAGGGCCTCCGCCAGGGCCGGCTCGTCCACCACCTTGCCACGCGCCAGGTTCATGAAGAAGGCCGAAGGCTTCATCAGCGCGAACTGCGGGCCCGAGAACATGTGGAACGTCTCCTCGGTGAGGGGCGTGTGTACCGTCACGATGTCGGCCTCGCGCAGCAGGTCATCCAGCGAGGCCAGCATCTTCACCTCGGGGTTCTCGTGCAGGGACGGGTTCCACACGTAACGAACGTAGGGGTCGTAGGCCACGACCTTGGCTTCGAACGCCAGCAGGATGCGCGCCAGCCGCGAACCGATGTTGCCCAGGCCAACGATGCCCACGGTCTTGCCCAGCAACTCGTTGCCCTGCGGGCGTTCGAACATGCTCTGCCACACGCCCTGGTGCATGTCGATATTGGCTGTGTGGACGTTGCGCAAGAGCGAGATCATGTTGCTGATGGCCAGCTCGGCCACGGCCGCGGAATTGCCGCCAGCCGCGTTGAATACTTTCATGCCCTTGGAGAACAGGTAGGGCAGGTCCAGGCTGTCCATCCCCACGGAGCCCACGGCGACTACCTTCAGCTTGTCCGCGTGAGCCAGCAGGTTCTCATCGATTTTGACGCCAGCGCGGGTGAGGATGGCCAGGTGGCCGGGCACCAGGTTCACGACCTGATCGTAGGGTTGGCCCTGCGCTTCGGTGAGCCCCAGCCCGCTGTCACGAATGAGCTGCAGCGCATCCGGGTGAATGGGTGCGAGTACGAGTACGTCTGACATGGGCCAAATAGTACCCCCTGCCTGGCAGCGGCCTGCTCGGCCGGTTCCTGGCTCAGCGGCTCAAGCGGGCTGTTCCTCCGGCTCTTCCGCATCAAACGCGTAGTGGCGCATGGCTAGCCCCACGGCCTGGGCGATCATCTGCGGCTTGGCTTTGGTGAAGCGATCGCCGTCCACCACTACCACTGGCTGATCGCTCCACTCGAAGCCCTCCGGTAGTGGCTGCACGCGCGTATCAATCTGCTCGAACTCAATGTTCATGCGTTCGAAGTAATTCTCCAACCGCTTCACATCCGGATCGCCACCAGGCCCAATAAGCGTGATGGGAATATCCAGCGCCGCTCGCTTCCTGAAGAATTTCATGAAGTTTTCACGCCAGTCGTATCGCATCCAGCCCTCCAGCTCGCATCCTATCCCATACGCTCGGAACCTTGTAGGGTGTACACCTGAATACGCCAGGCACAGCGGGGCCGGGGCAGCTCCCGATGTAGGATCGCCCGCATGTCCAGGAACATCGGCAGCACCCTGCCCGAGCCCATTTGCCAGCTGCTCTCAGGGAGGGACCTCGCGGCGCGCTGGGGCCAGACTATTCAGCTCGCCACCATCGACGCTGAGGGCTTTCCACATTTCGGCATCCTCACCTACGGCGAGATTGTGTGCACCGCGCCTGCACAGGTGCGCCTGGGCCTGTACCCCAACAGCTCCACCAGCCGCAACCTGCGCGAGCGCGGTCGGGCTGGCCTGCTGCTGGTCGCCGGCCCAGCGCTCTACTACCTGAAGGGGCAGGCCGCGGAAGCCGCGAGCCACGCGCCCGAAACCGCGCGCTTCGACGTGACGCTCCATACGGTGCTGGTGGACGATGAGCCCGGTTCAACGATGACCAGCGGCCTCACCTTCGAGCTCGCCAGCGGTAAGGAGGCCTGGCTGGCCACTGCCGCGAAAACCCTCGCCGCCCTCGTCTGAGGTTGGGCCTGTCCCTGCTGCTCACACGTAGGCAGCTGCGCCGCGTCTGCCGCGCCGACCGATGGCTGACCTACAGCCAGCGTTGCCAGAAGAGCGCGAACTGCTTGCGGATGACTTGCCACGATCGCCAGGCGCGGCGGTGGTCGGCCGCGGGCAGGGGGCCGGAGCGATAGCGCGCGGCCGTGTACAGGCTGGTGACGGTTTCCGTGTGCTGCAGGTGAAGGCCGCGCCGCTGCACGAGCTCGCGGCCAAACTCGCGCGGCGTTTGCCAGCGCCGTGGCCGAATGCCGAGCAACCGGCCGAGCAGCACCAGGCGCGCGTAGGCCAGCCGCGCGCTGGCACGTTGGCCGCGGCTGCTCAGGGCGAACGCGAGCACGATCAGCGCGGCCGGGATAATCCAAAAGATGCCCCAGGGAAAGTGCCGCGGTGCCTGCTTGACCTTCGGCTGCACCACCGGCTTGGGAGGCCGTGGAGGGAGCGATGGGTCCGGTTGGCCGGCGGCTGAATCCTGAGTGCTCACCCGGCCGCCGGCTGCACCAGATCCGCGGCCGGCCAGCGGCGAATTGCTTGAGGGCTGAAAGTCGATCCAACCATAGCCAGGGAAGTACACCTGGGTCCAGGTCGCGGTTTGGGCTTCGGTGATGTGGAAGGTGCCATCGGTGGTGTTGAAGGTGCCGGGCGAGTAGCCAGCCACCACACGCGCGGGGATACCCACGCTGCGCAGCAGCACTGCCATGGCCGAGGCGCTGTAATCCGCGTAGCCCTTCTTCTCGTCGAACAGGAACCAATCAACGCCATCGCGGCCCTGGGGTGGCGGCGGAATCTCGGTGTCGTAGGGTATGGCGCGCAGATAGCTCTCGATAGCCGTAGCCTTGTCGTACTCGGACGAGGCACCGCGCACTTCCCGCTGCGCCAGCGCCTTCACGCGCGCGGGCATGTCCGACGGTAACTGCAGGTACACCGAGCTGATGGCTTGAGGGATGGACCCTGATGCCGCCAGCAGCGCATCGGTTGAGGCGGTGGATTCCAGCGAGGTAGAGGTATAGGTCTGGCCGGGCAGGGGCACGCTGGTGGCCCGCAGGTCGCCCAGCCCGTCACCCTGCAACGGCAGGCTAGCGCCCACCGGCTGCGGCGCGGCAAACAGCAGCGCACCCTTGGGCCGCAGCGCCGTCACCTGCTCACTCACCCTCTGGCGGTCCCGGTCATGGGCGGTCTGGTTGGCCCCTGTGGCTGTCACGAACGCGTTGGGGCCGCGCTGAAACTGGTCGAAGAAGGTGGACGTCCAGCCGGCGTGGCTGTAGCGATTGAAAACGACGCCCTGCTGAAAGCGCGGGCTGTCCGACCTCACGTTCATAACCGGCTGGTTGCCTGGCCGGAAGGGGCCCAGAAAGGGCAGCGCCGAACCGAAGTTTGGGCCACGAATCTCGCTGGGGTCGAAGGTGCGCTCTACGCCCAGGTTGTCATAAATCTGCTGTGCCCGCACGATGGGCCCATCCACGTGGCGCCAGAGGGCGTTGAGCAGCCCGTTGGTGCCCATGTTGGGGGTGAAGGCGAAGGCCGCGCTGCCCAACGCCACCACGACCAGCCCGCTGGTCAGCGCCACCCGCTGGCGCGACCGCCAGCCACTGAAGCGCACCTGGCGCTGCGCACGCTGCCGGATGAGCCCAAGCTGCAGGTTCATGAGCAGGCAGCCGGCAGCCCAGAGCGCCAGGTACGGCTCGGCGGTGAAGCGATCGAACTCCACGTTGCCCAGAATGGCGAGGCCCAGCATAGCCGACGCGATCCAGCCCATGCGCCAGCGAATGCCTACCCAGTAGGCGGCGTAGACCCACACAAACAGGTACACCGCCACACCCAGCGCTACCAGGAAGTTGTCCTGGTAGATGCGCACCATGATGGACTGGTCGATCCAGTCCACCAGACGATTCAGCACGGTGCCCGTTTGGCTGACCAAGCCTAGGCCCGCGGGCAGGAAGAATCTGGCCAGCATCTGGATTGAGAGCAGGCAGCCAATAATGACCGCCAGGGTGTGCCAGCGCAGCCGCGGGGTCGGGGTTTTGCTCACCACGAGCGCCGTCACCAGGGCCACTGCTACCAGCCAGGGCAGACCACCCAACCCCGGCTGCCAGTTGGCGGCGCGTACCGAGCCGGCCACAGCTTCGGCTGCCAGGGCGAAACCCGCCACGGCCAGCCAGCCTTGCGGCATGTCGAACAGGGTGAGCAGCATCAGCAGCAGCGCAGGGTGGCGCGACGGGGGTGGCTCTACCGGGTTGGTGGCCGGAGGCGCCGGCGCGTACGCCGGTGGATCGCGGAAGCGAACGCTCATGGCGCGAAGGGCGTGGACCGCCCGGAGTCGAGCGCGGTCTTGAGAGCTTGCTCTACCGAGCGGCTGCGCTTGATGAGATAGGTGGGGACGCGCGCCGAGGTGAGGCCAGCCACCTGGATGGTCGCACCGGGCGCATCGCCGAAGGTAGCGCCCTCCACGAGCAGCACGGCTGAACGGGTGCGCGATCGCGCGCTCTGGAGCAGCACCGAGGGCCAGCGCTCGTCCACCGAGGGGGTAATCACCGCGCTGGCCGCGGCCAGGTTGAGGCGGCCCCGCTCGCGCCACAGCACATCGCGCAGCGGCGCGTGGCCATCGGCCTTGACGCGTGCCAGGAGGTCCAGGATGCGCAGCAACTGCCGGTCGCCACGATCCGCCTCCACCACGAGCTTGCTCTCAGCCGCGGCCACGAGCCCCACGGATCTCCCCAGCGCGAGGAAATGCCCAGCCAGCGAGGCCGCCGCCGTTACGGCGTACTCCTCCGTGGAATGTTGCCCGTAGCCCACGTGCACAAAGCGCTGCAGGTCCAGGAAGATCCACACATCCGCCGCTGGGGTGAACTCGAACTCCTTGACCATGAGCTCGCCGGAGTGGGCGCTCGAGAGCCAGTGCACTCGGCGCACCGAGTCGCCATACACGTAGGGCCGCGTACCGGCTGGGTCCAGCGTTTGCATGGGCGTGCGGCGGCGCATGCGCGTGCCCTCGGTGATCAGCGAACGGGGCATGGAAAAGCCGCCCAGGTCCACCACCTGGGGGTACACGATCACCGGAACTGCCGGCGTCAGTGTGCGCTCGATGGAGAACAGGCCAAACGGATCAATCCCGGCCGCGCTGGTTGGGCCCAGGGTGAACACACCCCGCACCTCGCACAGCGTTTCCACCACGTGCTCCACCTGCTGTCGCGGGCCGACATTGCAGATGGCGCTGCCGCGGTGGCCGGGCAGGGTGGATCGGTCGCGGATCTCCAGGTCGAGCTTGGGCAGGGGCGAATTGTTGGCCAGAGTGTATGTATCGCGCAGCACCTGGCCTACCTGTGTCGTTTGCGGCAGGATAGGCCGCGCCAGCGAGAAGCGCCACAGGTTATTGAGCACCCAGCCGGCACTGAGCAGCAGCACCACCGCCAGCCCCACTGCCACTTGTCCCGCCGGCTGCCAGCCAGTCGCCAGGGCCAGCAGCCAGAACAGCACCCCCGCGATCGCGAGCGCTATCCCTCGGGCCATGGGTCAGCCCCTCGGCCTCACCGGCGGCAGAGCCTGGTGGGTGCCTTCGCGGCGCAGGAAACTGGCGGCTTCATCGCGGCTTCGTCAATGGGAGACCCTTCAGCCGCGGAGGCCCGGGACGTGGACTGACCGCAGCGCCTCGTCCACCAGCATGTCACTATCGAAATCCTTCATACGGGAGGCCGGGTTAATGATGACTCGGTGGCTGAGCGTTGCATGAGCCATGGCCTTGATATCGTCCGGCGTGACGAAGTCGCGGCCGGAGAGCGCGGCCCGCGCCTGCGCGGTTTTGAACAAGGCCAGCGATCCGCGGGGGCTGGCGCCCAGGAAGACGTTGGCATGGTTCCGCGTGGCCGCCACCACATTCACGATGTACTCGCGCAGGCTGTCGTCCACGTGTACGCCGCGCATCTCGCGCTGCATCCACAGCAGGTCACGGGCCGTGGTGATCTGCTCCAGGGCTTCCAGCGGGTGTGTCTGCTGCTGCATCTGCAGCACACGCATCTCATCGCGTACGCTGGGATAACCAAGGCGGATGCGCATGAGGAATCGATCCATCTGCGCCTCGGGCAGCACGAAGGTGCCCTCGTACTCGATGGGGTTTTGCGTGGCCAGCACCAGAAAGGGGTCCGCCATCGGCATGCTCACGCCATCCACCGTTACCTGGCGTTCTTCCATGCACTCGAGCAGGGCAGACTGCGTTTTAGGGGTGGCGCGGTTCACCTCATCGGCCAGGACCACTTCGGCGAAGATAGGGCCCGGGCGAAACTCGAACTCGGTGGTGCGCTGGTTGAACACGGAGTTGCCGGTGATGTCCGAAGGCAGCAGGTCGGGCGTGAACTGCAACCGTTTGAAGGTGCACCCAAGCGATCGCGCAAATGCCTTGGCCAGCGTGGTCTTGCCCACGCCGGGCACGTCCTCAATGAGCACGTGGCCCTGGCAGAGCAGCGCAATGAGCGTGAGCTCCACCACATCGCGCTTGCCGACAATGACCTTTTCGACATTGGCGATGAGGTCGCCGGCAAGCGTAGCGAGCGAAGCAGCCATTGGTTTGCGCAGTATATCAACGCGCACGGTGCCTGCTTGTCGAGGCCATTTGGGGTTATGCTGATTGACACGTCTCGACGCGCGTCCCTATGCTGTGGGGTGCCGTCGATGAGCGGGGGGCGAGGGGAGTCGCGGTGCAGCAGCTGTTGAAGGTGAGCCTGGGCCTGCATGGGCTGCTGCTGGCTGGGCTGGCAGCAGCCATGGTGCTGCGCATTGCCTGGCTGCCGCTGCCCCTGTTGGCGCTGGTGGCGGTGAATGGCGCTCTCACCTGGCAGGCCCGCGACAGCGGCCTGCGAGAGGTCGAAACTTCCGGCGCGGCACTGCGGCTGCAGGCCCGCTTCCTGCAGGACAAGCTACGCGAACTCACAACGCTGCACGAAGTGGCGCAGGGCTTTATTCGGCTGGAGAGCCCTCACGCCAGCTATCGATTCCTCGTCGAAAAGCTGGCCGATCTCCTGCGCCTCAGCCGCTGCGCCCTGTTCATGCTGGATGAGGAACGGCTGGAGCTGGCGCCTCAGCCACCCACCTACGGCATTTCGCCGGCCGAGGCGGAGGGGCTGCGCATCTCGCTTTCAGAGGGCCAGCTCACCCGCCGCTTCTGGCAATCCACGGAGCCGGTGTACTTCAACGACCTCAACATCTCCGCGGATCCGGACGCCGCGGAGCTGCGCCAGTGGTTCGGCAGCCTGAAGGTGAAGTCCGTCATCGGCCAAACGGTGTGGGTGGGCCAGCAGCCGGTGGGCATCATCTTCGGGTTCGACAAGGAGGACGGCTCCCGCTTCGCGCCGGACGACAGCAGGCTTATCGCCATCCTGGCCACACAGGCCAGCGTCGCCATCAACAACTCCCGTCTGTTCGACCAGGTGCAGATGGACCTGGAAGTGAAGACGGCCCTGCTGCAGGAGATCAACCACCGCGTTCGGAATAACCTCGCCTCCATCGTGGGGCTGCTTTCCATGGAGCTCATGCGGCCCGAGCCGCAGCCGGCTAGGGCCGTCCTCATGAACAGCATCAACCGGGTGAAGAGCATCGGCCAGGTGCACACCATGCTCAGCGAGGACAGCTTCGGCGTGGTGGACTTTCGCTCCATCGCCGAAGCGATCGTGGGCTTCGTCACCGCCTCCTGGGCGGATGGTCGCAGCGTGGACGTGGACGTGAGCGGCGACCCCATCGTGCTCGACCCCAAGCGCGCGAGCTCGCTGGCCCTGGTGGTGAACGAGCTGATCACCAACGCCCTGAAGTACGCCTTCCCGAACGATCGCGCGGGGCGAGTGGAGATTCACAGCCAGGTGGAGGAGGGCGAGGCGACCGTGGTGGTGCGAGACGATGGCATCGGCATGCCTCCGGGGTTCGATCCGGAGAGCGCCCCCAGCCTGGGCATGCGCATTGTGCGCAACCTGGTGCGAACGGATCTCAAGGGCCGCTTCGAGCTTCATACCGAGGCTGGCACGGTGGCCACCATTGCCTTTCCCGTGGCGCCAAAGCTGCAAGCAACCGAGCCTCTCCGCGAGCTCGCCCGCGCATAGAAGTTTGGCGGAAAACTGTTACGGGGTAGGCGCCGGCTCCTGCGTAGTATGGCTGGCAGCTACGCCGGCCAGCAGCAGAAAGCCAATGGCCACCGCGCTCATCTCCACTACGTGCATATCGCCCAGCTCCGGCACCTGGCTCCCGGCGACAGTGGCAATGCCCGCGCCCAGGGCCATCCCGGCCAGGGCTACCAGCCAGTGGCGCAGCAGGTGCCTCCAGCCCAGCCGCATCACGAGGTGCAGGCCAGCGGTGTAGGCCAGAGCCAGAACCAGCGCCAGCGCCAGGGAAGGCTGCAACAGCCAGGCGATCACTCGATAATGCCTCCGCCCAGCACCACGTCGCCATCGTAGAACACCATCACCTGGCCGGGCGACAGCGCCCGCTGCGGCTCGTCAAAGGTCACGCTCAGCGCATCGGCAGCGCCATCGCGCGGCGCCAGCGAACAGCCGGCCAGCTCGCCGTGGGACCGGATGCGCGCCAGCGC
The DNA here is from genome assembly GCA_035532895.1 of Chloroflexota bacterium. Classification (GTDB taxonomy): domain Bacteria; phylum Chloroflexota; class JAJPGV01; order JAJPGV01; family JAJPGV01; genus DATKQD01. The sequence continues at coordinate 17,394 of DATKQD010000141.1, forward strand.
GCGCTCCGGCCGAGGCTGGCTGAAGGTCACCTCCCGCACCACGGCCTGCCGCGTGAGAAGCCCCTCGGCGCCGCCAACACGCAGCGCATTGCCGTCCGTGTCGAGCCCCAGCACGTAGGTCCGCTCGCGCCGCGCCAGATTCAGCCCCTGGCGCTGGCCAATGGTGTAGCGCGGCAGGCCGGCGTGCTGCCCCACAACCACCCCCGCCTCATCCACGATGCTGCCGGGCCGCAGCGCATCCGGGATGTAGCGCGCCAGAAAGTCACGATAGTCGCGCCCCACGAAGCAGATCTCCTGGCTGTCGGGCTTGCCAGCCAGGCCCAAACCCAGGCGGCTGGCCTCCATCCGCACCTGCGCCTTGGTCAGCTCGCCCAGCGGGAAGCGCACGCGGGCCAAGCGATCCTGCCCCAGCATGTACAGCATGTAGGACTGGTCCTTGGCCCTGTCCACTGCACGCAGCAGCGCATATGATCCATCGCCCTGGCTGGCCAGGCGCGCGTAGTGGCCGGTGGCGAGAGCGTCGGCATCGAGCATGGCCGCGCGGGTCAGCAGAAAGCCGAACTTGATGTGCTGGTTGCAAGCCGTGCAGGGATTGGGCGTCTGGCCGCGTGCATACTCGGCCAGGAAATAGTCCACCACCCAGCGCTTGAAATCGGCTTCGGCATTTACTACGTAGAAGGGAAAGCCAAACTGCTGCGCCACGCGACGCGCGTCCTCCACGGCGTCAAGGGAGCAGCAGCGGTTGCCAGCCGGCGTCTCCTCGGTCCAACCATCGGCCCACAAGCGGAGCATCACGCCCACCACGTCACAGCCCTGCTCCGCCAGCAGCGCCGCCGCCACAGAGCTGTCCACTCCGCCGCTCATGGCGACCACCACCCGCTGCCCTGTTGCCATACCAGCGATTCTAACGAGGCAGCGCAGGGCACGAACACGCTCGGCGGCGGACCCCTCCGTTATGATCAGTCAGTGGCGCGCAGATATCAGCCCAGAGAGTTCGAGGCCAAGTGGCAGCAGGCGTGGCAGGAGCGTGGCCAGTACCGGACCGAGGATGAGCTGACCAAGCCCAAGTTCTACTGCCTGGACTTTTTCCCTTACCCTTCTGGCGCCGGTTTATCGGTGGGGCACGCCAAGAACTACGTGCCCACGGACGTGTACTCGCGCTTCAAGCGCATGAACGGCTACAACGTGTTGCACCCCATGGGTTGGGATGCCTTCGGCCTGCCGGCGGAAAACGAGGCCATTCAGCGCCAAGTGCCGCCGCGGGTGAGCACGGCCCGGAATACCGCCAACTACAAGCGCCAGATGAACATGATGGGCCTGTCGTACGACTGGTCGCGCGAGATCAACTCCTCGGATCCCGAGTATTACCGCTGGACGCAGTGGTTCTTCCTGCTGTTGCACCGGCGCGGGCTGGCCTACCGCGCGCCAGGATCGCAGTGGTGGTGCCCGGTTTGCAAAACCATCCTCGCCAACGAGCAGGTGGTGAACGGCTTCTGCTGGCGACACGGCGACACGCCCGTGCAGAAGAAGGAGCTGGAGCAGTGGTACTTCAAGATCACCGATTACGCGGACCAGCTGCTGGACGACCTGGACAGCATTGAATGGCCGGCGCACATTGTGGCCATGCAGCGCAACTGGATCGGCCGGTCCGAGGGCGCCGAGGTAACCTTCAGGGTAGCTGGCAGTGGCCAGCCGGTTGTTGTGTTCACCACCCGGCCCGATACGCTGTTCGGCGCCACCTTTATCGTGCTGTCGCCGGAGCACCCGTTGGTGGACCAGGTGAGCACGCCACAGCACCGTGCGGCCGTACAGGCCTACCAGGAGCAGGCCCGGCTCGCCAGCGAGATCGAACGTCTCTCCACCGAGCGGGAGAAGACGGGTGTGTTTACGGGCGCCTACGCCATCAATCCTGTGAACGGCGAGCAGTTGCCGATCTGGATCGCGGATTACGTGCTCATGGGCTACGGCACGGGCGCCATTATGGCCGTGCCCGCGCACGACCAGCGCGACTTCGAGTTTGCGCGCCGGTTTGACCTACCCATCAAGCTGGTCTACCAGGACGACGCGGCGCCCCAGGATGCCGGCACTATGACCCAGGCCATGCTGCACCGTGGCCATGTGGTGAACTCCGGCCAGTTCAACGGGCTAGCCGATGGGCCACAAGCGGTGGATGCCTTCATCACCTGGCTGGAGGAGCAGGGTACCGGCAAACGCCGGGTGAACTACCGCATTCGCGACTGGCTCATTTCGCGCCAGCGCTACTGGGGCGCGCCCATCCCGATAGTGTATTGCGACCGCGATGGCATTGTGCCAGTGCCGGAGGAGCAGCTGCCGGTACTGCTGCCGGAGATCGCCGACTACGAACCGTCGGGCACCGGGCGCTCGCCGCTGGCCAATCTTCCCGAGTTCGTGAACACCACCTGCCCAGCCTGCGGCGGTCCCGCGCGCCGTGAGACCGATACGATCGACGGCTTTGGCTGCTCGTCCTGGTACTTCCTGCGCTACCCCAACCCGCACGACACCGTCGCGCCCTTCGACCGCCAGCTGATCGATTACTGGCTGCCGGTGGATACCTATGTGGGCGGCGCCGAGCACGCGGTGATGCACCTGCTGTACGCGCGCTTCTGGACCAAGGTGATGGCAGACGCTGGCCTGGTGAACTTTCGCGAGCCGTTCGCCCGCTTACGCAACCAGGGCGTGATTTACGGCTCCGATGGCCACCGCATGTCCAAGTCCCGCGGCAACGTGGTGACCCCGGATGAGGTGATCGAAACCTATGGCGCGGATGCCCTGCGCTGTTTCGAGCTGTTCATGGGGCCGTTTGAAATGGACAACTTCTGGGATGAGGATGGTCCCAAGGGCCAATTCCGCTTCCTTCACCGGGTGTGGGAGCTGGCCGGGAGCCACCCGGCGGGTGGGGGCGGCGACTCACCGGCCGTGCTGCGTCTGCTGCACCAGACGATCCAAGACGTGACCGAGCGCATCGAAGACTTTCGCTTCAACACCGTCGTATCGAAGCTGCATGAGCTGCTGAATGCGCTGGAACGGCAGGGCTGCTCGGGCGATACAGTGGATACCCTGCTGCTGCTCCTGGCTCCTATAGCGCCGCACCTGACGGAGGAGCTGTGGAGCGAACGACACCCCGGCGAGGGCAGCATCCACTCGCGATCGTGGCCGGTGTGCGATCCCGCGCTCCTGGTAGCGGACACCTGTCCCCTGGTAATCCAGGTGAATGGCAAAGTGCGAGATACGCTGCAGACGAGCCGCGACCTCACGCGAGACGATGCGGAGGCCCTGGCACGAGCCTCGGAACGGGTGCAGCGCTTCCTGGATGGCCACGCCGTGCAAAAGGTTATCTTTGTGCCCAACAAGCTGCTGAACCTGGTCGTCAGCTGAGTTGTTCCACCGGGCGTGTGCTGCACCGGCTGCCAGCGGCGCCGAGGAGCGTGGCCGAAAACACGACGCGGCGGTCGGGGTGTAATTCCCCAAAGTCTCCAGCCCGCGGGCCGTTAGCCGGCGTAGAGCGGAGGCCGCATGTGGCACCCAGGACCGCCTTCTGGTCCGCTGGGCGGCCGGCTTGTGTAGCGAGGAAGCGAGAGCTATTCTGGGCGGGAGGAAGAGACAACCGTGATCAACCGAGGGGCGCGCGCCGTGGGGGATAGCCGAACGCCCGCCAGCATGCTGGCACAAACCGCGCTGTTCAGCATTCTGCCACCAGCGGATCTGCAGGAGCTGGTCAAAGCGACCCGCTTGCGCAGCTATCGCCGAGGCGAAGTGATCTTCCGCAAGGATGACGCGGGCTACACGCTGTACGTCATCGTGAGCGGCGCCGTGAAGATCGCTGTGTCTTCGGGCGAGGGCGAGGAGATGATCCTGACCATCATGAAGGCCGGCCACTTCTTCGGCGAGCTGGCTCTTTTTGACGAACGCCCGCGCTCTGCCGACGCGGAAGCGCTGGAAGCCACCGAGGTGCTCACCCTGCAGCGGGAAGATTTCCTGGCCGTGGTGGAACGCCGGCCGCGCGTGGCGACACTGTTGCTGAAGGTGCTGAGCGAGCGTATACGGTCCACCGATGAAGCGCTGGGCGACGCGGCCTTTTTAGACATTCCTTCGCGCCTGGCCAAGCGCCTGCTGGACCTTGCGGCCGAGCATGGCGAGCCCACGCCCCAGGGCACACGCATCACCTTGCGCCTCACTCAACAGGACCTGGCCAGCATGATTGGCGCTCGCCGCGAGAATGTGAACCGTGCCTTGGCCCACTACCAGAACCGCGGCTGGCTCACCAAAGTGAACGGGTACTTCACGCTGCTGGACGAAAATGCCCTGCGCGCCCGCTCTGTTTACTGACGCCGAAGACCGCTGAGCTGGTCCTGGTGACCTTGCTGCCACAGCCCCGGACATTACATGCCGCCCGACGCACCGACGCCTTGGCTTGCTTGGCGCGATGGTCAACGTGTTCCCTTGCCAGCCCGCGGGCGGCTGGGCAAGAGGTTGGAGTGACGGTTAAGCGCTGCCCAGGGCCTGAATGCTGACCTTTAGCGCGGCCAGATCGGCTTCCAGGCGCTCCGCTTCGGTTCGCCGCCAGGCCTCCGGGTGGGGGGACAGCGGCGGCGGCGTTGCCATACTGGCGCCCCCGGCCCGTTTGAGCTGCCGCAACGCCACCGACTGAGCCTGCAGCTGCTGCTCGTAGGCGTGGGCGCGCTCCACGAAGCGAGCATGCCGCTCCAGCGCGGCGGCGGCCATAGCGGCGTCGCCGCGCCTCCCGGCGAGATCGGCGCGGCTGGCCCACCGATCGGCCTCAGCGCGGGCGGCAGCGGCGCGCCGGTGCAGCAGGTGCTCCTGGGCAATGGCCCGCACCAGCCGTTCACGAGCCTCGGTCTCCATCAACCCGCGGCCGCGGCAGCGCCGCCAGCGGCCACCTCCTGATCGAGCAGCTCATCCAGCAGCACGAAGTAGCGCCGCGGGTTCGCATCGCGCGACAGGCGCAGCAGCAGGTGGTACAGCAGTGGATCCTCCCGCACTTCGTCGGCTCGCCCTGCCAGCCAGGCGCGCAGCCAGTCCGGCTCGGCTGGCATATCCGACAGCATGCCGCTCTGGTAGCCTTCGGGGTCCGAAACCAGGTAGCCGGGCAGTACCTTGAAAAAGCGCGCCAGCAGCGAGCGGGTACCCGGCGACATGTGCGTGCGCGCGCCCGATTCGAGCTGGCAGAGATAGGCGTGCGACACACTCTCGCCAATCTCGGAGCGCATTGCCCGCAGCACCTCGGCCTTCGTCATAGGCCGGCCCAGGCCGCGCAGCTCTCCCTCGAGTTGCCGCAGGTGTTGAATCTTCTCGCCCAGCCGCACGTGAATCTGTCCCTCTCATCCTTGAACATAGCAGATAGCTATGTCGCTCAGCAATATCTCACCTGAGCTGCCCCGCTTGGCGGGTGCGAGCGGAAAGCTCCTACTATTGCTGAGCGTTAACTGACACAGGGAGGCACCATGTACAAGGACATCAAGGTTCTGGACGTTCACGGGCACATGACCACGCCCGATTCCTACGGCCGGCACTCGGCCACGCTGGTAGCGCTCAACAGCCCGTGGCCTTACAAGCTCGAGGACGCGGCGCTGGAGGGGGCGCTGCAGCGCCACCTGAAGGTGATGGACGATCGCGCCATCGACGTGCAGTGCCTGGGGCCGCGGCCAATCAACATGTTCCACTGGATGCGCCCGCATCTCCAGGATGCGTGGTGCCGTACCACCAACGACGTCATCGCGCAAACCGTGCGCTTGCACCCAGATCGCTTCCTGGGTATGGCGCAGCTGCCGCAGGTGGCCGAGCTGGACACCAACAACTGCGTGGCCGAGCTGGAGCGCTGCATGAAGGACCTGGGCTTCGTGGGCGCGTACTTGAACCCCGACCCGGACGGGCGCAAGACCGCGCCTGGCGTGCACGACCCCTACTGGTACCCGCTGTACGAAAAGGCGCAGGAGCTGGGAGCCGTGCTGATGGTGCACCCCTCCACCTGTTTCGATCGGCGGCTGGAAGCCCTGCCCCACAACTACCAGATCAACAACGTCACCGAGGAGTACATCGCCACCCAGCTCTACAGCCGAACCGACGTGTTCGCGCGCTTCCCTGGGCTGAAGGTGATCGTCTGCCACGCCGGTGGGTCGCTGGACCGCTGGGTGCGAGCGGACCACCACATGGCTGTGTCGGACCTCAGCAACAACCTCTTTTTCGATCTGTGCGTGTATGAGGACTGGTTCCTCAAAACGGCCATTAAACAGCGTGGCATCGACCAGGTGCTGTTCGGCACGGAAGCGCCCGGCTCCGGCGGATCGCCCCGGCCGGACACTGGCCGCCCATCGGACGACCTGGTGCCTGTGATCGACAGCATCGACTTCCTGACGCACGAGGACAAGGTGAAGATCTTCAACGCCAACCCCAAGCGCGTCTTTCCGCGCCTGGCCACGTTGTAGAGAGCTGCCCGCTCCCACGCCCGTCCGCCGTCGGGTGGATGGGCTGGGGTGAGGGGCCGTGACCCACCGCAACCCCGAAACGACGCCGCGGTCCAGGGCCAGCGCCTCTCTGTGCTCCTATCGGGGTCAGCGAGCTGAAGCCGCTAGGGCACCTTCAACTTGGTGGGTTCGAGGCGGCGGCGACGGGTCCAGCACCCCAACAGGCATCGTCACGTACAACTCCATGTTGTAGAACCCCCGGCACCGTGGCCTGCTTTCCCGCTTCACTTCTGGGGGGTGATGGCGGAGCGAACGTCCGTGTGGCTGAAATCTACTCCTTTGAACAGGAGGGGCTCGCCCGCGGCCACCGAAAGGGCATAGGCAAAGCAATCACCGAAGTTCAACCGAGCGGGATGGCCGCTCCCTTTCCCGAAATCGCGATAGGCAGCCCGAGCCAGATGCGCCTGATCCTCGGTGGCTGGCTCGATGCCAATGCCCGCCGTCCGTATGAGCTCGTCGAATCGCCGGCTCGCGATTGGATTCCGGCTGGCATCGATGACCACGGCGGCCTCCACGAAGTTCACAACGGACATCCGGGGATGGTCATTCGTCGCTAGGGCAACGGCGTAGGCGCGGGCATCCGGTTCATCACGCAGGATTGCGATCACCGCGGACGAATCAACGATCACCTCGGCAGGCCTAACTCGTCGTAGAGCAGATCACCGTGGTCGATTGACGCGTACGGCTCCTGCAGGTGAGCGGCGCAGTCGGCGCCGATGGCCAGGAGACGTTCGGCCAGCACCGTTCCCGGCTCTCGCCGCAATCTGAGCAGCCGCTCCGCCAGCGCCTCCGTCACGGCCTCCGTCATGCTCTCGCCCGTCAGTTCGGCCAGCTCCCGCGCCAGCTCGTGCGCTCGAGCAGTCTTGATGTTGAGGCTCATATTCCACCATTCTATCTCGCACGTCTACCATACTGGCAATCGCACATCTCCAAGAACTGATCGGCGGATCCGAATCGCCGTCACAGATGTGGTGGGCGCAATTTGCTGGACTGAAGTCAGCTCCTACTGGCGGTCCGCTCGTCGGTGGGCAGTCCTGGCTAGCCTGGGCGTGTCCCCTCCAAAGCGGCCTCGCGTCCGTACACTGAATTAAGGTGATGGCGCGCGCGGGCATCGGCTTGGTGGTGCTGGCCGCGCTCATCGTGGGCGGCGCGTGGTGGTATGCCAACCGGGCTCCCGCGTCGCCCGTCATCGGCCGCCAGGCGCCCAACTTTCAGCTGCCACTGCTCAACGGGCAGACACTTTCACTCAGCGCGGAACGGGGTCATCCGGTGCTGGTAAACATCTGGGCCACCTGGTGCGTGCCCTGCAAGAAGGAGATGCCGGAGCTGCAGGCGGCCTCGAAGGCGACCCCCAGCCTGGTGGTGTTGGGGGTCGACAACGCCGAATCCGGCGTGCAGGTACGCCCCTACGTGACCCGCATGGGCATCACCTTCCCTATCCTGCTGGACCTGGATGCCACTGTCGTGCAGCAATATCACGTCATCGGCACGCCGTCCAGCTTCTTCATCGATCGCGGCGGCACGCTGCGGGCCATCGCGCTGGGGGCCATGGACCAGCCAACACTGGCCAGGGACCTGGCAAGCATCGGCGTCACCTCGGCAGGCTGAGGGGAGCAGGAGTCGGCGCCCTCGCCTGGGTGAACCAACCTGGGCTGGAGGCACGGCCGCCCCGGAGGGTAGCGAGGCCGGGTGGCAGGCCGGCGATTCGATCTCGGTTCGCGGAATGACTCGGCGGGGTGTTCGCCGCCGATAGCGTCTTCGGCTGCACCTCTGGGGGAGACGATATACTCGCGGAGCAGCACCCGGCCGTGAGGTCGCGGCGCGGCGCGCCCGGGAGGGGTGGCCGAGTGGTTAATGGCAGCAGACTGTAAATCTGCCCCGCTTCGCGGTTCGGGGGTTCGAATCCCTCTCCCTCCACAAAAATTCCGGGCTCCATGGGCCTCCAGCTACTCCAGACACTGTGGCTAAGCAATCGGCCTGACATCGGTCACGGCCAAAAATCGCTGTTCATAGGCTGGCGCGGGAATAACGAGGGCGCGATATTTCGCTGCCCGGATGGCCGCTGGCAGGCCACGATCGTGCTTCCCGCTGGCCGCAATTACGATTTCGGTCAAACGCGCTCCGACGCCGCCCGGAAGCTACGACGGAGGTTCAAATCCGGCTCGATATGCAGGCAGTTCGGCTCCATGGGCAGACAGTTCGATTTGTGGAGGCCCTGCATGTGCTGCAGCTGGCGCTGGGTTGCGCCAGGGCGAGGCACTCGTTCGGGCTTGGGGCGATGTGGAGATCGAAGGCATGGGCAGCCTCTTGCGTGGTCCTGCCAAGCAGGAATCGGGCTAAGCTTTTGCGTGAAAGTACGAGAGGTCATCACGATGCTTGAAGCCGAGGGCTGGCGATTGGATAGAGCAGGTGGGGAGCCATCGACAGTTTAGGCATCCAACCAAGCCATGAACCGTGTCCGTGGCCGGCAATCCGGGCGCGGATATCAAGTCGGGCACGCTGTCCAGTATCGGACGGCAGGCGGGGCTCCAAGGAGGGCGGCAATCGTGAGTGAGTATTTGATTGTGATTGAGGGCGAAGACGATTCGTTCTCGGCGTACTCGCCTGACTTGCCAGGCTGCGTAGCGGCTGGTTCGAGCATGGACGAGGTTGAGCAACTCATGAAGGAAGCCATAGAGTTCCACCTTGACAGTCTTCGCCAGCACGGCGAATCAGTACCTGCTCCACACAGCTCCGCGCGATACGTAGGCGTCGCCTAGCCTGTGAAAGTGAATTACAGCGGCCACACTGACACGCTGGCGGTCATTCTCAACGAGCAGTCGACAGTGGTCGAAAGTGACGGAGACAAGCCTGGCGTCATCCTGGACTACGACGCCGCCGGTAACCTGGTCCCTCTTGAGGTGCCTGGATGCCTCTAAGCGAGTAACCAACACCGGACGGGTTGAGTCCCAGGCGGACAGCTGAACCACGTCTTACGCGTGAGCGTCGGTTGCTCGGGCCTGCGCCTCTTGAAGACTGGCCAGTGCTTCGCCGGCCACAGCCCTGCGTGAGACGTAGTCGTTGTCGGTAGGGTCGATTTTCCAGGCAATGCTCCCGTTTTCGGTGCTTACCGCTGGAATAGCCAAGCCGGTGTCACCTGGGTATTTCCATGGCACTCCATTTTGGCGAGGACAATCCGAATGCGTCTGCAATGCTCTTCAGCTTGATCGAGCCGGCTCGAATTGGGCCTCAGTAGCTCAAGCGCATGCTCGGTGACTTCGAACCCTCGATTGACTTTCTTCCCTCGATCATCAGACACCGGGTGGTCCCGTAAGCCTTTGAGTGTCCGCAAAAGCTCATACATTCCAAGCACCCAGAGATTGGAGAGGGTCTGACGATCGCTTAACTCATGCACGATTTCGCCAGTGATTCGTCCTTGATGAGCGAGGTCCTCCCGCAGCCAGAGTTGCGCATCGAGATGCGCCATTCCCTGGACCCACGACTTGAGGAGATCCGGTTCAATCTCATCGAGCCAGTGCGTCGCATTAACCCACGCATAGAAGCGGCTCTCGTCCTGAGGTGGCCGGTAATATTCCACGCAGCCTTCTCCCTCCGAGTATCTTTTGGTCGACTGTCAATGTCCGTTTGGTTCGTTGGTTCGCCTGCCCTGACCATTAACTTCGCCAGGCTAATGACCACCGAAAGTCATCCCTAAACAGCGAGTTGATACTCCGGTGGCGCACTCCCGCCCATAACGCGGCGCGCCATTGGACGTCATCAAGCCACGCTGTCAGCTCCGCACAAAGACGCCCTTGCCGCTGATTTAGGTGTCGAATACTCGGATCGGCGGTCAGCCCAGCTTGCCGGCCAGCTTGGCCAGGGTCGCCCAGGTGCGCTCGGATGAGGCGCGAGCGTCCGGCCCAACCGGGAAAATGGTGCCGGCGAAGTCGGTCACCCCAATCTCCTTGAGATGCTGCAATTGGGCGGCCACGCCATCTTCGTCGCCCACCACGGCAACGTCCGCGGCCGTGGCCACACCTTCCCTGTCCAGCATGGCACGGTACGACGGCAGCTGACCGTAGCGCTCGAACAGACGCGCGGCGGTCTCCCGTGCGCCGGCGGCGTCGTCCGTCACAGCCACCGGCAGGCCGGCGATGATTCTTGGCGCGGGTCTGCTGGCCCTGGCGGCGGCCTGTGTGATCTTGGGGATGGTGAGGCTGGCCAGCGTCTTCGGGCCGGTCACCCAGGTCATGGTCCCGGCGGAGCGCTCCCCCGCCAGCGCCAGCATGCTCGGGCCGAGCGCAGCCAGCACGAGCGGACAGGGAGCCATCCCCTTGAAGCCGACCTCCGAGTGGACGTTGAAGACCTCGCCGCTGAAGCCGGTCCTACCTGTATCGATGAGGTTTTGGAGCACCTCCAGGTACTCGCGCATGTAGCGGAACGGCTGCTCCCAGGTCAGGCCATAGCGGTTGACCACGGCCGGCTGGTGTGACAGCCCAATGCCCAGTGTGAACCGGCCGCCCGCGGCGCTCTGCACCGCCAGCGCCTGCTGGGCCATGGCCACCGGGTGGCGGGTATAAATCGGCACCACGCCCGTGCCGAGCTCGATCCGTGCGGTGGCGGCCGCCGCCACCACGACGGAGGTCATCGCATCCGCGCCCCCGGCATTGTTGAACCAGCAGCTGGCGAACCCATCGTGCTCGGCTTGCTTCGCCTGCGCGGCCAGGTCGTGGACTCCGCGCGCGTCGGACAGCATCAACCCAATCTTCATGGCAGCCATGATACGGCGGTCTGGCGAGCGTAAGGGCTCAGCCCGCTGAAGGTGCGATCACTCATGGTGAAAGCGACGCTGGCGGCCCGGCTGAACGAATGAGCCGGGACAACCAGTGGCGTTTGAAGCTTCGCGCTCGATACTCGCCCTTTTCTTAGCCTGCTCGCAGCGCGGGCCGCGTTTTGCCTTCGTCGGGCAGATGCTCCTCGCGGGCAACGACGGCTACTTCCGAGGCGAGCGGCATTTGCCTGGCCGACGGCCCGTGACCTCCCGTCCGGTTATGTCAATAATCCGCTGCTGATGGGCTCACCACCCTTCTTCGTGTGCTTACAGACGGTGCTCTCTCACTCCATCCCGAACCATGTCGAAATGGCCGCCACCCGTTCGACCCATTGAGTAGAGCCCGGTTACGGGAAATCGCACAGGAAGGAGTGGGGACACATGCGGTTCATGATCCGCTGAATAGAGGTTGGGGTGCGCTGTGCGGTTGGAGCCTCACGTCCGCCGGTGCCTCTGATTCGGGTGGCACTGGCATCTGACTCGGTCTGGATGATCTCGCCGGATGAGCAGGTACACTTAACGTAAACGTGAAGTGGAGAGCGGCGGCTATCAGGGGCAGCCGCACGGGAGAGGGCGGCCTAGAGTACAAGTGGGTCGTCTTGATCAATACCACGGTCGGCGTGGTGATGGCTTCACTGGACAACTCGATCCTCACCATCTCGCTGCCGAGCATCATGCATTCGCTGAACGCCACGGTGGTCGAAGTGATGTGGATGGTGATGGGCTATTCACTGGTCACCACCGCGCTGCTGCTGCCCTTGTCGCGCTTATCGGACATGAAGGGCCGGGTCAAGCTGTACAACCTGGGCTTCGTCGTGTTCACGTTGTCCTCTGTGGCGTGCGGCCTGTCGCAAGCTGGCACAGAGCTGCTGCTGTTCCGGTTGGTGCAGGGGACCGGGGCGGCCCTTCTGCTCAGTAACAGTACGGCCCTGGTCACCGATGCCTTCCCGGCGCGCCAGCGCGGCTTTGCGCTGGGCATCAACATGCTGGCCGGCACCAGCGCCTTTCTCGGCGGCACGCTCGTTGGGGGCGTGATCACGCAGTTCCTGGGCTGGCGCTACATCTTCTTCCTCAACCTGCCCCTCGGGGCGTTCGCGGCCACCTGGGCCTTCCTGAAGCTGCGGGAAATCGTTCCGCCCGACCGGCAGGCCCGTTTCGACATCGGCGGCATCGTGACCTTCCCTCTGGCCATTGGCAGCATTCTGGCCGGCTTCACCTTCATCGTGCTTGGCAAGCTGACCGATCCGATCACCAGCCTGCTGTTCGCTTTAGGCGTGATACTTCTGGGGCTCTTTTTCACAATCGAGCGTCGCGTGGCCGAGCCGATGATGGATTTGGGCCTCTTCCGCATCCGGATGTTCTGGACCAGCAACGGCAGCCTGTTCCTGAACACACTCTCGCGCGGGGCGAACTCTTTCATGATGGTCTGGTACTTCCAGATGATCCTTAACGACCCGCCTGCTCTAGCCGGGCTGAAGCTCATCCCACTCACCACAACCATCGCCATTGTGGCCCCCATCTCTGGCCGCCTCTCCGACAGGATGGGATCGCGCCGGCTGACCACGGTCGGTCTGTGCATCAGCCTGAGCTCCCTGCTGTGGATGTTGACCTTCAGCGGGTCGGTCCCCTACATCAATTGGGGCCTGGCCTTTGTGTTCCTGGGGTTGGGCAATGGCCTCTTCCAGGCGCCGAATACGAGCGCGCTCATGGGCTGTGTGCCCAGCCGCCGCCGCGGCGTCGCGGCGGGAACACGGCAGTTGCTGTTCAACACCGGCCAGACGATGGCCATCGCCGTGGCGATGATGATTCTCTCCGTGGGTATGTCCTATGCAACGCTGACGGCGGTGTTTTCCGGCACGGTCCACGGAAACCTCAGGCTGGATGGTCTGGCCTTCATGCACGGATTGCACGAAGTGTTTCTGGTCGGTGCAGTGGTCACGATTGGTGCCATCGTGCTTTCAGCCCTCCGGGGACGTGATGTGACGGCTGAGCCGGAGGTCGACCTGGTACCCGAACCCGCCGTCGCGGAGCCGGCGCTAGTGTGACTTTCCGGGCGTAACGGCTTTCAGTCGAGTCTCGTTTCGCGACAAATAGGACACCTGAAACTAGCCAAGGAGCTTGCAGCCTGGGTGCAAGCCGGGGTTGTATTCGTGCAGGCTCTCGCCCGGTGACCATCGTGATTCTGACCGTCCGCCTGAACAGGCTGACAACCGGATATGCCAAAGCAGCCGAGAAGCAAGCAAAGGCCGGTCAGGAGCAAGCACATGCCAGCATTGTGCTCGCCGAGGTCGCTCAAAGCACCCTTCAGTCCCTGTGCTGTCACCATCACTTCGGCAATCGCTACGAGTTCCGGAGACACTGGCCCTCGCCAGCAATCTGCACGCGAGGCGAGAACGAGCCCGGTTGGGTTACGGCTGCTTGCACAACGTCCTTTTGAACGCGGAAATCACCTGACAACGGGCCTGCGCTCCAATCAGGCGCCATAAGCCCGCGTCTGGAGCGGAACGGAGGACATATTTGAACCGAGATTCCGAGAGGCGACGAGCGGACTCGAACCGCTGAATAGGGGTTTTGCAGACCCCCGCCTTGCCACTTGGCCACGTCGCCGATGAAGCGGAGTCAAGTGTAACGTCGGCCTGCCGCCTAGGCCCGGTCGGCCTGCGCGCGGCACTCGCCTTCGGGCGAATTTTGCAGGCCCAATGTGGCACACTGTTGAGCCATGGCCTCATGGTCCGACGTGGTCGTCGCCAGCCCACAGCTGGCGGAGGCTGTGCGCGCCCGATTCGATGCCCACGGCCTGGGTTTACTGGCAACTGTGCGGCGGGACGGGTCGCCCCGAATCAGCGGGCTTGAGCCGCTCTTCACGGATGAACTGTGGTTCGGGATGATGTCCAGATCCCTCAAAGCGCTGGATCTGCTCAGGGAGCCACGGTTCGCGCTGCACAGCGCCACAGCTGATAAGCAGGTGACCGACGGTGACGCCAAGCTCGGCGGCCGGGCGGTTCCGGTGGAAGGCGCCGAAGCCGCGGCGACTTTTCTGCGCGAGTTTGAGGCAGCCACCGGTTCGGCCCCTCCTCCAGGGCCATTTCACCTCTTTCGAGCGGATGTCAGCGAGATGTCGTTACTGCGCCCAGCGGGTGATCACCTCAACATCGACATCTGGCGCGAAGGTACCGGCACCCGGCGCATCGAGCGCTTTTAGCTGTCAGCTCGTCGAAATCAATAAACGGGCTGAGCTAGAGAGCGAGCTCGGCCAGAAGGTCCATCTGGTCAAAGTCCGGCGCCATCGGCGAGAGGATCAGCTCTTCGCAACCGGAGGCGGCATAGGCCTCGATCGCGGCGCGGAGGCGGTCCTTGTTGAAAATAGCCGTCTTGGTGCGCCGTTCCAGCTGTACCGGATCCTGCCTGAAGGCCGCGGCGATCTGAGCTTTCATCGCCTCTTCGGCCCCCGCATGCAAGCCGAACGTTTCCGACGCTTGGAGGCGCGGCCGGCCCGGTTTGCCAGCCGCCTTCCATGCGGCGGATACCGCGTTGGCCGTCAGGGCGTACGCTTCAGCACCTCCGCCACCCGCCGTCCAGCCATCCGCGTATTTGACGGTGCGTTGGATCGCGGGTTCCGTCCGCCCGCCCATCAAGAGGAACGGTCCCTCCGGCCGGCTGTACGGCGCGGGGCCGATGGCGCCCGCCATGCCACGGCGTTCGCCCGCCCAGATGTGCCGCATCTCTTCGATTTGCTGGTTGAGTGCTCGTCCACGGCCCCGCGACGACAACCCCGCGCCTGCATGGTCATCGGAGCCCCGGCCGCCCAGGCCAACGCCCAGCACCAAGCGGCCGTGGGACAAGTGGTCCAGCGTCGCCACCTGTTTGGCCAGCACGGCTGTAGTGTGCAGTGGCGAAAGCAGCACGCCAACGGTCAGCTTCAGCTTGGTCGTGACAGCCGCCGCGAAGGCCATTGATATGAGCGGCTCATAATTGCCGAACACCAAGCGGTCGGACCAGCCGAGCGATACGAAACCGAGCTCCTCTGCTCGCTGAGCCCACTTGGCCAGGAACTCCGCGTCCCCGGTCGACGGTTGGCCTATACCAATCTCCACCCGAACCCCTGCTGCTACCTGGAATGGCCTCATCATATCGCCCCGCAGCACGCAGAAATTCCGGGGCGCAGCTCTGCCAGACGACCGGCATGACGTGCGCCCCGAAAGGCCAGGCCGGACCAACTTGAGCTGCTCGGCGCCGCCACCCCGCGGCGAGCCCACCGGGCAAGCGTTCGTCGGGGCAAGCTGGATGCTGGTGGCAACCTCGCGCTAGCGCGCTGAACGAACGTGAGTCCAACGTGATGAGGACGGCGGGTTGGTGCCTGGGATTCCTCGGGCAGCCGCTATGGCGAAACGATCGATCAAGCGAAGTGGCGAAGCCGGACCCAGAACTCGCCGATCGGCGCCTTCAGGTGGCAGAAGGTAACGGGCGCCCCTTGCTCCAGGCCTGCTACGTCGTACGGCACAGTCAGATGGGCGATGACTCGCGCTGAGGTGCACATCCAGGTCACGTCCGAGGGTTGGTAATCCACCATCAGCGCATCCGTTGCTGAAACGTTGTTCGGCAGCCAGTACCAGTCACTCAGTTGCGGGCTTACAGCCAGCGGACGGTTGGTCGGATTAATATAGACGTGGAGCGCTCCGGGAACGCCGTAGTAGGCCGAGACGATGACTGTGCTCCCTCGCTCGGGAGCAGGCAGCTCGCGATACAGCGTCATCACCTGGTTAGCGATGTCATCCCACCCGACGCTGTCAGCAAAGACCTCGTTTTTCGTGTCGAGGCCGGTAGCGTGCAAGCGATCCGGCGGAGTGATTGGCACAACGACCTGGAAGAAAAGGCCGAGCTCCAGCACGCTGGCCGCCGCCGCGGCGATCTGCAGGCCGGTGCGCAGTCTGGGACGCTGGATGCGGGACAACGCCATCAACCCTTGCGCCAGAGCCACCGGGATGGCCCCGGCCGCGTAGTACGACTTGCCGACGAACAAGAACACTATCCACGGAATCAGGCAGGCAATGCCAATCGGTCGAAGCCGCGGCGTGCTGAGCAATGAAGCCAGCCCGACCAGCCACAATGGAATGAGGAAGAAGAAGTACACGCCCAGCTCGATCAGGAACGTCAGCGGGCCGCCGCCCGCACCGCGGTGGTTGGTGATGTAGATCAGCGACGGGAAACCCTCAACCACCTGCCACACGAGATTCGGCGACCAGATGAGAAGAGCTAGGCCGACGCCGAACCAGGGGTATCGCGTCCGCAGCTGGGTCCGGAGCTCAGGGCTGAGCAGCACAGCGGCTGCGATACCCACGACCAGGGCGGCAATGGTGTACTTCACCTCGAGCCCAATCCCTAGCGTGAGGCCGAGGTACAACCAGTAGCGCGGCCGGCGATCCTGCAGCAGGCGGAGGAACCAATACAGGGCTACCATCCAGGTCACCTGGTCAAACGTCACGGTCTGGAATACCCAGTTCGAACCAAGAAGGAACGGCGCCGCCATCGCCGCCAGCAGCGCCAGCGCCTGGAGCCGCAGCGACCCACCGAGCCGGAGCACATAGGCTCCCGACAACGCCACCAGGAACCCGCCCAGAAGCGATGGCAGGATTCGCAGCGTCCATGGGCTGACACCCAGGAGGTCCGTTTCAAGACGGGCCAGGAGCGGGACGATCGGTGGGAAGTCGACGTACCCAAATGCCGGGTGGTTGCCACTATCGAGGTAATAGAGCTCATCTGTATGGAACCCGAGCGTTCCGTTGGTTGCGATATGCAGCGCAATGACGCTCACGACGGCGAACCCATACAGCAGCAGGCTTGCGCCGAGGGGATACTGTTCGCCCCGTGGAGGGTTCACGGTGCGATATCCATTGACGTGCTCAGACAAGTCTGGCGCAATGGCGAATGGGCCATCACTTGTGGCATGAAGATACCAGCGCATAGCGCATCGAACGCTTCAGCTGTCGGCTCGCGCGACGCTGGGGACAGCCACGCCACCCTCGCGCAGGGTTGCCCGGGCAACCCTGCGCACCTCCTCGACGGCGACGCAACACCGGGGTACCCCAGCCGCGCCGGGCGAAGGAAGGTGCGGCCACCGAGGAATGGACTGCACGCCTGAGCAGTGATACTGTTCACTTTGGTGGAATCAGTCAGCTATATCGAGGCACCGTGCAAGTCTGCCATCAACGCGGTGGCGGGCATGCCTTTCAAGTGGAGCATCAATCCCTATCGGGGTTGTCGCCACCGCTGTGTGTACTGTTTCGCCCGGCAGTACCAGGTCTGGCACGAGCTTGACGCCGGACTCGACTTCGAGAACAAGGTCTTCGTCAAAGTGAACATGCCCGAGGTGCTTCGGGCAGAGCTGCGGCGGCAGTCGTGGCGGCGGGAGGTGGTGGTGCTGGGCACGGCAACCGACTGCTACCAGCCGGTCGAAGGGCACTACCGCATCACGCGCCGCATCCTCGAAGCGTTGCGCGACCAGCACAACCCGGTGCACCTGATCACAAAGGGCACCATGATCTACCGCGACCTGGACGTGCTCGCGGAGCTGGCATGCCGCGCGGAATGTGTGGTGCTCCATTCCATCACCACCATGGATGAGGATCTCTGGCGGCGGCTGGAGCCAGGGACGCCGCGGCCAATCAAGCGGCTGGAGGTGATGCGCGCCCTGGTGCAAGCAGGCGTCAATGCGGGCGTGCTCATGGCGCCGTGCTTACCAGGCATCACCACCTCGCCCGGCGCCCTGGAGCGCGTGATCGAGGCCGCGGCCAGCTACGGCGCCCGGTTTGTTTCGCATGGTGTGCTGCGTCTGGCACCAGGCACACGGGAGTGGTTCCTTGGGTTTGTGCAGCGGGAATTTCCGCACCTTTACCAGGGCTATCTGGACCTCTATCCGGCCGCCCACGCCCGCGGGAGCTGCTCGCGGACCATCGATGCGCGGGTGAACGAGGCCAAGCGCCTCTTTGGCTTGGAAGCGCCGCGTCCAGCACCCGCGCCAAACCAGCTGCAGCCAACCCTCTTCAGCTGACGCCGCAGCCCTATCAGCTCGCTTTTAGCTCGAGCGGACGCGCTCCGCAAGCCGCCGCGGTGGTCTCAGGGCTGCCGGGCTTCGAGGGCCAGTGTTATGCGCGGTGGGCTGCTGGGACCGTCACCTGTCCGAAGTCCACCTGACTGC
>DATKQD010000142.1:0-2940 GCA_035532895.1 Chloroflexota bacterium
GAGGTTGAGTTTGGCGCGGGCCTGCGCGGCATTGTGCAGGGCGAGGGCCGGCACGGCGTGGCGATCATCAGCCACGGAGCAGGGCGTGGGATGGATGCACCCCTGCTGGAGCACACGGCCGAGCGACTGGCCGAGCTGGAAGTAGCATCGTTGCGCTGGAACTTCGGCTATTTGGGCAAGCGCCCGGCACCCTCAGCCGGTGGCAAACGCGAAGTGGAGGAGCTGCGGCAGGCCATCTCGTTCATGGCGCCATACGGCCGGCCAATTCTTATTGGCAAGTCGTTTGGCGCGCGCGTGTCCAGCTACGTGGCGGCCGATCGTGATGATCTCGCCGGGCTGGTGTTCTACGGGCTGCCCCTGCAGGGCCTGGGCAGGAACGCCAGGCCGCGGGACTGGTCGCACTTAGAGCACATCGCGGCTCCCATGCTGTTCATCACTGGCAACCACGACGCACTGTGTCCGCTGAACCGCCTGGCCGAAGTGCAGCGGCCGATCGCCCAGGCGTGGACCAGCGTGGTGGTGCCGGGCGACCACTCCTACAGGCCCCGCGGCGAGGCCGAAGCGCTGGAGCACTGCCTGATGTGGGTGCGCGAGCTCATCTCCGCCCCGTAGGGGTGTACCCTAAGCCTCATGAAGATCGGGCTCGCGGGGCTGGGCCACAGCGGGCGGGCCATCGGGCGCCGGCTGGTGAGCGCCGGCCATCGCGTGGTGGGTTACGACCCAGATGTTGCCATTGCCGCCACGTCGGGTTTACGGACGGTGGAGTCCGCCGCGCGGCTGCACGACGAGTGCACCATTCACCTGGTTGCCTCGGATGGGCACCAGGGCTGCCAATTGCTGGAGGAGCTGCTGCTGATGTTCTCCGGCGTGTCCGCCACGCTGTTCATCGCCGGTGCCATCTCGGCGGAGGAGGCCCACGCCTTCGCTCTCGCCGCGGAGGGGGCCGGCATCGACCTGGTGGACGCGCCTATCGTGGGCGGGATCGATGCCATAGAAGCTGGTACCGCCGCCGTGTTCGCCGCTGGTGACGAGGCCACGGTCAACCGCCATCGGGACATCCTGAGCCTGTTCGGCTCCGTGCTGTATGTGGGGCAGGCCGGGTCCGGCCAGGTGGCGCGAACGGTGAACGACCTGGTGTACTGGTCCAATACACTGGCGATTTACGAGGCCTTCTCCGTGGCCCGTGCCTGTGAGGACGATGTTTCGCGCATCCGCCAGGCTGTGCTCCAGGCCAATGGCGCGAGCGTGGCGCTGCGCGACTGGGGCCGGGAGCGGGTGACCGAAGCGGCCGCGGAAACCGGCGCCGCGCTGGACCTGGCGCGTGCTTTGCAAGTGGATACTCCCTTTCTCGATCGGGCGCGCGAACTGCTGAACCGCGTTACTCAGGATCAGCTGTCCGGTTTGTTCAACCTGGGCATCGCTGACCTGCGCAGTCCGCGCGACATCCCGAGTGAGGTAGCCCCGATGTTGCCGGCGCAACCGGAGGACGAGACACCTGTCACCTTCGCGCCCGACGAGGCTCCCGCAGAACCTGTGGGTGACGCGGCAGCGCTTGAGGGAGCGAGTACGTCAGCTGCAGCGGCGCTCAACACTGGAGCCGCGGACGAAGAGCCGGACGCCGCCATCCCCGAAGAGCGTGCGAGCGTCTCGCGGTGAGGCAGCCCAACTTCCTTGAGGGCCGCTGCAAACCGTGAGCGAGCGGCGGGCGGATGAGGCGCCGGACTTTCTCGGCCTGTACAGCCAGCTCAGCGCCGAAGAGGCGCTCACCGCGCGGACCGTGCGCCAGCTGGTGCAGGAACAAGCAGTGCCGCGCGCGGCCGAGCACTTCGAGGCAGGCACCTTTCCCCTGGAGTTGGTGCCAGCGATGGCGGAGATGGGCCTGTTCGGCATGCATTTGCAGGGCTATGGATGCGCTGGTCTGAGCGCCGTGGCCTACGGCCTGGCCTGCCGCGAGCTCGAGCGTGGCGACAGTGGGCTGCGCAGCTTCGTGTCGGTGCAGGGCAGCCTGGTGATGTATCCCATCCTCACGTTTGGAAGCGACGCGCAGAAGCAGCGCTGGTTGCCCGCCATGGCAGCCGGCAAGGCCATTGGCTGCTTTGGCCTCACCGAGCCGGATTTCGGCTCCAACCCCGCCGGCATGCTGACCACCGCGCGCAAGGATGGCGACAGCTATGTGCTCAACGGCTCCAAGCGCTGGATCACCAACGGCACGATTGCGGATGTGGCCCTGGTATGGGCCAAGCTGGATGGCGTAGTGCGCGGCTTTCTGGTAGAGAGGGGTACGCCTGGCTTTGCCGCGTCGGAGATCGATCGCAAGATGTCCTTGCGGGCGTCTATCACGGCCGAGCTGGTGTTCGATGAGTGCCGCGTTCCGGCGCAGAATCTGCTGGAGGGCGTGGCTGGGCTGCGCGGGCCCCTGAGCTGTTTGAACGAGGCGCGTTACGGCATCTTGTGGGGCGCAGTGGGCGCCGCCGAGGCGTGCTACACGGCTGCGCTGGATTACGCGCTGAGCCGCGTGCAGTTTGGGCGGCCTATCGCCGGCTACCAGCTCACGCAGGCCAAGCTCGTGAACATGCTGGCGGAAATTACCAAAGCGCAGTTGCTGGCGCTGCAGCTGGGCCGCCTGAAGGAGGCGGGCAGCATCTCCCCGGCCCAGATTTCGCTGGGGAAGATGAACAACGTGCGCGAGGCGCTCAAAATCGCGCGAGAAGCGCGCTCGATCCTCGGCGCCAATGGCATCAGCCTGGACTATCCCGTCGTGCGCCACATGCTGAACCTGGAGTCGCTGCTGACCTACGAAGGGACGAACGAGATTCACCTGCTCACCCTGGGTCGCGATATCACCGGCCTGGCCGCCTTCGATTAAGCGAGCGGATTCGACAACGGGGATGCCTTCCTCGAGCCCCACGACCGCGCCAGCTACGCTCGGCCCGCGCGACC
>DATKQD010000143.1:0-13127 GCA_035532895.1 Chloroflexota bacterium
TCAGAACGTCGTGAGACAGTTCGGTCTCTATCCGTCGCGGGCGTAAGAGGTTTGCGAGGAGCTGCTCCTAGTACGAGAGGACCGGAGTGGACCGACCGCTGGTGTGCCGGTTGTTGTGCCAACAGCAATGCCGGGTAGCTACGTCGGGTAGGAATAAGCGCTGAAAGCATCTAAGTGCGAAGTCCACCTCAAGATGAGACCTCTCACTGGGTAACACCAGGTAAGACTCCAGCAAGACTAGCTGGTTGATAGGCGGCAGGTGCACGGCCGGTGACGGTCCGCAGCCAAGCCGTACTAATTGTCGAGGCCTTCTATCTTCTACTCTGGCGAGTAGCAGGAGTGTTGCGTGTGGGAATTGCGAGGGTCCGCAAGGGCCGTTCCCGCACGCTTGACTCCAAGGTGTATTCCAGGTTTGTCCGGATTGTCGTTACCACGCTAGACGCCTCCATATGGGCAGCCCACCAAGCACTGGGGCATGAGAGTAAGACGTGGGACGTGACAGAAGCGGGCCAGCGGGCCCGCCGAACCTCACACTTCTCACTTCCTACCCGCACTTCTCATTGCTTGGTGATGCGTGCGGCATGGCCCCACCCGTTCCCATCCCGAACACGGTCGTGAAACGTGCCAGCGCCGACAATACTTGGGGGGCAACCCCCTGGGAAGATAGGTCATCGCCAGGGCTGCCTTATTTGAGGGATGAGGGCAGGAAGTGTGAGCAAGGGGTTACGGCCCTCCCTCTTCCTCCCTCAGCTCAAGCTCTCGCAACACTGCCGGCCCGCAAGGCCGGCAGTGTTGTTTTCCTGCTTCTCAATTCAGACTCTCTGATCAGACTCTCTGAGCCTACGTCTTAAGCCTTTGGTCCCAATTCGCCTTCCATTCCCATGCCCATGCTAGAGTGGCGCCCGTGGCTGAGTAGCCGGCGGACTGCAGATTTAACGCCTTCAAGGAGAGCACTTCTATGCGGCGCAGCACGCAGCGGATTCTGACAACGCACGTGGGCAGCCTGATTCGGCCGCCGGAGGTGTCGGCACTTGCCGAGGCCGGTGGCGTGGATGGGTTGGGGTTGAGCCCGGCCGGTAACCCGGAATCGCTCACCAGGGCGGTAGCCGAGGTGGTGCGCCAACAGCACGAAATTGGCGTGGATGTCATCTCCGATGGCGAGTTCGGCAAATCGAGCTGGTTCACCTATGTCATGGAGCGCCTGTCAGGATATGAGGTGCGACCCACTCAGCCGCCGCCAATCGGCTTCCTCGGTCGTGACCAGCAGCGCTACCCGGACTTCTGGGAAAACAACATGATGACCGGCCTGGGCTGGCAACAGCACGTGTGCGTGGAACCGCTGCGATACACGGGCAAGCCTTTCATGCAGCGCGACGTTGATAATTTCGTCGCCGGGTTAAACGCGGCCGGGCACCCCCTGGAGGACGCTTTTCTGCCGGTCGTATCGCCCACCAGCATCTCGGTGGACCACGTGAACGAGTATTACAAGACCGATGAGGAGTACCGCTTCGCCATAGCCGACGCGCTGCACGAGGAGTACAAGACAATCACCGATGCCGGCCTCATCGTCCAGCTGGACGACGCCATCCTCACGCACTGGTGGGATCGCTTCCTGGCAGAGGGCCGGGACTACCGCGGCTGGGTGGCACAGTCCGTAGAGGTGATCAACCATGCGCTGCGAGGCATTCCCGAGGAGCAGGTGCGGTACCACGTCTGCTGGGGCAGCTGGCCGGGCCCCCACACGAGCGACGTGCCACTGCGGGACATCGTGGACCTGGTGCTGCAGGTGAAAGCCCAGGGCTACAGCATCGAGGCAGCGAATCCGCGACACGAGTGGGAATGGACGGTGTGGCAGGACGTGAAGTTGCCTGCGGGCAAGATCCTGATCCCTGGCGTCATCAGCCATGCCATTACACACGTGGAGCATCCGGAACTGGTGGCGCAGCGGCTGACGCGCCTGGCGCGGCTGGTCGGGCGCGACAACGTGATTGCCAGCAGCGACTGCGGGTTCGCCCAGGCCTCCGGCCTGCAACGCCAGGCGCCAACCGTTATGTGGGCCAAGCTGGCCTCACTGGTGGAAGGAGCGCGGATCGCGTCGGCGCAGGTGGCGGCGGCCGCCTGACCTCTAGCTTCAAGCGAAGCCCCGCTTCTCCGTAGATATGACGCGGCTGGTGGCCGCGGGCATTCGATGTGCGAGGCCGAACGCGACTCAGCGCACGCGATGCAGCCCTATCACAGGCGCCAGTGGCCCACGTCCACGACGAGGCCTTCGGAGGACTGGTACTTGGATTCGAAGTA
This sequence comes from Chloroflexota bacterium, assembly GCA_035532895.1. GTDB lineage: Bacteria > Chloroflexota > JAJPGV01 > JAJPGV01 > JAJPGV01 > DATKQD01. Next base: position 2,299 of record DATKQD010000143.1, read on the forward strand.
GACGTCACCCAGATTGATGGGCGCAAGCTCGTGGGCGCCGTGCTCCAGCAAGCGTTCCCGAGTCGCGTCGGCGTCGTCCACGCCGAAGCCGATGTGCTCGAAGCCGGGCTTGATGTCCCGCCCCTCGCCAGCGCCCAGGGTCATCGGCAGCAGCGTAATGTTGACCTCGCCATCGGAGAGGTCAATGGGTCCGCTCGGGCGCTGCTGGACGAGCTGCAGGCCGAACACCTCCTGAAAGAAGCTCGCTGTCGCCGCTACATCCTCGCTTCTGATGGCGATGTGTCGGATCTTGGCCATTCGATACTCCTTTTGACGGTTCGAGTCCTTAGGTGAACACTTCAGGGCGCGGCAGACAGCTCCAGCACGGTGCGCCTGAAGGCACCTGATCCTCTGGCGCATCCTAGCATCCTCCGGGCGGACGGTCAGGGTGTAGCGAGGTGACGTTTCAGGACGGCGCCAAGGCGCGCGATGCCTTCACGAATGGTGTCCGGCTGGGCGTTCGAGAAGTTCAGGCGCATGCTGTTTTGGCCGGAGCCGTCGCGGTAGAAGCCGGCGCCGCCGATGAACATGACGCGCTGGTCGACGGCTTCCTGGATGAAATCCAGCGTATTCACGCCCTCGGGCAGCTGGGCCCACACGAACAGGCCGCCGCGCGGGCGGGTGCAACGCACCTCACTCGGGAAATGTTCGGCGATGGCAGCGAGCATGGCATCGCGCCGTTCTCGGTACGCTGCCTGCAAGGTGGCGATATGGCCAGGGAGCTCCCCGCCGCGCAGATAGAGGTTCACGATGCGCTGGAGGAACATGTCTGTGTGCAGGTCCGTGCACTGCTTGCCCAGCGCCAGCTTGGCCACCAGTTCCGGCGCACCCGCCACCCAGCCGATGCGGATCCCGGGAGCCACAATTTTGGAAACCGTGCCGAGGTACAGGGTCTGGTCGCTTGCGCCATAGGTCTTGATCGGCGGCACTGGATCGCCCTCATAGATCAGCTCGGCGTAGGGATCGTCCTCCAGGATCACCAGTCCTTGCTCCAACGCCAGCTGTGCCAGCTGCTGCCGCCGTGGGGCGGACATGGACACGCCCGAGGGGTTCTGAAAGTTGGGCTGTGCGTACACCATCTTCACCTGGTGCCCGCCGGCCAGGAGGCGTCGCAGATCATCGACGATCAGACCCTCGTCATCGGTGTTGACCGAAAGGAAGCGCGCTTGATAAGACTCGAACGCCTGCAACGCGCCGATGAACGACGGCCGCTCCACGGCCACCACATCGCCGGGGTTGAGCAGCACCTTGGAGATCAGATCCACCGCCTGCTGCGAGCCGTTGGTCACGAGCACGCCATCGGTGGAGACACTCATGCCCTTGCGTCCCAGGTGTTCCACAATCCACTCCCGCAGCGGCACGAATCCCTCGGTGATGCCGTACTGGAGCGCTTGCCCAGGCGTTTCATCCAGCACCTGGTTGGCGAATCGTCTGAACGCCTCCACGGGAAAAAGCTCTGGCGCCGGCATGCCTCCGCTGAGCGAGATCATGCCCGGAAGCTGCGCCCAGTGGAGCATCTCCCGAATGGCGCTGCCCTGGAAGCAGCCCACGCGCTCCGCATATCGCTCCGCCCAACTGAAGGCCAACGTCACTCCTGCCCCGCGCTGCACGGCCACCTGGCCGATCGCGCTCGTTGAAGTCCGAACACCCGCCCGATTCTACCCGCGGGCCAACCGTAGGGGCGCGCTGCGCTGGACTCGGCCGCGGTTGAAGGGGCGAGGCTCGGCGAACCAGGCCTGTTCCTGGGCATCATGGAAAGCGTGGCGCAGTTGCGGCAAAACAGGCCCCGACATTCGGGCCGGACCTGGCGGTAGGCGAGGCGGCCGGACTGATCCAGTTGCTGGGTGCTGTGCGGCGAAACGCTGGCGTCCTTGAGGGCCGACCTGCTGGCGGAGCAGCGCTTCAGTTGGCTTTCGTGCGCGCGGCCGGCATGCCGCCCTGCAGCGCACGATCCAGGCGGCGCACATCCTGGGCGGGGCCAGCAGCCACGAGCTCGTCGCCCATCTTCAGCAGCAAACCGTCTGCTGGCTGGTAGATCATCTCGTCGCCTCGTTTCACCGCCAGGATGGTGGTGCCGCCGCCAGCAAGCAGGTTTTCCAGCGGCAGGTCAATAAAAGTCGAGCCAGCCGGTACAGGGAGCGCCTCCAGCGAGAGCTCGGCGTTGCTGCCGGAGAGGATGGCGTCGATGAAGTCGGTGGCGGTGGGCGAGAGGGCGACACTGGCCATGCGGCGCCCACCGATGGTGTAGGGCGAGATGATGCGGTTGGCACCGGCAAGTCGCAGCTTAGGCTCCGCCTCTGGATCGTTGGCCCGAGCCACAATGAACAGATTGGGTCGCAGCACGCGCGCCGACAGCGTGACATAGATGTTGTCCGCGTCGCTGTCCACGGCGGTAACCAGTCCCCTGGCGCGCTCCAACCCCGCCTGCTGGAGTACCTCCACCTGTGCCGCGTTGCCCGTCACCACCAGGTAGCCGTGCCTGGCCGCCTGGCCCAGCGGCCCTTCGTTCAGGTCGATCACGACGAAGGGGACGCCCTCAGCCGCGAAATGGTACGCGATCTCTCGGCCCACGCGGCCGTAGCCGCACAGCACGAAGTGATTCTCAAGCCGTTGCACTTTGCGCCTCACCCTCCGCAAGCCGAACGCCTGGTTCAGCTGCCCCTCCAGGATATAGCTCACCAGCAACAGCACCGTGTAGGTCACCGTCCCCACACCAGCGACTACCAGCAGCAGAGTGAACACGCGCCCCGGCGTTGAAAGTGGCCGCACCTCGCCACCGCCTAAGGTCGTGAGAGCGGTAACAGTCATGTACAGCGCATCGAACCAGCTCCAATGCTCGATGACGCTGTACCCGATGACGCCAGCGAGCACAATCCCCAGCACCAGGCTGCCGGCGATGACGAGGCGGCGCGGAACTAGCTCTTCGGACGCCATGCATGCCACGCTCCGGCACCGCGACCCCACTCGCGATGTGGCCGTGCCTTCTCCATCACCACACCACGCCTTACTGCCGGCCCACGGTTTCGCGTGCGATGCTGTCGCGCATCCCCGGACCAATCTGCTCCCAGGGCGTGGCGGCGAGCGCGTCCGGCAGATCCAATCGCTGCAGTACCGCCAGCCGCGCTTCCCGCTGAGCGATGCGCCACCAGTTGGCCGCCTTCACCGCGGGCTGCCGCAGCTGGCCGTCGTCCAAGGGCACGGGCGTGCAGCGCTCAGGCCGCGGCGGAGGTGAACCCGGCCGCTTCTAGGCCAGCCCGAGCGCACGCTTCGTCCTGCTCGGATCGCACGCCACTCACGCCGATGGCACCCACACAATGGCCGCCGGCCCATACCGGCAGGGCGCCCTGTACGAGAACCACGCGCTGGCCGCTGGCGGCGACCATGCTGGGCGTAGCACTGGGAATCTGCCCGAAGCGCTGGCTCAAGTCGGCCGAAGCAGTCTTCCATGCCGCCGCGCCATAGGCCTTGCCGCGCGCGATGTCCGGCGCGAGGAAGTTGCAGCCGTCCATCCGGCTGATCTCCAGCACGTGCCCGCCTGCATCCAGCACTGCCACACTTACGCTCCAGCCTTCGCCTCGGGCGTGGCTCATGGCCGCGTCGCACATTGCGCGCGCCGCGGCGGCGTTCAACTCCGGCATCTGCTCATCCCTCCCGCTCAATCTTCAGCCATTCACTATACGAGACATGCTGCTTGAGCCGGCGTCCGGCACAATAGCGGCATGAGCCTGCACATCCTCCGGCCGTCGCCGGGAACCCGATGACCTTCGAGCTGACTCCTGAGCAGCAGGATATCCAGCGCACCACCCGCGCCTTCGCCGAAGCCGAGATCGCGCCCATTGCCGCGCAGATCGACGATGAGGCCAGCTTCCCGAAAACCACGGTCGCGAAGCTGGGCGAAATGGGCCTGCTGGGCATGAACATCCCAGCCGAGTATGGCGGCCCGGGGGCAGACTTCGTGAGCCTGGCGCTGGCCACAAAGGAGGTTTCGCGCGCCTGCGCCTCGCATGGTGTGGTGATGTCCAGCATGAACGGCCTGGTGTGCTGGCCACTGCTGACGTACGGCAGCGAGGCGCAGAAGCGGCGATACCTGCCAGAGCTGGCACAGGGGCGCTTGCTGGGCGCCTTCTGCCTTTCGGAGCCCGGCTCTGGGTCCGATGCCGCCGGGTTGCAGACGACGGCCCAGGAAGATGGTGCCGACTACGTGCTCAATGGCAGCAAGGCCTGGGCCTCCAACGGCGGCGAAGCGGGCGTGTTCCTGGTTTTCGTCCGGACAGATGCAACTCAGAAGCAAAAGGGCATCAGCTGCCTGGTGGTGGACCGAGAGACACCGGGGCTGACCGTGGGGCGTAAGGAGCGAACCATGGGCATCCGCGGGTCCAGCACCGTGCAAGTGCACTTCGAGAACGCGCGAGTCTCGCGCGAGCGATTAGTGGGTGCGCCGGGGCAGGGCTTCCCCATTGCGCTGGCCACCCTCGACGGCGGGCGCTTCGGCATCGGGGCGCAGGCAACCGGCGTAGCCATGGCTTGCCTGGAAGAGGCAGTCGCCTATGCCGGCCAGCGCGAGGCGTTCGGCGAGGTGATCGGGCACTTCCAGAGCATTCGCGCCATGCTGGCCGAAGTAGCTACCAATATCGAGGCGGCCCGCTGGCTCACCCTGCACGCTGCCTGGCTGCGGGATCAGGGCCGCCCGGCGGGCACCGCCGGCTCCATGGCCAAGCTGTTCGCCTCGCGCACGGCGGTGGCCGCCGCGGACGCAAACGTGCAGATACACGGCGGCGTCGGCTACACCCGCGACTTTCCAGCCGAACGCCACTACCGCGACGCCAAGATTCTGGAGATTTACGAAGGCACGACGCAGATTCAGCAGATGGTGATCGCGGATTCCCTGCTCGGCCGCCACCGATAGCGGGCCGAACGGGAAGGAGAGCCTATTCGATCAGAAAGCCTCGTTCGCGCAGGGCAGCGCAGGCGCTCTCCAGGCGGGCCAGACTCGGCGCTTCTACCGTGTGCAAGTGGACACCGTCGGTGAGCTCGGAGAGCAGGCTGATCTCATGGCTGGCGAGCCGCTCAGCAAACTCGGCGACATCCTGCCGGGAAGCGAGCATGAGCAGCCCTCGCAGCTCGCCGTAGAGCGAGTGCTCCACCACCACGTCCACCACAGTGAGGCCATGGTCCACCAGGATGTTCAGCTCGTCCACAGTGTGATCGCGAGCGTGCCGGGAAGCCAGCACGGCGCGTTCGCCCTTTGGCCCTGGCGGCAGCAGGTAGCCCCGCGGTGTGCTGATGATGTCCTCGCCGGCGGCGCGCAGCAGGGCGCAATCCTGCACCACAACCTGCCGGCTCACTCCGAGTTGTTCCGCCAGCTCCGCTCCCGTTACCGGCCTTGCCGCGCCAACCAGCAGCTCGACCAACCTCCTCCGCCGCGGCGTTGCTCCCCCTGGCTCGCCCTCACTCAAGGTGTGCGCGTGGAGATGATTCAGCAGACCTGGCGTCGCCCCCGCCCCATCAGTTTTCAACCGCCTTCTCTCAGCCGATAGCCGTCATCCGTTCAATGGGCAACCGAGCGCGCGCCGCGACGTCCTCCGGCACCCGCACCTCAAACTGGCGGTAGCGAAGCGCGTCGCGCACCTTCTCGAGGGTGATCTGCTTCATGTAGCGACACGACGCATTGGGGTTGGCCGGCACAAAGGTCTTGCCGGGCGCAGCCTGGCGCATGCGATGCAGGATGCCTATCTCCGTCGCCACGATGAACTCCTGGGCCGGCGAGGAGACGGCCTCGCGCACCATGCCCTCGGTGGACATGACCCGCATAGGCACCGGCAGCTTGCCTTCGGATGACAGGTACAACAGCGGCGTGGTGCAGCCACACTCGGGGTGGATGAGCGCCTCTGCCTGGGGATGCCGGGCGGCCAACGCACCCAGCGACTCCGGATCGATGCCCGCGTGGACGTGGCACTCCCCCATCCACACGTGCATCTTGCGCCCGGTCATCCGCTCCACGTGTGCGCCCAGGAACATGTCCGGCAAAAAGAGAATCTCCCGATCCTCCGGAATTGATTGCACGATCTGCACGGCATTGCCGGAGGTGCAGCAATAGTCGCTCTCGGCCTTCACTTCGGCCGACGTGTTGACGTAGGAAACCACCACGGCACCCGGGAACTGCGCCTTCCAATCCCGCAACTGCTGGGCGGTGATGGTGTCAGCGAGCGAGCAGCCAGCTGTGAGATCGGGCAACAGCACGGTCTTGCTCGGACAGAGGATGGATGCCGTTTCCGCCATGAAGTGCACCCCGCAGAAGACGATCAGGTCGCCCTCCATTGCCGCGGCCTGGCGCGAAAGGCCCAGCGAATCGCCTGTGAAATCTGCCAGATCCTGGATGGAGGGCAATTGGTAGTTGTGCGCCAGGATGACGGCGCCACACTGGCGCCTGAGGGCCTGAATCTCCTCCACCAGAGCCATATCCTGGGGCGACAACGCATCGGCCTGAAAGGCCACTTGGGGATCGGCTGCAACGGTCATAGTTCCACCAGCAAACTGATATCCAGGGCCTTCACCGAATGCGTGAGCGCCCCTGACGAGATGAAATCGACACCCGTCGCGGCGATTTCTGGCACCGTGTCCAGCGTCACGTTGCCCGAAGCCTCCAGCAGCGCGCGGCCGGCGGTGCGCGCCACCGCCTCACGCATCTCCCGGGGCGACATGTTGTCCAGGAGAACAACGTCCGCGCCAGCGGCCAGCGCCTCATCGAGTTCCTGGAGATTGGTGACCTCAACCTCGATTTTGGTGAGCAGGGGCACGCCGGCCCGGCAGTGGCGCACCGCTTCTGCAATGCCGCCGCCGGCCCGCAGGTGGTTCTCCTTCAGGAGCACGCCATCGAAAAGGCCCACACGGTGATTGCGGGCGCCACCCGCGGCCACCGCGTATTTATCGAGCAGCCGCAGCCCTGGCACCGTTTTGCGCGTGTCAATAATGGTGGCCCGGCCGGCCGCCAGCCGGACCATCTCGCGCGCGGCTGTGGCAATGCCGGACAGACGCTGCATGAAGTTCAATGCCGTACGCTCCGCGCTGAGAATGGCCACAGCTAGGCCCTCCAGGCGGGCCAGCTGTGCCCCGGGCACCACCCAATCGCCATCGGTCACGCCGCCATACCAGCGCACGTCCGGGTCGAGCTCGCGAAAGGTGAGCTCGGCTACCGGCAGCCCAGCCACCACACCAGCCGCCTTGGCCACAATCGTCGCGGTGGCGCGGCTCCCCGGCGTCACGGTCAGGCCGGTCGTCAGGTCACCGGTACCGATGTCCTCATCCAGCGCCCGCCGGACAATATCCCGTACACCGCGCGTATCGAGCGCAGGTGCCAGCCGCGTAGCCGTTGCCATTTCCCCCAGTATAGTCCGCTGTATTGTCACCTCCAACTCCACCTGGCGGCAGTCGCTCCAGCGAAACGGATTGACAGCGCTGCTATTCTAGTGTTCTAGAACACTATGCATGAGGATGAGCTGCGCGGGCCGCATTACTTGCGCATCGCCCGGCGGCTGCGCGCCGGCATCGAAGGCGGCGTGTACCTGGCCGGGCAGCGGCTGCCAGCACAGCGCGAGTTGAGCCGGCAGTTCGACGTCACCCCCATGACGTTGCGACAGGCACTGCAACTGCTGGAGCGGGAAGGGCTGCTCGTCAGCCGCCAGGGCGCCGGCACCTACGTGGCCGCGCACCCAGCCGAGTATGACCTGCGTGCGTTGCGCAGTTTTGCTCAAGAGATGGCCGCGCGAGGGCAGAACCTGACCACGCGCGTGCTCTCCACGCGCCTCGTCCACGGCCAGCGCGAGGCGGCTGGCGCCCTGGAAGTGGGCGCGCGCGAAGCGCTGTTTCGGCTGGAGCGGCTGCGCCTGCTGGATGGGCTGCCGGTCGTGTATCAGCGCTCCTATCTGCCAGCAGGGTTGGGCGCGCGGCTGTCGCGGGCACGTATCGAGTCACACTCGCTGTACGACCTGCTGAGGGAAGACCTGGAGCTGCGGGTGGTGCATGCGCGGGAGCGGCTGCGACCGGTTAATCTCGCCGCGCGCGACGCCGCCCTGCTGGCCAAGGCACCGGGCGTGCCAGCCCTACTCAGCATCCGCACGACGTACGCGCCGGGCGATCGCCCCGTGCTGTATGACGAAGCTTTCATGCCGGGCGACCGGTTGGAGATCACGGCTGATCGTTATGTGGAGGGATTGAACATGCGCTACGAGGTACTTGATGTCGCCGGCTGAGGCGGATCCCGGTGGACGGGTCCGCCTTGGGGGCACCACAGGCCCACCTTCACCGGACAGGGTTCAACCACGCGCCGGCATGCCAGGGCCGCGAGCAGCGGCGGCTAACCCACCAGGCTGGTTTGGCGACTTCGGTGGGACCTTCGTGCCGGAGGTGCTGGTGCAGCCGCTGCTGGAGCTCGCGGCCGCGTACGATGTCGCCCAGGCCGATCCCGCATTTGAGGAAGAGATTGAGCTGCTCCGCCGCACCTATGTAGGGCGGCCCACGCCCCTCTACTTTGCGGCTGCACTCTCGGGCGAGGGTCCACGCATCTATTTCAAACGGGAGGATTTGAACCATACCGGGGCCCACAAAATCAACAACGCCATTGGGCAGGGGCTGCTGGCGCGGCGGCTCGGCAAGACTCGCCTCATTGCCGAAACTGGCGCGGGCCAACACGGCGTTGCCACGGCCACCGTGGCTGCCAAGCTTGGCTTGGCCTGCACCGTGTACATGGGCGCGGTGGACATTGAGCGGCAAAAGCCCAACGTCCTGTGGATGCGCCTGCTCGGCGCCGAGGTGCGGCCGGTCACCAGCGGCAGTCAAACCTTGAAGGACGCGATCAACGAGGCCCTGCGCGATTGGGCCGCGAGCTACCCCGAAACACACTACTTGCTTGGTTCGGTGCTGGGCCCGCATCCCTTCCCCACCATGGTGCGCGATTTCCAGGCGGTGATTGGGCGCGAGGCGCGGCAGCAGATACTGGAGGCGGAGCACCGCCTACCCACCCACCTGGTGGCGTGCGTGGGCGGCGGCAGCAACTCGATGGGGCTCTTCCATGCCTTTCTGGACGACCCCGTGCAGCTCATTGGCGTCGAGGCCGGCGGGCTCGGCGTGGACAGCGGGCGGCACGCCGCGCGCTTTGCCACGCCCGAAGGCCGGCCAGGCATTCTGCACGGTACCAAAACCTTCGTGCTGTCCGACGCGGATGGCCAGGTGCTGCCTACGCACAGCATTTCAGCCGGGCTGGACTACCCGGCAGTGGGGCCGGAGCACAGCTGGTTACGCGCCACCGGGCGCGCCAGCTACACCAGCGTAACGGACGAGCAGGCCGTGGCGGCCTTCCGGCGCACCTGCCGGGCGGAAGGCATCATTGCCGCGCTGGAATCGTCGCACGCCATCGCGCACGCGTTGGATCTGGCTCCCACGCTCGACCCCTCCAGCATCATCGTGGTGAACCTTTCCGGCCGCGGCGACAAAGACATCTTCAACATCGCCAGCGCGCTGAAGGTGGACCTGCAGGAGGTCAGTGCGTGGAACGGCTGAGTCACATGTTCGCGCAGCTCAAAGCAGCCGGCGACCTGGCTTTCATTCCCGGCATTGTGCCGGGCGATCCGAGCTTCGAGCTGGACACAGAGATCGTCAAAACGATGGTTCAGGCCGGGGCCGACGCGATTGAGCTGAGCTGCTCGTTCTCCGATCCCGTGGCGGACGGCCCGACGTTGCAAGCTGCACACAGCCGAACGCTCGGACGCGGCACCACCAAAGCCGAGACGTATGCCTGGATCGCCCGAGCACGCGCGGTGACCGATGTACCCCTCCTGGTGCTTGAATACGCTAACTGCATCTTCCAGTTTGGGCCCGAGCGGTTCTTCAAGGTCCTGGCCGACAACGGCGCGGACAGCGCAATTGTGGTGGATGTGCCGCTTGAGGAAGCTGCGCCCTTTCGGCGGGCCGCCGAAGCCGCGCACATCGGCACCACCTTCCTCATTGCGCCCAGCACCAGCGACGCGCGACTGCATTCCATCGCCGCGGCCGCGCGGGAGTGGCTGTACGTCGTTGCCCTGTCCGGCATCACCGGCGCTCGAGACGCCGTACAGCAGCCCGTTGCCGAGCTGCTGGCCCGAGCCCGCGGTGTCACTGCATTGCCGCTGGTAGTGGGCTTCGGCATCAGCCAGCCGGACCACATTCGGCGCGTGGCCCAGGCCGGCGCCCATGGCGCCATCTCCTGTTCGGCGGTGGTGGACCTCATCACCGCCGGGCAGAACCAGCCAGCCGACATGCTTCGCGATTTGGCCAGCTATGTCGGCGCTATGAAAACCGCGACCCACCGGCAACTTCTTGCCTGACCAGCCGGGCGGACGCGACTTCTGCACTCTTTTCCTCATTGACGGGAGCCAAGCTGGCGCCTATGATCGGGCAGCCAGTTGGGGCTGGCCGGCGGATTGGGGCGCCGATAAAGGGAGAGGAAAAGACGACGAACTATGGCTGAGAGAACCGGTGGCCGGGAGCGGCCCAATTTCGGCAGAGGCGAAGACGAGCTCGCTCGCCCGCTGCCCGAAACCACAGTAGCGGAAGTGGACGCGCAGTACTGCGTCTGCCACCATACCGAGGGTGCCCACAAGGCCGCCCGGCCTGGCGCGAAGCGGCCCTGTGCCTTCTGCCGCTGCGCGGACTTTCAGCTCCCGTCTATGTTCCGCGAAGAAGACGCGCCGCTCACGCCGGCTGCCCAGCGCGCGCTGCAGATTCTGCAGCAAAATGGAGCATTTAAAGGGCTGCCG
>DATKQD010000144.1:0-5391 GCA_035532895.1 Chloroflexota bacterium
ATCCAGAAGGCGATACCCAGCAAAATAAGCAGCACACCGCAGACGCGGACGATCATCTGTGCGATTTTCATAACGTCCCCAATTGTGCCTTATGTGGCGATGTTGCCCTGAGCCGTCATTCAATCGCCGCGCGCACATAGTAGAGTGCCAGGCGCTGCACGACCTCGGGCTTGAGGCTGGTGAGTGGGAGGTGCTCCGATGTGAGCATGCCGCGCAGGGGGCGGTCGATCTGCACCATGGACTCGCCCGGTGGGAGGCGAATGCAGAGAGATCTCTCGCCCGGCGCGTAGCGCGTATCAAAGGTGAAGTACACGGCCTGGCCGCCGGCCGGGATGGGTCGCTCTAAGAAGCTGTCAATGCGGCACTCGTGCCCTTCGGCGCTGAGGCGCTGAGCCAGACCCTCCAGCGCGGGGAGAACCATCGTTTCGGCGACCTGCCTGAACCGCTCATCCAGATCGTCACGGCGGTAGCCGCGCAGCTTTGGCAGCATGCTCTGGAAGTCGGCTTCATCATTGGGAATCATGTGGCCCTCCTGCACCGCGGCGGGGGTGAGTGTGTGGGCGGCGCGCTCCTGCGCCTGGCGCTTGGCTTCCTGCACCTCCCGCCGCGTGGGGCCGGCATACTGCACGGCGCCTGCGCCGGAGAGCGGCCCGGCCGCGAAGAAGCGGTGCAGGAAGGGGTACAGACAGAAGATAGGCAGCGCGGAAATAACGGTGGTCGCCGCGCCGAACGACCCTGGCCCACCACCCCCACCGGCCCGAAAGATGAGCGTCAGCGGCCACATGGTGCTGCTATCCAGGTACAGCACAGCGCCCAGGTACGCGTTCCAGTAATCCGCCGCGGTGAACAGGGCGATGACGGCGATCACGGCTTTGGACATCGGCAGGACCACGCGCATCATCACTTGAAATTCGGTCGCGCCGTCCAACCGGGCGGCTTCACCCAGATCCGGCGGAATGGCGATGATGATGAACTGCCGGATGACGATAACGCCCAGCGAGTTCACCAGCACCGGCAGGATGAGCGAGGCGTAGTTGTTGAGCAGCCCGAGCGCCCGAACCACCAAGTAGGTGGGAATGAAATTCGCGGGCACCAGAAAGCTGATGGCGACGAGCAGCAGCAGGGCTCGGTTGCCCTGGAAAGGCCGAGTCAGGGCGTAGGCCAGCGCCGTGGTCACGATCATCGTCGCGGCCGTCCCCACGGCGGTGATGCCGATGCTCACCAGCAGCGCGTGGAACACCAAGCCACGCCCCAGGAGGAACTCATAGGCCAGCAGCGTGGGATGGAACCCGACGCGCTGGCCCTCGAAGTTGATATCCCGCGGGCTGCTGATGCTGGTGGCCAGGATGTTCAGCAGCGGGTACAGCAGCCCCACCACCACAAAGGCCAGGAAGATGGCCTTGGCCGCGAGGTTCAACCGGTTTGGCTGCTCCATCCAGGCCGGGCGCTGCGGGCGGGCGATCACGCGCGGGCCTCGAAGGCGGAGAAGCCTACGCGCCGGAAGAGCCGCAAACAGATGAGGATGAGCACCAGCCCGACCGCGCCGTTGATAATGCCGGCCGCGGTGGAGAGGCTCCACTCGCCTACGCCAATGGCGTGGCTGTACACGTACGTGCTGAGTATCTCCGACGCCTGGTTGCCCACGAGGACTTGTTGGATGAGTACCTGTTCCGCGCCAGTGGACAGGAACTGCGCGATCTGCAGGATGAGGAACAGCAGCACAATGCCAGAGATGCCCGGCAGGGTGATGTGCCACAGGCGCCGCCAGTGCCCCGCACCATCCACCGCGGCTGCCTCGTACAAGCGCGTGTCGATCATCACCATGGCCGCCAGATAAATGACCGTGCCCCAGCCGGTTTCCTTCCAGATCAGTTGCAGGGTCAACGTCCACTGAAACAAGGCGGGGTTGGTGACGATCTCGACCTGTGGCAGCCCCAGTGTTCGCAGCAGCTGGTTCAGCGCGCCGATGCGCCCGAAGAGGCTGTTGTACATGCCCACAACCACCACCCAGGAAAGGAAGTGCGGCATGACGGCGATGCTTTGCAGGGCGGCCCGCAGCTTGAGGCTCATGAGGCTGCTGAGGATGAGCGCGAAGATGATTGGCACAGGGAAGTCCAGCACCACCTGCAGCCCCCACAGCGTCAGCGTGTTCTTGGCAGCGTGCCAGAAGTCGCGGTCGTGCACGAGGTCCGAGAAGTTTTGCAAGCCCACCCACTGGCTGTGGATGAATCCAATGAAGGGCAGGTAATTCTCAAAGGCGATGATGTCGCCCAGGCTGGGAACGATGTAGAAGATGAGCAGCCACGCTGCCCCCGGAAGTACCAACAGCCACAGGGTGAGGTCCTGCCGCGCTCGCCCCCGGTGTTTGACGCGAGGATGCACCTCAGCTCGCGGGGCCGGGAGCGCGCTGCTAGGCGTTTCGGGGTGTACCAATAGTGGTTGGGCCATTCCCTTTGCGACCGGTGTGCTGCCGATGCACGGCCCGTCTTGCGCGTGCCCCGTTCACAAAAACAAGCCGCCGGAACGCCGCTTGTGTGTAGGGAGGCGCGCCGCCTCCGCCTCTCAGCGGTCTGCTACGGCAGCCAGTTTTCGAGAGGCTATCAGCTCTGCCGGGAAATTGTCAAGCAACCTGTTGTGAAGCTTGGATGAAGGTCTTGTGAAGGGCCGCCCGCGAACGTCGTGAGACAGATTGAGCCGCAGAGGATCGCGGCCAGTTCAGTCGTCGGCATCGTCGTCACGGGCGACGATGGCGCTGCCGATGGCGCGGCGCGCCACCAGTATCCGTGCGCGGGGAAGGTCCAGTACACGCGGCTCAGGCGCGCCGCTCGGGCTGGCGCTGGCAGCGCGAATCTCGGCCACGCGCGCTTCCAGGCCTTCGAGTGCTTTGTACGCCTCCACCAGGCGATCCATGGCGCCGCTGGCGCAGGCCGCCTGCGCCCGCTGCTCCGCTGCCTCGGCGCACTGTTCGGCCTCCGGCGCCGGAGGATGAGCGGAGGAGCGCCGCATGGTGCACCCCTGGAAGAAGGCCAGCCGTTGATCGGCCATGGCCAGCGCCGCGCTGAAGCCCGCGGTGGGCTGGAGGGAGAGCTGGGCCGAGTCTAACGCCTGGCTGAGCCGCCGCACTGCTTCGCTGGCACGCCCAAGGCCGCTCAGCACCACAGACTCCAGCGCCTGCCGCGAGCAGGCCTGCCCGTAGGCCAGTCCGCTGACCTGCGCGGTCACCGCATCGGCCAGGTCGTTCGCGCTGCTGAGAATATCCTCAAGCGGCTCGCTGGATGGCGCCATAGATTACAACAGTAGCGCCACCCGCTGGCCGACGCGCTGTCAGCCCTTGATCACGCCTTCGCGGGCAATGACCGTGGCCATGGGCTGGGCGAACAGCGTCCGTCCATCCTCCTGGAGCGCCTTCCATTCCGGCGTCTGCACCGCCCGTTGCAACGCCGCCAGGTCATCGAACCAGAGCTCCGCAAAACCATCGTGCGTCAGGTCGCGAAAGGCGTAGGCTTCCTGCAGGGCATGGTTCTGCACGTAGCGCCGCAGGCCAGGCACCTTGGCGCCCAGCGGGCCGTGCACGGTGATCCAGTGATCCTGAAACTCGCGGAGGGTGAGGCCCGGCAGGCGCGAGGCAACGATCACTGCCTTGACCATGCTGGGTGTGGTGGGGCCATCCAGCACCACCCGCTCGGCAGCGATGACACTCATGCGTTTGTGGCCGATAGGCCACTCCGGCAGCCGGTCGAACAGCTGCGCATCGTCCGCGCGAACGTTGTGCGCCAGGGTGATCACGTTGGGATCGCCGTAGCGGGCGGAGCGCACGTACCAGTCGTACACGTCGCCATCCTCGGGCCCGATCACGTCTGCCAGGCGCGGAGACGGCGACGCATTGCGCAGCGCATCGAGGCTTTCGTACCAGAAGAAAGAGACGCCATCATGAGTGGGCGCCGGGTTGCTGCCGTAGGCCTCGGGCAGGGTGAGGTGCTGAACGTAGCGCAGCAAGTGCGGCGTTTTGGCGAACATGGGGCCGTGCAGGTGGCTCCAGTAGTGGTGGAATTCGGCCAGCGAGCGACTGTTCGGATGACGGTTCGCGCCGGCGATGATCTTGATCATGCGGCTTCCCTTCGGTGCGTGCGCGCTTTCAGCAGCGCGTACAGCGCTTGGTGCGTGGTGACGTCTACACCCCTCTCCAGTCCCAGGCGGACAATTTTACCGGTGATCCACTCCAGCTCGGTGTGGGGCTTGCCGTCGCGGAAGTCGCGGTTCATGGAGCTGGTGAAGCTGCCCATGCTGCCGGCGTTCTCATCTACGAGTGCACGGTAAGCTGCCACCGCGGCGGCGACATCGTGGCCGCACGCGCTTGCCACAGACAGCATCTCCGCGGTAAGGCGCCGAAACACCTCCTCTGCCTCAGGGACGGCGAGGATGTCGCCCAGGGTGAGGTTGCCCGCGGAGGTCAACGTGGCGAAGGGCACGAGGATGCCCATCTTTTCCCACAGCGCCTGGCGCCCATCGGGCGCGGTGGCCGCCGTGATGCCGGCTTCGCGAAAGAGCCCCGCCAGCTGATTCAGTGGTTCGGTAGGCGGACCCTCGAGCGCTGCCAGGCGCAGCTGATGCACGGGGATGAGGTGGCCAATTACGCCCGGCTCCAGGATGGTCGCCTCGATGGCCGCCGTACCGGCGATCACTCGGCTGGGGCCGATGGCGGCAGCTAACTCGTCCGGCGCGTCGAGCCCGTTCTGAATGGTGATCGCCCGGCCGCTGGGCGCGAGCACGCGGCTGGCCGCCTGAGTCGCGGCGGCGAAGTCGTACATTTTGACGCCCAGAAGCGCCAGCTCCCGCTCACCCAGATCGCCCGGATCATCGCTGGCCAGAGGATGGACGGTGAAGGTTCCAGCCTGGGGGCTGCGCACTTGCAGCCCCTGGCGGCGGATGGCCTGCAGGTGCGGACCGCGCGCCAGAAAGGCCACCTCGTGGCCGGCCCGCGCCAGCAGCCCGCCCAGAAAGCCGCCCACGCCCCCGGCGCCGATGACCGCGATTCGCATTCGGCCAGGGTATCACGCGGCGCGGCGAGCGAGCAGCGTTAGTTGGCAGTCAGCTCGCCTGCTCTTCTCCCGCCTGCTGCTTGATGAAGGTGGTGATCAGGTCCATCACGCGCATGGTCTCCGGGGCGTCCTCAGCGGGCGCAAAGCGCTCTGCCACGCCGCTGAACATCTCCAGGCGAATGTCTCCGCCACGCTGCTGGTACGCAGCCACAAAGCGCTGTTGCATGGGCAAAGGATGCACCGGGTCGCCCTCGCGCTGCAGCAGCAGGATGGGTGGCATGGCTACGGCGGCATCGTGCTCCAGCGCGTGCACCGGCGTGCCTTCCTGCATGGCCTCGTCGCTGCCCCAGTA